>NZ_CP085081.1:3000000-3300000 GCF_023243115.1 Sediminicoccus sp. KRV36
ACGCGCATCTTTGTCGAAGGCGGCGGGCAGACCGTCTCGGGCTTCCTGGCCGCCGGCCTGCTGGACCGCCTGCATGTGACGGTGGCGCCGATGATCCTCGGCTCCGGCCGGCCTGCCTTTGATTTGCCCGAAGTCGGGCGCATCGAGCAGGGAATGCGCTTCACCTGGACCTGCCACGACATCGCCCCCGATGTGCTATTCGACATCGCGCTGGACCGACGCACCCCGCATGGGCGTACACCGCATGAGTGACCGTCGCGAAACCATGGCGCAGGCCCTTTGGCATGTGGCGCCCGGGAAGGCCGAACTGCGCGCGGCCCGCCTCGCCTTGCCGGCCGAGGGTGAATTGCTGGTCCAGGCGCTGACCTCCGGCCTCTCACGCGGCACGGAGCGCCTGGTGCATCACGGCCGCGTGCCCGCCTCCCAGCATGCGGCCATGCGCTGCCCGATGCAGGAGGGCGATTTCGGCTTCCCCGTGAAATACGGCTATGCGGCGGTCGGCCGGGTCGAGCAGGGTGCGCCGGAATTCCTGGGCCGGCGCGTCTTCGCGCTGCATCCGCATCAGTCGCGCTTCGTCATTCCCGCGCATTTCTGCGCGCTGATCCCCGATGGCGTCAGCGATGACCGCGCCTGCCTCGGCGCCAATATGGAAACCGCGCTGAATGTGATGTGGGACGCCGCACCGCGCCTGGGCGAACGCGCCCTCATCATCGGTGCCGGCGTGGTCGGCCTGCTTTGCGCCTTCCTGCTGGCGCGCATGCCGGGTGTCGCGGTGACGGTGGTGGACCGGGACCCGGCCAAGGCCGCCCTGGCCCGCGGCTTCGGCGCGGATTTCGCCCTGCCGGACGCCGCCCCGCGCGATCAGGAACTCATCATCCATGCCAGCGCCAGCGCGGCCGGGCTGCGCCTCGCCCTCGCCTGCGCGGCGTTCGAGGGACGCATCCTCGAAGCCAGCTGGTTCGGCGATGCCGAGCCCGCCTTGCCGCTGGGGGCGGAATTCCACCAGAAGCGCCTGCAACTGATCTCGACGCAGGTGGGCAGCGTTTCGCCCGCCATGCGCGGGCGGCGCAGCCATGGGCAGCGCATGGCGCTTGCCCTCTCCCTGCTGGAGGATGCGCGGCTGGACGCTCTGCTCGGCCCCGTCGTGGCCTTTGAAGATTTGCCCGCGTCCCTACCTGCGCTTCTGGACCCGCCCCCCGGCGCGCCACAACCGCTTTGCCCCGTCATCCGCTACGCCTGAAGGAAATCTCCAGCATGTTCAGCCTCACCGTCGTGGACCACATCATGGTCGCGCATTCCTTTCGCGGCGCGGAATTCGGCCCGGCGCAACGCCTGCACGGCGCGACCTTCGTGGTGGAGGCCGAGTTCCGTGCCGAGAAGCTGGACCATCTGCATCTGCTGATCGATATCGGCCTCGCCAAGGATGAGTTGCGCAAGATCCTGAGCGGGATGGATTACCGCAACCTCGATGAGGAGCAGGTCTTCGCAGGCAAGAACACCACCACCGAATATCTCTGCCTGCACATCCATGGCCTGCTCTCAGCCGCCTGCCGCGATGGCCGCATGGGCCCGGGTGGCGATGGCGTCAGCGGCATCAAGGTGCTGCTGCGCGAAAGCCACATCGCCTGGGCCGCGTTCGAAGGCCCCGTCGCGTGAGGCAGCAGGCGTGAATCAGCCGATGAAGACATTGCGGATCGCCCTTCTGGTTCCCGCCCCCTTCGACACGATCTCGGGCGGGTATCTCTATGACCGCCGGCTGGTGGAGGGCCTGCGGGCCCTGGGCCATGCCGTGCGCGTGGATGAGCTGGCGGGGCGCTTCCCCATGCCCGATGCCACGGCCGAGGCCGCCGTCGAAGCCGCCTGGGCGCGGCTTGCGCCGGATGAAGTGCCGCTGATTGACAGCCTGGCCCTGCCCGCCTTCCGCCCCCTCGCCCGGGTTTTGGCGGCGCGCAACGCGGTCGCGCTGATCCATCACCCGACATCGCTGGAACCCGGCCCTTATCAGGCCGAGCTGGCCGCCATCGAGCGCGTGGTCTTCGCCGCCTGCGGCCGGCTGGTCGCCACCTCGCGCGCCACGGCCAAGGGCTTGCCGCCGCTGGGGGCCGAAGCCTCGCGCATTGGCGTGGTGGAGCCCGGGACCGACCCCGCACCGCGCGCCGCGGGCTCGGGCGGGCCGGGGGCGCGCATTCTCTCGGTGGGCTCGCTGATCCCGCGCAAGGGGCATGATGTGCTGCTGCGGGCGCTGGGGCGCCTCACCGATCTCGACTGGACGCTGCGCATTGCAGGCCCGGCGGCCGATCCGGTGCATGCGGACGGGCTGCGGGCCCTGGCCGAGGAGCTGGGCCTGGCCAGCCGCGTCAGCTTCCTGGGCCCCATCACCGATGGCGCGCTGGAGGCTGAATACGCGGCGGCCGATCTCTTTGCCCTGGCCACCTGGTTCGAGGGCTTCGGCATGGCGGCGGCGGAAGCGCAGATTCGCGGCCTGCCGCTGATCCTGTGCACCGGCGGCGCCATCACCGATGTGGTGGGCCCGGGTGCCGCCATCCTGGCCGCACCGGGCGATGCGAACAGCCTGTCCCGCGGCATGCGCCGGCCCATCATGGACACCGCCCTGCGCGCCGAGATGGCCGAGGCGAGTTGGCGGGCCGGACAGGCCCTGCCCCGCTGGGAAGACCGCGCCGCGCGCTTCGTGGCCGAGATGGAGGCCGCCGGCCATGGACAATAAGCCCGGCGTCGAATCCTTCGATGGCGACTGGCTGGCCCTGCGCGAGCCCTTCGACGCCATGGCCCGCAACCAGGACATCGCGCGCGCGCTGATGGAGCATCTGGACCAGAAGGGCCGGCCGCGCTTCCTGGACCTCGGCGCCGGCACCGGCAGCCTGACGCGCTGGCTCGGCCATTTCGTGGGCCGCGCCCATGCCTGGGTGCTGGCCGATGCCGATGCCGAACTCATGTCCCGCGCCTTCGATACCCTGATGGACTCGGCCGATTCCACCGGCTGGCGCGCCACCTGGCCGCAGCGCAAGGTGCTGCTGCTGCACCCGCCCGAAGGCGCCTGGCGCATCGAAGGCGTGCTGACCAACCTGGCCGATGCGCCAGACGGCCTGCCGCTGGAGAATGTGGATGCGGTGACGTGCAGCGCCCTGTGCGACCTCGTCTCCGAGGCCTGGCTGCTGCGGCTGGCGGCGGAGCTGGCACGGCGCCGGCTGCCCTTCTACGCGGCGCTGAATGTCGCCGGGCATGAGCGCTTCATGCCCCCCTGCCCGGGCGATGCGCTGGTGGCGCGCGGCTTCGCGCGGGACCAGCGGCGGGTGAAGGGCTTTGGCGGCGTGGCGCTGGGGGCCGCGGCCCCTGATGCCATTGCGCGCATCTTCACGGGCCACGGCTATCGCGTGCTGCGCGGCGCCAGCCCCTGGATCATTCCCCGCCAGGAGGGCCACATGGCGCATGAGTTGGCGATGGGCCATGCCGAGGCGGCGCTGCGCCACGAAAAACGGGGCGCCAAGCAGATCTGGGCCTGGGCCGATGCGCGGACCAGCCATTACCATGCCGGCGTCCTCTCCGCCCGTGTGGCGCATCAGGACGTGCTCTGCCTGCCGGGATAGTGTTCACGGCCGGCGAAAACACGCGCTTGGTTGCGGATCGTGCAAATCCGCCCTGGTTGCACGGACAATCAGCATTCAGCGGCGCGGAGGGGCAATTTCTCTCCGGGGAGTCATGTCCCGGACATGGAAATTCGCCTGCGCAGGCTCCTAGGCTCCCCGGATCACATGTCATCTGGAGGATATCTTGGCTAAGAACCTGCCCCCCGTCTCGCGCCGGGCTTTGCTCGCTGCCCCCATGGCAGGCGCGCTCGCAGCTCCGGCCATTGGCCAGACCGCCCCGATCCGCGTGGGCGTGCTGCACTCGCTCTCCGGCACCATGGCCATCTCCGAGACCGCACTGCGCGACACCGCGCTGATGATGATCGAATGGCAGAATGCCCGCGGTGGCCTGCTCGGCCGCCGCCTGGAAGCCGTGGTGGTGGACCCCGCCTCCAACTGGCCGCTCTTTGCCGAAAAGGCGCGCGAGCTGCTCGCCGTGTCCCGCGTGGATGTGACCTTCGGCTGCTGGACCAGCGTCTCGCGCAAGTCGGTCCTGCCGGTGTTCGAGGAGCTGAACGGCCTGTTGTTCTACCCCGTCCAGTATGAGGGCGAGGAGGAGAGCAAGAACATCTTCTACACCGGCGCCGCCCCCAACCAGCAGGCCATCCCGGCGGTGGAATATCTGCTCGGCCGTGACGGCGGCGAGGCCAAGCGCATCGCACTCCTCGGCACGGACTACGTCTATCCGCGCACGACCAACCGCATCCTGCGCGGCTACCTGAACTCCAAGGGCATCGCCGATGCCGACATCATGGAGGAGTACACCCCCTTCGGTCACAGCGACTGGCAGGGCATCGTGGCCCGGGTGAAGCGCTTCGCCGGCGAGGGCAAGAAGACCGCCATCGTCTCCACCATCAATGGCGATGCGAATGTTCCCTTCTACCGCGAGCTGGGCAACCAGGGCATCAAGGCGGAGGACATCCCCTCGGTGGCCTTCTCGGTCGGTGAAGAGGAACTGGCTGGCATTGATGCGCGGCCGCTGGTCGGGCATCTCGCCGCCTGGAACTACTTCATGTCGGTGCAGTCGCCCGCCAATACCGAGTTCCTGGCGATGTGGCGCGCCTATATCCGCAACCCGCGCCGCGTGACCAATGACCCGATGGAAGCGACACTGATCGGCTTCAAGATGTGGGCCCAGGCCGTCACCGCCGCCCGCACGACGAGCGTGGATGCCGTCCGCACGGCACTCTACGGCCAGAAGGTCGCCGCACCCTCGGGCTATGAGGTCGAGATGTTCCGCAACCATCACCTCTCCAAGCCGGTGATGATCGGGGAAATCCAGGCCGATGGTCAGTTCAACATCGTGAGCAAGACGCCCACCGCCATCCAGGCGGAGAATTGGAGCCCCTTCATCCCCGAGAACGCCAACCGCCGCCGTTGATGCGTGAGGCCGCCACCCGCGATGCCGATGGCATGGCGGGTGGCGGTTTGCGCAGCCTGGCCACGCCGCGCTGCCAGCCCATCCGGCGGCGTGGTTCTCCGGCCGCCATGTGGCGGGTTTCTCAAGGGATTTCTCCGATTTGATCCGCTCCTTCCTGCTGCGTTGCGCGTCATTCGCCCTGCTCTTTGCGCTGATGCAGGCGCCGGCCCGCGCCCAGGATTTCGAGGCGCTGCTGCCCGGCCTCACCGGCGGCTTCGCCGAGCAGGCCGAGGCGGTGGAACGCCTGGGTTCGCTGGGTGATCCGCGGGCGCTGCCCCTGCTGCAGGCCATATCCGATGCGCGGCTGCTGCGGCTGGGCGATGGCAGCCTGGCCATCCAGGACGGCGCCACCCCGCCCGAGGGGGCCACGCTGATCCGCATCAACAACCGCGTCCGCGTGGCGCTGCGCGGCGCGCTGGGCCGCCTGCAACTCGTCTCGCCCGATCCGGCCGCGCGGCTGGGTGCCGCCGACGCCATCCTGCGCAACCGCAGTGCCGAGGATATTCCGCTGCTGGAGCGCGCGCTGGCGCGTGAATCCCGCCCCGACATCCGCACACGCATGGAACTGGCCCTGGGTGGGGCGCGCCTCGCCTCCGCCGATCTCGCGGCCAAGCGCGCCGGGATCGCCACACTCGGCGCCTCCGCCTCGCCCGAGGCGCGCAACCTGCTGCTGGCGGCGCGTGCCGCCAATGCCGAACTCGCGGCCGAGATCGAGGCCGCCGTCGCCGCCATTGACCGCCGCCTGCAACTGCGCCGCGCGGCCGAGACGTTCTTCCAGGGGCTCTCGCTCGGCTCCGTCCTGTTGCTGGCGGCACTGGGCCTGGCCGTCACCTTCGGCGTGATGGGCGTGATCAACATGGCGCATGGCGAATTCGTGATGCTGGGCGCCTATGTCACGGTGGTGGTGCAGGAGCTTTGCCGGGACATCCCCGCCCTGCAGCCCTATTCGCTGCCGCTGGCCATTCCCGCTGCCTTCCTGGTCACGGCGGCCATCGGGGCCGCCATGGAACGCGGCCTGATCCGGCATCTCTATGGCCGCCCGCTGGAGACACTGCTGCTGACCTTCGGCGTGGGGATGGTGTTGCAGCAGGTGGTGCGCCTCGCCTTTGGTGCTCAAAACCGCGAGGTGATCAGCCCGGACTGGATGATGGGCACGCTGATCCTGCCAGGCGGCGTCGCCATCACGCAGAACCGTGCCTGGATCATCGTGTTTTCCATCGCCGTCCTCCTGGCGACCCTGGCCGCGATCCGCCTGACGCGCTTCGGGCTGGAAATGCGGGCCGTGGTGCAGAACCGGCGGATCGCCGCCACCATGGGCATCCGCACCGGCCGGGTGGATGCGATGACCTTTGCTTTCGGGTCTGGCATCGCGGGGCTGGCCGGCGTGGCACTCAGCCAGATTGACAATGTCTCGCCCAATCTCGGCACGGGCTACATCATTGACAGCTTCATGGTGGTGGTCTTCGGCGGGGTGGGGTCGCTGATGGGCACGCTGATCGGCGCCTTCACCCTCGGCCTCGTGAACAAGCTGCTGGAGCCCTATGCCGGCGTCGTGCTGGCCAAGGTTCTGCTGCTGGTGGGCATCATGCTGTTCATCCAGCGCCGGCCGAAGGGACTCTTCGCGCTGAAGGGGCGCGCGGCGGATCAATGATGCATCCATCATGCCCCAGGGTTATCTGCGCGGTCGCGGGTCGGCCCGTATGAATCGCCGCATCATCCTTCTGCTCGCCATCGCCGTGCTGGCCGCGCTGCCGATGTTCAACCTGCTGCCGGATGAGCATCCGCTGCATGTCTCGGACTTCCTGGTCAGCATCATCGGGAAATGGATCTGCTACGCGATCCTGGCCTTGGCGCTCGATCTGGCCTGGGGCTATGCGGGCATCCTCTCGCTCGGCCATGGCGCGTTTTTCGCACTCGGCGGCTATGCGATCGGCATGCATCTGATGCGGCTGATCGGCCCGCGCGGCGTCTATGGGCACCCCGTGCTGCCGGACTTCATGGTCTTTCTCGGCTACAGCGAATTGCCCTGGTATTGGCTGGGCTTTGACTGGTTCATCTTCGCCTTCGCCATGGCGCTGATCGTGCCCGGGCTGCTGGCCGGCATCGTCGGCTACCTGGCGTTTCGCAGCCGCATCACAGGCGTCTATCTCTCCATCATCACCCAGGCGCTGACCTATGCGCTGATGCTCGCCTTCTTCCGCAACGACATGGGCTTTGGCGGCAATAACGGCTTCACCGATTTCAAGGAATTGCTGGGCCAGCCGCTGAACAGCGGCCATACGCGCGCGCTGCTGTTCTATGCCTCGCTCGTCGCGCTCATCCTGGTGTTCCTGATGTGCGGCGCGCTGACGCGCACCAAATACGGCCGCGTGCTGACCGCGATCCGTGACGCCGAGAGCCGCGTGCGCTTCCTGGGCTACAACACCACCCATCACAAGCTCTTCGTCTTCGTGCTTTCGGCGATGATCGCGGGGCTGGCCGGCGCGCTTTATGTGCCGCAGGTGGGCATCATCAATCCGGGTGAATTCAGCCCGGGCAATTCGATCGAGGCGGTGGTCTGGGTCGCCTTTGGCGGGCGCGGCACGCTGGTGGGTGCGGTGCTGGGCGCCTTCTCGGTGAATGCGCTGAAAACCTGGCTGACCTCCGTTGCCCCTGACCTCTGGCTGATCGTGCTGGGCTGCCTGTTCATCGCCGTGCCGTTGCTGCTGCCCAAGGGCCTGGTCGGGCTGATTCGCCGCAAGGGGAGCAAGCCATGAACGCGCTGCCGGACGGCGATTCCACCCAGGGGCTTTACCTCGACGGCGTCTCCGTCGTGTTCGACGGCTTCCGCGCGCTGAACAACCTCTCGCTCATCGTCGAGCCGGGCGAATTGCGCGCCGTGATCGGCCCCAATGGCGCGGGAAAAACCACGATGATGGATGTCATCACCGGCAAGACCCGCCCCGGTTCCGGCATCGTCCGCTTCGGCGGGCGGGACCTGACCCGGATGGATGAGCCGGCCATCGCCAATCTGGGCATTGGCCGCAAATTCCAGAAGCCCACGGTGTTTGACGCGCTGACCGTGTTCGAAAACCTGGAACTCGCCCTCAAGGCCCCACGCGGCCCCCTCGCCTGCCTGCGCTGGGTGCTGAACGGCGAAGCGCGCACGCGCATCGAGCGCACCCTCTCCGAAATTGGACTGACCGAACGGGCCGGGGATCTCTCCGGCCTGCTCAGCCATGGCCAGCGGCAATGGCTGGAGATCGGCATGCTGCTGATGCAGGACCCGCAGCTGCTGCTGGTGGATGAGCCCGTGGCCGGCATGACCGACCACGAGACCGAGCAGACGGCCGAGCTTCTCGTCGGCATCGCTGGCACGCGCAGCGTGGTCGTGGTCGAGCATGATCTGGAGTTCGTGAAGGCGCTGGGCAGCCGCGTAACCGTGCTGCATGAGGGCAGCGTGCTCTCGGAGGGCTCCATCACCCATGTGCAGAATGATCCGCGCGTGATCGAAGTGTATCTGGGGCGGTGATGATGATGCGAGCCCTCACCCGCCCTACTTCCACCGGCGCGCGGCGCATCATCATGGGCGTGGCGGGCGGGCCGATTCACGCGGCTGCTGCGCAGCCACGATCGGACCGTGCTGGCGGGCCGATTCACGCGGCTGCTGCGCAGCCACGATCGGACCGCGGCCCATGCTGAACGTCACCGACATTGACCTCTCCTACGGCGCCAGCCGTTGCCTGCGTGGCGTGTCGCTCTCCGTCGGGCCGGGCCAGGTGGCGGCCGTGCTGGGGCGGAACGGCGTGGGCAAATCCTCCCTGCTGCGCTCCATCATCGGGCTGGAGCGCATCCAGGGCGGCTCCATCCTCTGGGAAGGCAAGGAGATGCGTGGCCTGGGCCCAGCCGAGCGCGCCCGCGCGGGCATCGGCTATGTGCCGCAGGGACGTGAAATCTTCCCCTTCCTGACCGTACAGGAGAACCTCGAAACCGCGCTGGCCGCCGCCCCGCGCGGCAGCAATGTGCCCGATGAGGTCTTCGACCTCTTCCCCATCCTGCGGCAATTCCTGCGGCGGCGGGGTGGCGATCTCTCGGGCGGGCAGCAGCAGCAGCTCGCCATCGGCCGCGCGCTCACCGCGCGCCCGCGCCTGCTCATCCTGGATGAGCCGACCGAAGGCATCCAGCCCAATGTCATCAAGGACATCGCCAAGGTGATCCATCACCTGGCGCGGGATCGCAACTTCGCCATCGTGCTGGTGGAGCAGTATTTCGAATTCGCGCGGGACCTGGCGGACACCATCACCGTGATGGTGCGCGGCGAGGTGGCGCTCTCCGGCAAGACGAGCGAGCTGGACGAGGCCGAGGTGCGCAAGCTGCTGACGGTTTGAGGGGTGCCGGAAACGTGGAAGCCACGCAGGCTTTCACCCCTTCTGGCGGTCCAGGAAGCAAAGCCCCCTCGTCCTGATGCGTGAGGTGATCTAGCCTCCCCCGCGACAAGGGGAAGGACACACTCATGGGTCATCGCATCGCCATCATCGGCGCGGGCGCTGTCGGCTGCTATGCCGGCGCCTACATGGCTCAAGCCGGCGAGGATGTGACCTTCGTGGACATGTGGCCCGAGCATGTCGAGGCGATGCGCCAGAGCGGGCTGCGCATCACCCATATCCGCGACGTGCCCGAATTCACCACGCCCGTGACGGCCATCCACCTCACGGAATTGCAGGCCGTGGCGCGCCAGCCCTTCGACATCGCCTTCATCTGCGTGAAGTCCTACGACACCGCCTGGGCCACGATGATGATCCAGCAATACCTGGCGCCCGGCGGGTTTGTCGTCTCCCTGCAGAACTGCATGAATGAGGAAACCATCGCCGGCATCGTCGGCTGGGGCCGCACACTGGGCGCCATCGCCAGCTCCATCACGGTCGAGCTGAGTGAGCCCGGCCATGTGCGCCGCGCCTCCGGCAAGGGCGGCGCCGCCCATACCGTCTATCGCGTGGGCGAGGTGCATGGCCGTATCACCGACCGCGCCACGGAAGTCGGTCGGCTGACCGCGCTCTCGGACAGCACCACCGTGACCAGCAACCTCTGGGGTGAGCGCTGGTCCAAGCTCGTCACCAACGGCATGGGCAATGGGATGTCCGCCTGCACCGGCCTCATCAGCAAGGATATCCTGCTGAATGACACGCTGCGCCACTTCACCGCGCGCCTGGGTGCCGAGGCGATCCGCGTCGGCCAGGCCCTGGGCTACACGCTGGAGGAGATCCTGCATTTCGACCCCGAGATCATCGCCCGCGCCGGCGAAGGCGATGCCGAGGCGGCGCGCCTCTATGACGCCCAGCGCATCGCCGAGGCGCAAAAGGGCGGCGGCGCGCATCGGCCCTCCATGGGGCAGGACATGGTGAAGGGCCGCCGCACCGAGATCGAGTTCATCAACGGCTTCATCGTGGAAAAGGCGGCGCCGCTCGGCATCCCCACCCCCGCCAACGCCGCCCTCACCGAGATCGTCAAGCGCGTAGAGCGCGGGGAACTGCAGCCCGACCCGAAACACATTTTGGAGTTGCGCCTGAATTGACGCCTGGGGTCTGGGGCCTTTCGGCCCCAGCCGCCGGAGGCCATTTTCTCTTCAATCCACCGAAACCCGCGCCGCCCGGGCAATCGCCTGCCAGCGTGCCGCACTGGCCTGGATGAAGGCCTCATTCTCCGCGAAGGGCAGCGCCATCGGTTCCACGAAGGCGGTGCGCAGCCGCTCATGCGTTTGCGGCGCATTGCGCGCCCGCTCCAGCGCCTCGGCCAGGCGCGCCACCACGGGCGCTGGCGTGCGCCGCGGCACGCCGAGGTTGAACCAGATGCCGAGGTCATAGCCCGCGAGCCCCGCCTCCTGCATCGTCGGCACATCGGGCAGGGCGCTGGCGCGTGTGGTTGTCGTCACCGCCAAGGGGCGCAGCGAACCCGCGCGGATCTGCGCCGTCGAGGTCGCGGTGGTGTCGAAGCCGAAATCCACCTCCCGCGCCAACATGGCGGCCACCAGCGGAGAGGAGCCGCGATAGGGCACATGCGTCGCCTCGATGCCCGTCATGCTCAGGAACAGTGCCGCCGAGAGATGCGAGGAGGAACCATTGCCGACGGAGCCGAAAATCAGCGGGCGCGCCTTCGCCTCCGCGATGAAGGCGGCCATGTTCGTCGCCTGCACGCGGCCCGGAATGACGGAGAGGATGTTCGCCACCTCGCCGATCATGCCGAGGCTCGTGAAATCGCGCACCGCATCCACGCCGGAACTTGCATAGAGAATGGGGTTCACGCCAAACAGCGCCGTGGTGCCGAAGAGGATGGTCAGACCATCGGGCTCCGCCTGGGCGGCCGCCACCGTGCCGATATTGCCGCCGGCACCCGCGCGATTCTCGATCAGGACGGGCTGGCCCAATTCGCGCGAGAGCGGCTCGGCGATGATCCGGCCCACAATGTCGTTCACGCCGCCGGGCGGATAGGTGACGATGATGCGCAAGGGCCGCGTGGGCTGCCAGGGCTGCGCCCGCAGCGCGGGTGCGGCAAGCAACGTGCCGAGCCCGGCCAGCGCCAGGCGCCGTGTGGTATTCGTCATCTTCGTTCTCCCTGATGGCCAGCCCCTTATGTCCGGGGCCGTGCCAAGATTTTGCCGCGAGGCTGATCACCTTTGGTGCTTCCACCAGAGGTGATTGGCCCCGCGCGCGCCTGCTACCGGGCGCGCTCGATGCAGAACCGAACGACATCGGCCAGCGCGGCGCGGGCCTCGTCCTTCGGGAAAATCTCCAGCGCCGTCAGTGCCGCATTGCCATAGAGCTCCGCGCGCTCGATCGTGCGTTCAATGCCGCCATGCTTGGCCAGAAGGCGCTGCGCCTCGACGAAATCCTCGTCATTCTGCTCGCCCGCTTCGAGGGTGCGGCGCCAGAATTCCTGCTCGGCCGCGTCACCGGCATGGAAGGCGGTCAGCACCGGCAGCGTGATCTTGCCCTCGCGGAAATCATCGCCGACCGTCTTGCCCAGCCGCGCCTGCTCGGCCGAGTAATCCAGCGCGTCATCCACCAGCTGGAAAGCGATGCCGAGATTGCTGCCATAGGAGTCCAGCGCCTCGGCCTCGGCCAGCGGGCGGTCGGCCACCACGGCGCCGAGCCGGGTCGCGGCCGCGAAAAGTGCGGCCGTCTTGCCCTGGATCACCTCCAGATACTGCGCCTCGGTGCTGCCCAGGTCATTTTGCGTGATGAGCTGCAACACCTCGCCCTCGGCGATGGTGGCCGAAGCGCCCGCCAGGATACGCAGCACTTCGAGGCTCTTATCCTCGATCATCAGTTGGAAGGCCCGCGCAAAGAGGAAATCCCCCACCAGCACCGAGGCCTTGTTGCCGAACAGCGCATTCGCACTCGCCTGGCCGCGCCGCAGCGCGCTCTCATCCACCACATCGTCATGCAGCAGCGTCGCGGTGTGGATGAACTCCACGCAGGCGGCCAGGGCCACATGCCGCGCGCCGTCATAGCCACACAGGCGCGAGGCGGCGAGAGTCAGCAAGGGCCGCAGCCGCTTGCCGCCGGCCGCGATGATATGCGCCGCCAATTGCGGGATCAGCGCCACCGGGCTTTGCATCCGCTCGATGATCAGCGTGTTGCAGGCCTGGAGGTCCTGGGCGACCAGGCGATTCAGCCGCGCAAGCGCGTCCTCCCCGCGGTCGGCCCGCATGGCCCCATCATCCCTTGCCTGAACCGCACCCGCCACTCGCTGCATTCCCCGTTCCATATGCCCAGCCTTTTTGGCCTTAACTTGACCCCGGCCGGGGCTGTGCAGGATACCGAGAGGCCGAGATGGCGGCAAGGCAAGGGAAATCAAGGATTTCAGCCGATGGAAGTGGTGGCGGCCGATGCCGATCCGATCCGGATGCAGTTTCTGGCCTCGCTGCTGCGCGATGCCGGGATCGAGGCCGTACTGCTGGACCGCAACCTGGCCGGGCTGGGGCTGGCCATCTTTCCGCAGCGCCTGGCCGTCCGGGGCGAGGATGCGGCGCGCGCCCGGCGCCTGCTGAGCGAAGCCGGTGTCTAGGGAACTGACCGAGGACGGGCTGCTGGGCGGCCGGGTCCGGCTGATCCAGCCGCGCGAGGGTTTTCGCGCGGCGGTGGACCCCGTGCTGCTGGCCGCCTTCATCCCGGCCCGCGGAGGTGAGGCGGTGCTGGAACTGGGCTGCGGCACCGGTGCCGGCTTCCTCTGCCTGAATGCCCGGGTGCCCGGGCTCTTCATCACGGCGGTGGAGCGCGACGAGACCCTGGTCGAACTTGCCCAGCGCAATGCCGGGCTGAACCTGCTGCTGGCCGATATCCGCACGGCCGATGCGCGGGATTTGCGCCATACCGCCCCGGTCCATCACAGCTTCGCCAACCCGCCCTATTGGAGCGGCGGCACCCCTTCCCCCCTGCCGCAGCGCCGCCAGGCCGCGCATGAGGATGCGGCGCTGAGCGACTGGGTGCAGGCCATGGCACGGCCCCTGCGCCACAAGGGCAGCCTGACGCTGGTGCTGCCCGCGGCGCGCTTCGCCGAAGCGGCGGCCGCCCTGCGTGAGGCGAAATGCGGCGCCATCCGGCTGCTGCCGCTCTGGCCACGGGCGGGTGTCGCGGCCAAGCGAATCCTGATCCAGGGCCGGCGCGGCGGGCTGGGGCCGGATGAGGTGCTGCCCGGCCTCGTGCTGCATGAGGCGGATGGGAGCTACACGCCGGCCGCCCAAGCCGTGCTGCGGGACGCATCCGCATTGACATAGAAGGGCCATGACGGTGCATCATTCCACCCATAAACGGGAGAAGCACATGTCCGAGCGCCCCATGCCCGACACGACCGAGGTGCTGATCATCGGCGCCGGCTTTGCGGGAATGTATCTGCTGCACCGCATGCGCGGCCTTGGCATCGCCGCCCAGGTGCTGGAGGCGGGCGATGGCGTGGGCGGCACCTGGTACTGGAACCGCTATCCCGGCGCGCGCTGCGATGTGGAAAGCATGCAGTATTCCTACGCCTTCTCCGAGGAGTTGCAGCAGGAATGGGACTGGTCCGAGCGTTTCGCCGCCCAGCCGGAAATCCTGCGCTATGCCAATCATGTGGCGGATCGGCTGGATTTGCGGCGGGACATCGCCTTCAACAGCCGCGCCACGGCCGGAGATTTCGATGAGGCCAGCGAGAGCTGGCTGGTCACGACCGAGGCCGGGCGCCGGATCACCACGCGGCATCTGATCCTGGCGACGGGTTGCCTCTCCTCGGCGCGGCTGCCCGATATCCCGGGCATCGGCGATTTCGCGGGCCAGATCTACCACACCGGCCAATGGCCGCATGAGGGCGTGGATTTCAGTGGGCAGCGCGTGGCGGTGATCGGCACGGGTTCCTCGGCGATCCAGGCGATTCCGGTAATCGCGCGGGAGGCGGCGCATCTGACGGTGTTCCAGCGCACCCCCAATTTCAGCATCCCCTCCCGCAATGGCCCCATGACGGAGGATTACGCCCAAAGCTGGAAGCAGGATTACGCGGCCAGGCGCGCGGCGGCGCGGCAGATGCGCACGGGCATCCTCTACAACCTCAGCCGCACGCCCGCGATGGAGGTGAGCGAGGCCGAGCGCCGCGCCGAATATGAAGCGCGCTGGGCCGCGGGCGGCACAGCCTTCATGGCCGCCTTCGCGGATTTATTGACCAACAGGGCGGCCAATGACACGGCGGCCGAATTCGTCCGCGAGAAAATCCGCGGCCTGGTGAAGAAACCGGAGGTCGCCGAAATCCTGGTGCCAAAGAACCACCCCATCGGCACCAAGCGCATCTGCGTGGACACCGCCTATTACGAGACCTTCAACCTGCCGCATGTGAAGCTGGTGGATGTGCATCAATCGCCCATCACGCGCATCACCGCAGAAGGCGTGGAGGCTGGGGGCACCCGCCATGCCGTGGACAGCATCGTCTTCGCCACGGGCTTCGATGCGATGACGGGCACCATCCTGGCGATGGATCTGCGCGGGCGGGATGGTGTGTCGCTGCGCGATGTCTGGGCCGATGGGCCGCGCACCCATCTGGGCCTGATGGTGGCGGGCTTCCCGAATTTGTTCATGATCACGGGGCCTGGCAGCCCCTCCGTGCTGAGCAACATGATCGTCTCGATCGAGCAGCATGTGGATTGGGTGACCGACGCACTGGCGCATTTGCGCGCGCAAGGGCTGAGCACGATGGAAACCACGCTGCAGGCGCAGGAGGATTGGGTGGCGCATGTGAATGAAGTGGCGCATCGCACGCTCTATCCGCAGGCCAATAGCTGGTACATGGGCGCCAATATCCCCGGCAAGCCACAGCTTTTCATGCCCTATGTGGGTGGAGTGGGGACCTATCGGGAGATTTGCGACGAGATCGCGGCAGGTGGGTATCCGGGGTTTCGGCTGACAGCCCGGCGCCAGGCGGAGGCAGCGGAGTAGCGGGCCGCCAGGACCGCGCGGTCGCGGGGGCAGTGGTCGCTCACCCGCCATTGAACGGCACTATTCTCCTCATTCGGCAGGGCGTAGCCTTTTGCGTGCCGGCTCGCATGACAAAGCAGGGATGGCGGGCAAGTCCGGTTCTTGATGGAGCCACATGGCTGGGCAAAGCTTGAGGTGCTCCAATAGCATTCCTGTTCTGAAGCTCCATTGAGCAGTAATCTACCCTTGACTACTGACAGTGTCCGTCAAGTGACTTTTACGCGTCCGTAAAAGGGAAAATCCACGCTATGCGTATCGGTATTTATGGACGGCACCCCCTTTTGCATCCCGGTTTTAATAGCACCATGTCGTTCTACAATGCTGCGGGCTTCGCGAGATTGGGCTGCGATGTGGTTATCATTTATCCACCAGACAGCACCCGTCAGGCCACTGATTCTGAGGTCAGCGATTTTCATGATTTAGAAGCCAGTTATCTGCCAAAGACACATGTTAAATGGCAGACAATCGAAGAGTTTTTTGCCGATGATACATCCTATGATGTAGGAATTTGGCAGAGCTACGCCAAGGACGAAGAAACCATCTTTGATGCTCTACGCAAAAAATCGCGGCTTATGACCAAAAACCAGCCACGCTTATTTTGTTATGACGATAAGGACGACGCCCGGCGTTTACAAAACCTGGCCAGAAAGTTTGATCTGATCGGCTTCGCATTGAATGAGGACCACCGCCGCGCCGAGGTTATCCGCCCCTTACTGCCAAATCCGGTTCACTTCGCTTTCATCGGGCGCGGCGCCTGCCCTGAATTGCTCAGCCGCGTTCCCAAGGCCGCCGAGCCAACCATCTTTGTGGACATGCCCCCCAAGCCCATTGATGGGACAGGCGATATTTCACTCAAACACGCATGGCTGGCGCTTTCGAAGCTTCGCGAAACTTATCCGCATGTAAAAATATCCACCTTTGGCAATAAGACGGCGCCAGATTTTGTTCGTAGGGCGAAATCAGCTCCGTTTTGGGATTTTTATAAACAGCAAATTTCTCCATCATGGATTATTTTTACCTTTAATTACTCCACTACAGTACATAATACAAGAAAAGTAAATACATCAACTGATCGCTGGATGTTTCTTGGGCAGTATGAAAATCAAGTGATGGAAATGCATCTTTCTGGCGGCATCATTGCGGCTCACGTTTCGGACCTTGCCGATGAATTAATTCCGGCAAATTTGCGGAGCGCCCTTTTTCATTCATTCGAAGATATAAATCAAATTCATAGTGGACTTTGTCTTTCAATCGAATCATTTCCGGAGATCAGCTCAAGAGCACGTTCGTTTGGAGCCGAACATCACCATTACGCAACAGTCGGTGAGCGTTGGCTTCAGGCTTTGTCTCGTTTATGATCGTATATATTGATCTATATTTTGGATGGACGAATCGATGCGACCACGTATGAGTTCGGAAGAGGTCGCTCGGCTCACGAAGCTTTTGTCGGAGACACGCAATTTTGTAGAGTATGGGTGCGGAGGCAGCACCATGCTTGCCATCTCATCTGACGTAAAAAAAATTATAAGCGTTGAGACTGATCCAGCCTGGATTGCGAAATTACTTGAAGAAAAATTGGTCAGCGCAGCGGTGGATAGTAAGATATTAAACCTGATGCATGCTGATATCGGCCAAACCGGCAAATGGGGCCATCCGATACTGCCATATGACATCGAGAAAATTCGCAAATACCCGATGACGCCTTGGGAAGTTGCCGGCCCGGCAGTGGACCTCGTCTTGATCGATGGCCGGTTCCGCGCTGCCTGCCTGGCGGCCAGCCTCCTCTCCACGCAAGAGACCTGCCGGTTCGCCTTGCATGACGTTTCGGCGAGCAGGCCTTCCTATCTTGCGGCGTTGGAACTCCTGGACGTGCAGGAACAGGTCAACACGCTGGTGATCGGCACCAGGCGCAAGCATCTCCCCACCGAAGCGATTCAAGAGGCTCTCACCAAATTCAGCCTGATCCCCGCATAGGGGATCACCCACGCCCATCGGGGTCGCGCGTTTCCATCGAGCGACCCGGCTTCCACGATCGGCCCGGCGCGTGATCTACCGCCAGGCACTCCCGCCCGGGCAGGCCGTCCGCCCGCCATCCACCTGGAACTGCCCGCCCGTGATCCCGGATGCCTCATCCGAGCACAGGAACAGCACCATCGCCGTCACCTCGGCCGGCGTGCAGTAGCGCCCCATCGGGATCGCGGCCTTGTAGCGCTCCGCCACGTCATTCGCACCGCGCGCGGCGGCCTGGTCCTCCAGCGAGTGGATCATCCGGGTGTCGGTCGGCCCCGGGCAGAGCGCATTCACCCGGACGCCGCCCCGCGCCACCTCGCCCGCGGCCGTCTTGGTCATGCCCAGCACGGCATGTTTGGACGCGACATAGGGGCCAAGCCCAGCCGAGCCCACCAATGCGGCGGTCGAGGCCGTGTTCACCACAGCCCCACCGCCCTGCGCCAACATCACCGGCAACACATGCTTCATGCCCAGGAACACGCCCTTCACATTGACGGCGATGACGGCATCGAACATCGCTTCCTCCTGCTCGATCAGCGGGCGCACATGGCCCTCGATCCCGGCATTGTTGAAAAAGCAATCCACCCGGCCCCAGGCCTGCATGGCGGCCGCCACATAGCCGCGCACATCCGCATCCTGGGTCACATCCGCCGCGCGAAAGCGCACATCATACCCTTGCGCAGCAAGGGCCGCCGCCGCATCCGCGCCGCGTGGATCACGATCCACCATCAGCACCCGCGCCCCTTCCCTCGCGAAACCATGCGCGGCATCGAGGCCCAGGCCATTCGCCGCCCCCGTGATGATCACGGCCTTGTTGTCGAAGCGCATCTCTCTCTCCCTGGTTATGCCCCACGATCGACACCCCTGCGCGATGCGCGAGGACGATCGCGGATAGCTGTTGCGACCAGCGATTCACGCCCTGGCGAAGCGCGCCAGGACGATCGCGGTCAGTTGTTGCGACCAGCGATTCACGCCCTTGCGAAGCGCGCCAGAGCGATCACGGTCAGTTGTTGCGACCAGCGATTCACGCCCTTGCGAAGCGCGCCAGGGCGATCACGGTCAGTTCGCAGTATGCCCTCCATCCGCCGCGATCGCCTCGCCCGTGACGAAGCCCGAGTGGTCAGAGCAGAGCCAGACGACCACCTCCGCAATCTCCTCCACCGTGCCGATGCGCCGCAGCGGCACGCGCGCCAGGATCGCCTCCCGCCGGCGTTCGATGCTGCGGCTGGCCAGCGGTGTCTCGACATAGCCCGGGCAGACGGCATTCACCCTGACGCCATCGCGCGCATGGTCCAGTGCGGCGGCGCGTGTCAGCCCGATCACGCCATGCTTGGCCGCGACATAGGCGCCAGCCTTGGGCAGTGCGATGCGCCCGGCGATGGAGGCGGTATTCACGATGGCGCCGCCGCCACGCATGGCCGGGATTTCGTGCTTCATGCAGAGAAACACGCCGGTCAGGTTCACCGCGAGCACGCGGCCCCATTCCTCGGCGGAAATCTCAGCGAGGGGCTGCGCCTCGGCCGGGGCCACGCCGGCATTGTTGAAGGCGCAATCCAGCGTGCCGAAGCTGTCCAGGGCCGCCTGCACCATGGCCGCCACCGCGGCCTCATCGGTCACATCGGCGGCCCAGCCGCGCGCCTGCCCACCCGCTTGATGGATCGCGGCCGCGGTGCGCGCCGCCGCTTCCCCATCGCGGTCGGCCACCAGCAGCCGCGCCCCCTCCTCGGCCATGCGCAGCGCGGTGGCACGGCCGATGCCCGAGCCACCGCCCGTCACCAGCGCCACCTTGCCGGCGAGCATCACGCGCGCAGCCCCTCACGCAGCGCCCGCGCGGCGGTCTCGATCAGGAACAGGGCGGGCTTCACAATGGCGCACATGGTCAGCGCGCCATGCATGATGTCGGCCGCGTGATGCAGTGTGACGGGCACGCCCTCCCGCTCCAGCCGCGCCGCGTAGTCGCGGCCCTCATCACAGAGCGGATCATGCCCCACCGTCAGCACGAAGGCCGGCGCCGTCCCGGCGAGCGACGCCGCGCGCAAGGGTGAGGCTCGCCAGTCCAGCCATTGCGCGGGCTCCGGCGTGTAGAGGTCACGGAACCAATGCATCCCGCCGGCCACCAGCGGCAGGCCCGCGGTGAAGCGCGTGTAGCTCTCATGCGTCGCCGTCATGTCGGTGGCGGGGTAGAGCAGTAGCTGGAAACGCAGGCCTGGCAGCGTGCCATCCCGCGCCATCAGCGCCGCCACGGCCGAGAGATTGCCGCCGGCACTATCCCCGCCCACCGCGAGGCGCCCCGGATCAATGCCGAGCGAGGCGGCTTCGCGCGCGGCGAAGCGCACCGCCTCGGCCACGTCATCCACCGCGGCGGGAAACACATGCTCCGGCGCCATGCGGTAATCCACGGCGAGCACGGCGCAGCCCGCGCCATTGGCCAGGCTCCGCGCCAGATGGTCATGCGTGTCGAGGTCGCCAAAGACCCAGCCACCGCCATGCGCGAAGATCAGGCAGGGCAGGATATCGCCAGCCGCGCTGCCGATCGGGCGATACAGCCGCACGGCCACCCCGTTGGGCAGCCGCAGGTTGCGCGCCTCCGCCACATCGGGCGATGGCGGCTGCAGGATGGGCCGTCCCGCCGCGTATTGGGCGCGCGCGGCCCAGGGCGCCATCGTCTCGAAACGCGGGCGGCCACTGGCCTTCACCATCTCCAGGATCGTCAGGCAATCCGGATGCAGGGGGGCGGCCATCAGCGCGGCGTGCCGGGTTGCGTCATAGTTTCATCCCTTGGTGTTCCTTTCGCGCATCATGAGCGAGAGCGCCGCAGATCGGCAACCGGCGCATTTCGGTTTTCCCTGGCCGGCAATCTCCTCTAGCGTCGGTGCGATGCAGCAATCCTCCCCGCCTTTGGTCATCTGTCTCGGCAATGTCGTGGCGGATCACGTGTTCCGTGTGGATGACGTGCCGCAACCCCCGGCCAAGGCGCAGGCCCGCGGCTACAAGCTCGCCATCGGCGGCATGGCGGCCAATGCGGCCATCGCCGTCGCGCGGCTGGGCGGCCGTGCCGCCTTCTGGGGCCGCGTCGGCGATGACCCCAATGCCGGGCTGCTGACCGATGGCCTGCGCGATGAGGGCGTTGACCTCACGGGCCTGCATGTCTTCCCCGGTGCCCGCAGCCCCGTCTCCGCCGTGCTGGTGGATCGCTTCGGCGAGCGCGCCATCATGGGCTTCCGCGGCGAGGGCCTGGGCACCGACCCGGCCTGGCTGCCGCTCGACATGCTGAAGGATGCGCGCGGCTTCCTGTGCGACCCGCGCTGGCCTGAAGGCGCGGCCGCGGCCCTCACCGCCGCCGAGGCGCTCGATATCCCCACCGTGCTGGATGGCGAGCGCAGCGAGACGCGCCTGCTGCTCGATCTCGTCCCCCGCGTGCGCTACGCCATCTTCTCCGCCCCAGGCCTCAACAACTTCGCGCCCGGCCAGCGCATTCCCGAAGCCTTGCGCCGCGCCGTCTCCGAGGGCGTCACCCGCATGGCGGCCGTCACGCGGGGTGAGGACAGCACGCTCTGGCTCATGCGCGGCGAGACCAAGCCGCGCGAAATGAAGGCCTTCCGGATCGAGGCGCGGGACACCACCGGGGCCGGCGATGTCTTCCACGGCGCCTTCGCGCTCGGCATGGCCGAGGGGATGGAGGTGGAAGCCGCACTTCGCCTCGCCAGCGCATCCGGCGCCCTGCGCGCGCGTGACGCAGCCACGGCGCACCGCAAGGACGTCGAGAGCTTCATCGCGGATTACAAGGGCGTTTGACGACGCCGCTTTCGGGCCATGCTGCATCTGTGCAACACTCCGCTCCTTCCCACGGAACCAGGACCGCGACCCACGTGAACGAGACCACAGCACCGCTTCCCTCCGAGGATATCTCCACGCCGCGGCCCGATGGCCAGGCGATGCGCGATGCGATCCTGCGCAAGCTGACCTATGACCTCGGCAAGAGCCGAACCGGCGCGCTGGACCGGGATTGGTTCATGGCAACGGCCCTAGCCGTGCGGGATCGCGTGGTGGAGCCGTGGCTGAATGACATGCGCGCGGCCTACAATACCGGGCAGAAGCAGGTCTATTACCTCTCGCTCGAATTCCTGATCGGCCGGCTGCTGCGGGACAACATCTCCAATTTCGGCCTGATGTCCGAGGTGAAGGCGGCGCTGGCCTCGCTCGATGTGGATGCCTTCAAGGTCGCCGCCTGTGAGCCTGACGCGGCCCTGGGCAATGGCGGCCTCGGCCGTCTCGCCGCCTGCTTCATGGACAGCCTGGCGAGCCTCTCCATCCCCGCCTTCGGCTATGGCATCCGCTATGATCACGGACTGTTCCGCCAGGTCATCCGCCAGGGCTGGCAGGAGGAGTATCCGGAGGATTGGCTGCAATTCCAGAATCCCTGGGAATTCGCCCGCCCCGAAATCGCACACAGCATCGGCTTCGGCGGCACGGTCGAGGAAGTGAATGGCGAGGACGGGGAGCCGCACCACGTCTGGAAGCCCGCCGAAACCGTGCTGGCCGTGGCCTATGACACGCCCATCGTCGGCTGGCGCGGCAAGCATGTGAACACGCTGCGCCTGTGGTCCGCCCGCGCGGCCGATCCCTTGCGCATTGATGCCTTCAACCGCGGGGACCATATCGGCGCCCTCTCCGACCGGGTCCGCGCCGAGGCGATCTCACGCCTGCTCTATCCGTCGGATGACAGCCCCGAGGGGCTGGAATTGCGGCTGCGGCAGGAATTCTTCTTCAGCTCCGCCGCCCTGCAGGATCTCATTCGCCGCCATCTGCGCGTCTATGGCGGCATCCAGTCCCTGCCCGAGCGCGTCGCGATCCAGCTGAATGACACGCATCCGGCCATCGTCGTGGCCGAGCTCATGCGCATCCTGCTCGATGACCACAAGATGCCCTGGGCCGAGGCCTGGCGCGTGACGCAGGGCACCATTTCCTACACCAACCACACCCTGCTGCCCGAGGCGCTGGAGACCTGGCCCGTGCCGCTGATGGAGCGGCTGCTGCCGCGCCACATGCAGATCATCTACCTCATCAACGCAGTCCATCTGGACAATGTTGCCGCGGCTTATCCGGGCAACATGGCGCTGCTCTCCTCCGTCTCGCTGATCGAGGAGCAGCATGGCCGCAAGGTGCGCATGGGCAATCTCGCCTTTGTCGGCTCGCACAAGGTGAATGGCGTCTCGGCGTTGCATTCGGATCTGCTGAAGAAGACCGTCTTCCACGATCTCAACATGCTGTTTCCCGGGCGCATCACGAACAAGACCAACGGCATCACCTTTCGGCGCTGGCTGCAGCAATGCAATCCCTGCCTGACCGAGCTGTTGACCGAAACCATCGGCGCCGAATTCCTCGATCGCGCGGATGCGCTGACGGCGCTGCGCCCCTTCGCCACCGATGCCGGCTTCCAGGGCCGCTTCGCCGAGGTGAAGCGCACCAACAAGGAGGCCCTCGCCAAGGTGATGCGCGAGCAGACCGGCATCCGCGTGGATCCGGCCGCCATGTTCGACGTGCAGATCAAGCGCATCCACGAATACAAGCGCCAGCTGCTGAACCTGCTGGAGACGGTGGCGCTCTACAATGAAATCCGCGCCCAGCCCCACAACAACTGGGCGCCGCGCGTGAAGATCTTCGCCGGCAAGGCGGCGGCGAGCTATCACCGCGCCAAGCTCATCATCAAGCTGGCGCATGACATCGCCCGCACCATCAACCGCGACCCGACGATCCGGGACCGGCTGAAGGTCGTCTTCCTGCCGAATTACAACGTCTCCCTCGCCGAGGTCATCGTCCCCGCCTGCGATCTGTCCGAGCAGATCTCGACCGCCGGCATGGAGGCTTCGGGCACCGGCAACATGAAGCTGGCGCTGAATGGCGGCCTGACCATCGGCACGCTGGATGGCGCCAATGTGGAAATCCTGGAGCATGTGGGGGCCGAGAACATCTTCATCTTCGGCCTGACCACCGAACAGGTGGCGGCACGCCGGCGCGAGGGCTGGCGCGGGCAGGATTCCATCAATCTCTCGCCACGCCTGCAGCAGGCGCTGGAATCCATCTCGTCCGGCGTCTTTTCCTCGGATGATCCGAACCGCTACGGCGAGCTCGTGCACATGCTGCGCGAGCATGACCACTTCCTCGTCACCGCCGATTTCGATGCCTATTTCGACATGCAGCGGCAGGTCGAGAAGCGCTGGGCGGACCAGGCGGCCTGGCAGAAATCCGCGATCCTCAACACGGCCAATATGGGCTGGTTCTCGTCCGATCGCACCATCGCGGAATATGCGCAGGAGATCTGGCGGGTGCCTGTGCCGGAATAGCCCGCATGCGGGCGAGCGAAGGCGATGTGGCGGCCCTGCTGGAAGCGCGCCACGCCGACCCTTTCGCCGTGCTCGGGCCCCATGCCGCCCCCGGCGGCCTCATGCTGCGCGTGCTGCGGCCGGGTGCCGCTTCGGTGGAGGCCTCCTTCACCGGCATCACCCAGCGCCTGGAACCACGCGACGCGCAGGGTTTCTTCGAGGGCTTCATCCCCGGCGTGCATCCGGGCCAGGCCTATCGCCTGCGCATCACCGAAGGCGGCACCACCACCGAAACGCCCGATCCCTACGCCTTCGGCCCCGGCCTCGGCCCGCTCGATGACCACCTGCTGATCGAGGGCACGCATCACCGCCTCTATGAACGGCTCGGCGCGCATCTGGTCACGCATCAGGGTGTCGCGGGCGTGCGCTTTGCCGTCTGGGCGCCGCATGCGCGCCGTGTCTCGGTGGTGGGTGAGTTCAACCGATGGGATGGGCGCTGGCACCCGATGCGCCGGCGCGTGGATTCCGGGCTGTGGGAAATCTTCCTGCCCGGCATCACCGAGGGCACGGCCTATAAATACGAGCTGCTCGGCTCCGATGGCGCGCTGCTGCCACTCAAGGCGGACCCATTCGGCTTCGCCGCCGAAATGCGCCCGGCCAATGCCAGCGTGGTCGCGCGCGTTGACGACTTCACCTGGACGGATGCGGCCTGGATGGCAGCGCGCGGCAAGCGGGATGCCCGCACAGCGCCCATGTCCATCTACGAGGTCCACGCCCCCTCCTGGAAGCGCCACCTGGATGACCGCTTCTGGAACTGGGATGAGCTGGCCGCCGACCTGATCCCCTATGTGGTGGATCTGGGCTTCACGCATATCGAGTTCATGCCGGTCATGGAGCATCCCTTCGATGGCTCCTGGGGGTATCAGCCGATCGGCATGCATGCGGTGACGGCGCGGCTTGGCCACCCCTCGGGCCTCGCGCGCCTCATCAACGCCGCGCATATGGCCGGCATTGGCGTCATCCTCGACTGGGTGCCGGCGCATTTCCCGGATGACGCGCATGGTCTCGCGCGGTTCGACGGCACGGCCCTTTATGAGCATCCGGACCCCAGGCGCGGCTGGCACCCGGATTGGCAGACCGCCATCTATGATTTTGGCCGCAAGGAGGTGCAGGCCTTCCTCGCCTCCAATGCGCTGTTCTGGCTGGAGCGTTACCACGCGGATGGCCTGCGCGTGGATGCCGTCTCCTCGATGATCCATCTCGATTACTCGCGCGGCCCCGGCGAATGGGCGCCCAATGAGGATGGCGGCAATGACAATCGGGATGCCGTGGGGTTCCTGCGGCGCACCAACGCGATGCTGGCCGAACAGGCGCCCGGTGCGCTGATCATCGCCGAGGAAGCGACCAACTGGACCGGCATCTCCGCCCCTGTTTCCGAAGGCGGCCTTGGCTTCGCCTTCAAGTGGAACATGGGCTGGATGAATGACACGCTGCGCTATGTGGCCAAGGACCCGCTCGACCGGCGCGCGCAGCACCAGCTCATGAATTTCGGCCTGATCTATGCCTTCAAGGAGCGCTTCATCCTGCCGCTCAGCCATGATGAGGTGGTGCATGGCAAGGGCACGCTGGGCGGCCGCATGCCGGGCGACACCTGGCAGAAGCTCGCCAATCTGCGGGCGTATTTCGGCTTCATGTGGGGCCATCCGGGCAAGAAGCTGCTCTTCATGGGGCAGGAATTCGCCCCCTGGGCGGAATGGACCGAAACGCGCGAGCTCGATTGGTGGCTGCTGCAATATGCGCCGCATCGGGGGATGCAGGCGCTGCTGCGCGAACTCAACCGGCTGCACCGCGCAATGCCAGCCCTTCACGCGGCCGATGCGCAGCCCGAGGGCTTCTGCTGGATTGACGCGAATGACGCGGACCACTCCATCTTCACCTGGCTGCGCTTTGACGCGGCCGGCGGCCCGCCCATCGCCGTGCTCTGCAACTTCACGCCCCTCCCGCGCGAGGCGGTGCTGATCGGCCTGCCGCGCCCGGGCCTCTGGCGCGAGGTGCTGAACAGCGATGCGCTGGAATTCGGCGGCTCTGGCCGGGGCAATCTCGGCCAGGTGAAGGCCCAGCCCTCCCCTGCCTTCGGGCAGCCGGCCTCGGCGCGCGTTTTCCTGCCGCCGCTCAGCACGATCTATCTGGCGCCGGAGGCCTGGGACGTGCGAAAGGCTGCGGCAAGCGAAACGATCCCCGGGAAGAAACATGCCTGACCGCGCGCAAAACGCCGCCCCCAATTCCGCTCCCCTGGCTCGCACCGCCATGGCCTTCGTGCTCGCGGGCGGGCGCGGTTCGCGCCTGATGGAATTGACCGACCGCCGCGCCAAGCCCGCGGTGTTTTTCGGCGGCAAGTCGCGCATCGTGGATTTCGCGCTCTCCAACGCCATCAATTCGGGCATTCGCCGCGTCGCCGTCGCCACGCAATACAAGGCGCACAGCCTCATCCGGCATTTGCAGCGCGGCTGGAACTTCCTGCGGCACGAACGCAATGAGAGCTTCGACATTCTGCCGGCGTCGCAGCGCGTCTCCGAGCAGAGCTGGTATCTGGGCACCGCCGACGCCGTCTATCAGAACATTGATATCATCGAGGATCTGGCCCCGCGCCACATCGTCCTGCTGGCCGGCGACCATATCTACAAAATGGATTACGAGCGCATGCTGGCCCAGCATGTGGACCAGGGTGCGGATGTCACCGTCTCCTGCATGGCGGTCCCGCGTGAGGAGGCCAAGGGCTTCGGCGTAATGGCGGTGGACAGCAATGCCTGGATCACCGATTTCGTGGAAAAGCCCGCCGACCCACCCGGCATTCCGGACCGGCCGGAGCTCTCCCTCGCTTCCATGGGCATCTACGTCTTCGAGACGCGCTTCCTGATCGAGCAATTGAAGCGCGACGCGGCGGATCCGGATTCCACCCATGATTTCGGCAAGGACATCATCCCCTATATCGTGAAGCATGGCCGTGCCGCGGCGCATCGCTTCGAGCGTTCCTGCGTGCGCTCCTCCCAGGAATTCACGCCCTATTGGCGCGATGTCGGCACGATTGACGCCTATTGGGAGGCGAATATCGACCTCACCGATATCGTCCCCCCGCTCGACCTGTTCGATCAGGAATGGCCCATCTGGACCTACGGCGAGGTCGTTCCCCCCGCCAAATTCGTGCATGACATCGAGGGCCGGCGGGGCGAGGCAATCTCCTCGCTGGTTTCGGGTGGCTGCATCATCTCGGGTGCTTCTGCGCGCAAGTCGCTGCTCTTCACCGGCGTGCACCTGCACTCCTTCGCCAGGCTGGAAGGGGCGGTCATGCTGCCTCGCGTGGATGTCGGCCAGGGTGCCAGGCTGACCAAGGTCGTGGTCGACCGCAATGTGCGCATCCCGCCCGGCCTCGTGGTGGGCGAGGACCCGGTGGAGGATGCCCGCCGCTTCCGCCGCACCGAAAAGGGCGTCTGCCTGATCACCCAGGCGATGCTCGACAAACTCGCATGAGCTTGCGCGTCCTCGCTGTTGCGTCGGAGGGGTTTCCCTTCATCAAGACCGGTGGCCTCGCTGATGTGGTGGGCGCGCTGCCGGCGGCCCTCGCCCCGGAGGGGGTTGCCGTCACGACGATGCTGCCGGGCTATCCTTCCGTCATGGCCGCACTCGGCCCGGTGCAGCAGGTGGAGAGCCTTGCGGATTTGTTTGGCGCACCTGCGAGGCTGGTGCGGGCGCAGGCCGCCGGGCGCGATATCCTGGCGCTGGACGCGCCGCATTTCTTCGCCCGTGCCGGCTCGCCCTATCTGGCGCCGGGCGGCATGGACTGGCCGGACAATGCGATGCGCTTCGCGGCTCTCGGCCGGGCGGCGGCGCATGCGGCCGAGCATCTGGGCTTTGATGCGCTGCATGCGCATGACTGGCAGGCGGGGCTCGCGCCGGCCTATCTGCGCTTCGCGGGTTCCGCCGTGCCGACGCTCTTTACCATCCACAACCTCGCTTTCCAGGGGCAGTTCCGGGCCGATCTCTTTGGCATGCTCGGCCTGCCCGCCGCCGCCTTCGCCACCGCCGGCCTCGAATATTTCGGCCAGGTTGGCTACCTGAAATCGGGTGTCTGGTTCAGCGACCGCATCAGCACCGTCTCACCCGGCTACGCGGCCGAAATCCGCACGCCGCAATGGGGCATGGGCCTCGATGGGCTGCTGCGCGGGCGCGGGCGCCATGTCAGCGGCATTCTGAACGGGCTGGACACGGAGGAGTGGAACCCGGCGACGGACCCGCATCTGCCCACGCATTATGACCCCACCTCGATCGCGAAGCGCGCCCTGAACAAGGCCGAGTTGCAGGCGCGCATGGGCCTCGATGCGGAGCCGGACGCGCCGCTCTTCTGCTTCATCGGCCGGCTGGCCTGGCAGAAGGGCGTGGACCTCATCCTCGAAGCCCTGCCCGCCATCCTCAACAACGGTGCGCAGCTCGCCATCCTGGGCAGCGGCGAGGCCGCCCTGGAGGAGCGCGTGCATGGCGCGACAGGCGCGCAGCTGGGCCGTGTGGGCAGCTTCATCGGCTTTGACGAGGGGCTGGCGCGGCTCTGCTATGGCGGCGCCGATGCCATCCTCATGCCCTCCCGCTTCGAGCCCTGCGGCCTGGGCCAGCTTTGCGCGCTGCGCTATGGCGCGCCGCCCATCGTGGCCCGCGTGGGGGGCCTCGCGGACACGGTGATTGACGCGAATGAGATGGCGCTTTCGGCCGGCACCGGCACCGGGCTGAACTTCGCGCCCGTCAGCCAGGAAATGCTGGCCGCCGCGATCGAGCGCGCCATCCTGCTGTATCGGGATGGCGAGAGCTGGCCGCGCATCCAGGCCAATGCCATGGCGAGCGACGTCTCCTGGACGCGCTCCGCCCGGCAATATGCGGCGCTGTTCCGAGGCATGATCGCTGACCGCGCCCTCTGAGCTTGGCGTCACGCTGCGGGGGGATGGGGTGGAGGTGGCCATCCCGGCACCCGGCGCGGCCCGGCTGTTCTTCTGCACGTTTGATGGCGCCACAGAGACGGCGCGTATCGCCCTGCCCCATCGCCAGGGCGATGTGTTTCACGGCGTCATCCCCGGCATCGCGCCCGGCATGGCCTATGGGCTGCGCGCGGAAGGGGCGGGGTTTGATCCGGACAAGCTTCTGCTCGACCCCTGGGCGCGCGCGCTGGAAGCGCCGCTGCGCCTGCATCCCACCGCCTTCGGCGCCCATGCCGGCGACAGCGGCCCGCATGTGACCCGCGCGGTGGTGGCGCCCCCCCTGCCCGCCACCCCCTGGACCGCCCTGCCGCCAAGGCCAGACGTCATTTACGAACTCCATGTGAAGGGCTTCACAGCACTTCATCCGGATATTCCCGAGGCCATTCGCGGCACCTTCGCCGGCCTGGCCCACCCCGCCGCCATCGCGCATCTGACGCGCCTTGGTGTCACGCTGGTGGAGCTGCTGCCCGTGGCCGCCTGGGTGGATGAGCGGCATCTGCCGCCGCTCGGCCTCACCAATTACTGGGGCTATAATCCGATCGCTTTCCTCGCACCCGACCCGCGCCTCGCACCCGGGGTCGGGAACGGGGGCGGCATGGCAGAGGTGCGGGCCGCCGTTACCGCGCTGCGGGCCGCCGGCATCGGGGTGATCCTGGATGTGGTGTTCAACCACACGGGTGAGGGCGATGCGCTGGGCCCCACCCTCAGCCTGCGCGGCCTCGGCGAGCCCCACTGGTATCGCCTGGGGCATAATGAAAGCGGCTGCGGCAATGTGCTGGCGCTGGACCGGCCCTGGCCCTTGCGCCTGGTCATGGATGCGCTGCGCCATTGGGCGGAGCAGGCCGGGGTGGATGGCTTCCGGCTGGATCTTGCGACGACCCTGGGCCGGGCGGATGCCGGCTTTGACCCCCATGCCCCGCTCCTGGCAGCCATGCGCCAGGACCCGGTGCTGCGCCATCGCCGCATCATCGCCGAGCCTTGGGATATCGGGCCGGATGGCTATCAGCTGGGCCGCTTCCCCCCCGGCTGGGGCGAGTGGAATGACCGCTTCCGCGACGATATCCGCCGCTTCTGGCGGGGCGATGGCGGCATGCTGGGGCCGCTCGCCACGCGCCTGGCCGGTTCCGCCGATGCCTTCCCGGACCGCATCGCCGACAGCGTGAACTTCATCACCGCGCATGACGGCTTCACCCTGGCGGACCTGGTCGCCTACACGCAGCGCCACAACCTCGCCAATGGCGAGCAAGGGCGGGACGGCTCGGGCGAGAATCATTCCTGGAACCATGGAACGGAAGGGCCGGACCCCGCGCTGCATGCGCGCCGCCAGGCCGATATCCGCGCCTTGCTCACGACGTTGCTGACCGCGCGCGGCACGCCGATGCTGGCCATGGGCGATGAGGGTGGGCGCAGCCAGGGTGGCAACAACAACGCCTATGCCCAGGACAACGCGACCTCCTGGCTGGATTGGCGCAAGCTCGATCAGGACCTGGTGGATTTCACCGGCCGGCTGATCGCGGCTCGGCGCGCGCACCCCGCACTCCACGCCACCACGCCGCTGAGCGGGACGGCCGCTGACGACACAAGCCTGCCCGATGTGGAATGGCGCCATCCGGAGGGCCACGCGCTGGCCCCGGAAGATTGGAGTGCCTCCCGCGCCTTGGTCGCTGTTCTGAGCGAAGGCACGGACCGCGTGCTGATCGGCGTGAATGGCGGCGCCGAACCCCGCCGGCTGCACCCGCCCCGCCCGCGCTGGGGCTTTCGCTGGCAGGTGCTGGCGGATAGCGCCGCCAGCTTGACCGCCGCCGAGATCGCGCCGCGTTCCGTCCTGGTCCTGACCGAGGCCCCGGCCCTGCCGCCCCGCGCGGAGGCCGCGGAGCCTGCCTTGCTCGGCCAGCTCGCCGCCGCTGCGGGCATCGCGCCCCATTGGCATGACCTGACCGGCCGCGAACATGAAGTGCCGGAGGCCACGCTGCGCTGCGTCCTGTCGGCCCTTCAGCTCCCGGCCGAATCCGCCAGCCAGGCGCGCGACAGCCTGGCGCGGCGGCGCCATCGCCCCGCCTTGCCGCCGCATGTCGCAGCCCGCGCCGATACGCCCACGCGGCTGCATGTTGGCGAAGGGCTGCCCCTGCGGCTGGATCTGCATCTGGCCCTGGAAGATGGCAGCGCGCGGGATTTCACCGCCACCATCGAGGCGGAGCACATCCTTCTTCCGCCCCTGCCCGAGGGCCGGCATGTGCTGCGCTGGCGCGATGCGCTCTGCCGCATCACAGCAGCCCCTACAGCCTGCTTCCTGCCGGTGGAACGCCGCCGCTTCGGCATCACCGCGCAAAGCTATGCGCTGCGCCATGCGCAGGACCAGGGCATGGGCGATTTCACCGCCATCGCCGATCTGGCGCGCGGCGCGGCGCGGCATGGCGCGCTCTGGCTCGGCATCAGCCCGCCACATGCGCTGATGCCGCTGGATCGCGAGCGCGCGAGCCCCTACCAGCCATCCGACCGCCGCTTCCTCGAACCCCTGCTGATTGACGTCTCCCGCCTGCCGGAAGCCGCCCCGGATGCGGCGCTTTTTGCCGCCTTGCGGCAGGGTGACCTGGTGGATTACCCCTCGGTCTGGGCCGCCAAGCGCCGTGTGCTCGCCGCCGCCTGGGCGCGGTTTGACCGGGGAGACGCCGATTTCCAGGCCTTCCGCACCCGGGGCGGTGCGGCGCTGGAGCGCTTCGCCGCGTTCAACGCCCTCTCTGAGCGCCACGGCCACAGCGATTCGCGCCGCTGGCCGGCAGGATTGCGCCATGGCCGCGATGCGGGCCTCGCTGGCTTTATGGCCGCCGAGGCCGATGCGGTCGGCTTCCACTTCTGGCTGCAATTCCTGGCCGACCGGCAGATGGCCGAAGCGGCACATGCCGGCGCCGGCCTCTACCGGGATCTGGCGGTGGGCATGGCGGGGGATGGCGCGGAGTTCTGGGCGGGCGACACGGCATTCCTGGCCGGAGTTTCGATCGGCGCCCCGCCCGATCCATTGGGGCCGCTGGGCCAGATCTGGGGTGTGCCGCCGCCCGACCCCCTCGCCGCCGAGGCCGAGGGTCATGCCGGCTTTGCCGCCCTGATCCGGGCCAATATGCGCCACGCGGCAGCGCTGCGGATTGACCATGTGCTGGGGCTGAAGCGGCTGTTCCTGGTCCCGGACGGCGCCAGCGCCGGTGAGGGCTGCTATCTGGACCAGCCCTTCGCGGCCGCGCTCGGCGAGATCACCCTGGAAAGCCAGCGCGCCCATTGCGCCGTGGTGGGCGAGGATCTGGGCACCGTGCCGGATGGCCTGCGCGAGGCCTTGGGCGCGGCGCGCATCCTCTCCTATCGCGTGCTGTGGTTTGAGCGCGAGGGCCAGGCATTCCGCCCCGCCGCGCATTACCCCCGGCTCGCCGCCGCCTGCGTCGCCACGCATGACATCCCGACCCTGGCCGGCTGGTGGGAGGGGACGGATATCACCGAACGAGAGAAGCTGGGCCTGCTGGACGCCGCCGCGGCAGCCGATGCGCGCGCCGAGAGGACAGCGGAACGCGATATCCTGCTGGCAACGACCGGGTGTGCGCGGCCGAGCCCCGAGGCTGCCGCCCAACCCGGCCAGCCGACCGCCTTGCCCGCCGAGGTGACCGCGGCCATCCATGCCTATGTCTCCGCCACGCCCTCCCTCATGCTGCTGCTGCAGGCCGAGGATCTGGGCGGGGAGCGGATTGGGGTCAATCTGCCGGGAACCGATCGGGAGCGGCCCAATTGGCGCCAGCGCATGGCGACCGAGGCGGCGACGCTGTGCGACAGCCCCCTGGCGAGCGCCATCCTTGCGGCTGTCGCGGAACGGCGCTGAACAACAAAAAACCGCCTGTCACCTCAACGGTAACAGGCGGTCCCATGTCTCAAGCCGGGCCCCGTGCGGGGCCCGGCAGGAAGAGTACCCTTAGCGCGTGGTCACGCCGGGCGCGCTGGGGTTGACGACCGGGGCAACGCCGGGCGCCAGCGTGCCAGGGGCCACGGCCGGGCCGCGACGGTTGCCACGCGGGCCGGCGACGGTGCCGGTCGGCGCCTGCTGGCCGGGCTGCACGCGGGTGATGGTCGGGCGGCCATCGCTGGTGCCAGTGATGACGGCCGTGCCGTCAGGCGCGAAGCTGCCGCTGGCGGGGCCAACGTGGTCCACGATCGGGCGGCCCGAACCATCGGTGCCGGTGATCACGGCCGTGCCGGCCGAGACGCCAGCGGAAACGCGTGGCCCGAGGGTCACGAGCTGGTCCATGCCGTTGATGTTGGCGCGGACGGCAGTGCCGGGCGGGGTGTTACGAACGACCGAGGCGCGCACCATGGCGACCGTCGCGCCGGTGTTGTCCACCAGCGGGTACATGTCTTCCGGCGGGCCGCTCGGCGCGCAGGCGGCGAGGCCGGCAACCGCGATCAGCGCAAGGAACTTGTTGGCTTTCTTCATTTCTCTCATCATCCCAACCCCTGGCAATGGATACGCGGGAAAAAGGGCCAGCTGCAGGGTCTTCCAGCCTACCATCCCAAACGTGTGAAAACCCTAGCATCAACTTACGCGTCGGCAATAGCGCCGAATCATGAGTTGGTTGCGCTTCCAGCCAGTGCCGTGGCTTTTTTGACGCAACCGCGTCTTCTCAGACACAGTTCGATCCGTCTTGCCAAGGGCTGGGCCGGAAGCGGGCCTACATCACCGAGCGGGAGACGGAGCGCGGCGGCGCCTCGCGCCGGCGGCCGGTCGGAGTCGCACCGGTCACCGGCGTGCCGGTGGTGGCGGCTCGGGCGCGGCGCGTCCTCGCTGGTGCCTCGGCCGGTGCGGATGCCACAGCAGGGGCGGCCAATGGCGGGGCGGCCAGGGCCTCGCTCGTCATGGGCGCGGCGCCGGGATCAGCCCCGGCCGGGGCGGGCCGCATCACCGGCCCCAGGCCGACGCGCTCACCCACCATCACATCCTGCTCCGTCCCGCCGATATTGGCCCTGACCATGGTGCCTGGCGCCGCATCGCCCAGCTGGGACCGCCCGGCCATCGCGACCGAACGCCCCAGCGAATCGCGCAGAACGTAAAGCGGCTCCTGCCCGCCCGTCCCCGAGCACGCCGCCCCCGTGAGCAGGGCGGCCAGCGCCAGGAAGGCCTTCACGTCGCGCAGCGGTCGGGTCATCTGTGTCTCACCTTGGAAGAAGTCATCAGGCTAAAGCACTTCACCGGGCGGCGGAAACGCCCGCTTTCCGCTTTTTCGCGGGGCGCTATTCGCGCCGCAACACCGAATCGGTGAACCAGGCGGCGATGGGTTGCGGCTTGAAGCCGGCCCTGAGCGCCGCCTCGTCATATTCATCGGCCAGCCAGGCCTCGAAGCCCAGCCCACGCGCCTCGGCCTCGGCGTATTGCGCGAAGAAGGCATCGAGGATCCCGGTGCGCGCCGCGGCGATATGGCCGTGGCGCAGCGAAAGCTCGGCCATGGCGGCGGCAGCGCCGCGCCCCTGCAGCAAATGCCAGACGCCGGCCGCAAGCCCGGTGCGATCCGCGCCCGATTTGCAATGGATCAGGATCGGCTGCGGCAGGCTGCGATACAGCGCGATCAGCTTCAGCAGCCGGTCCTTATGCGGCGCCCCCCGGCTTTCGAAGGGCTGGTCGGCATGCACCAGCCCCAGCTCGGCCGCCGCCTCCCGCCCCAGCGCGTCCGAGCCGCAGGTGGCGCGGTGGCCGCGCAGATTGATCATGCTGCGAATGCCATGGCGCTTGGCCGCCTCGCGGATCTGCCAAGGCAGCGGGTGGTTGGAGCGGTAGAGCCGGCCGCTTTCCACCACGCCCCAGTTGCGCCAGGAGATGCGCAGGAAGGCGTGGTCCACAAACAGCGAGTTGATCCAGGCCATGCGCCCGCTCAATACACCACGACGCTCCGGATGCTCTCGCCCTTGTGCATCAGGTCGAAGGCGTCGTTGATTTTTTCGAGCGGCATGACGTGGGTGATGAGCGAGTCGATCTCGATCTTCCCCTCCATGTACCAATCCACGATCTTGGGCACATCGGTGCGGCCGCGCGCGCCGCCAAAGGCCGTGCCGCGCCAGTTCCGCCCGGTGACGAGCTGGAAGGGCCGCGTCGAAATCTCCTGCCCCGAAGCCGCCACGCCCACGATGATCGAGGTGCCCCAGCCGCGATGCGTGCATTCCAGCGCCTGGCGCATCAACGTGGTGTTGCCCACGCATTCGAAGCTGAAATCGGCCCCGCCATCGGTCAGGTCCTGCACCGCCTGGACCACCTTGTCGCGGCCGATCTCATCGGGGTTCACGAAATGCGTCATGCCGAATTTGCGGGCCATCGCCTCGCGGCCCGGATTGATATCCACGCCGATGATCCGGTCGGCGCCCACCATCCGGGCCCCCTGGATCACGTTCAGGCCGATGCCCCCCAGCCCAAACACCGCAACCGTCGCCCCCGGCCAGACCTTGGCCGTGTTGATGACGGCGCCGATGCCCGTGGTGACGCCGCAGCCGATGTAGCAGATCTTCTCGAAGGGGGCGTCCTCGCGCACCTTGGCCAAGGCGATCTCGGGCAGGACGGTGAAATTCGCGAAGGTGGAGCAGCCCATGTAATGCATCACCTCGGTGCCTTCGCAGCGGAAGCGCGAGGTGCCGTCGGGCATGACACCCTTGCCCTGCGTGCCGCGAATGGCGGTGCACAGGTTGCTGCGCTGTGAGGTGCATGTTTTGCACTGCCGGCATTCGGGCGTGTAGAGCGGGATCACATGGTCACCCACCTTCAGCGAGGTGACGCCCGCACCCAGTTCGCGCACGATGCCTGCGCCCTCATGGCCCAGAATGGCGGGGAACAGCCCCTCGGGGTCGGCACCGGAGAGCGTGTAGGCATCGGTGTGGCAGATGCCGGTCGCCATCACCTCGACCAGGACTTCGCCAGGCTTGGGACCGCCGATCTCGACCATTTCGATGGAGAGAGGCTTGCCCGCCCCCCAGGCAACCGCCGCGCGTGACTTCATGAGTTTGCCCCTCAGCCGACGCGCGGATGCGCGCCGGAGCACATCGCCGCAGATTCGGCGCGCGAGAAGTTTGCCTTGGGACGAACCGCCGCGCCAGGGGCGGCGCCGCCTACTCCAGACGGGCGCCGGAGATCCGCACCATCTCCTGCCAGAGCGGGCGCTCGCGGCGCGCACGCTCCCAGACGCCATCCGGCGAGGAGCCGATGGCATGCGCGCCGGTGCGCAGAAAGCGCTCCTTCGTGGCAGGCTCATTGGCCACCTGCTGCATCAGCGCGCTGGCCCGGGCGACGATGGGGGCCGGCACGCCGGCCGGCATGCCGAAGGCGCACCAGGACTGGACGGTGAAGTTCGGGATGCCCGCCTCGGCCATGGTCGGCACATCGGGCAGTGCCGGGTGGCGGGCCGCGCTGGTCACGGCCAGGGCCCGCATCCGCCCCTCCTGGATCACCGGCACGTAGCTGGCCAGATTGTCGATCGCGAAGGTCACATCGCCCGAAAGCATGGCCGGGATGGTCTGCGCCGCGCCACGGAAGGGGACGTGCACGCCGTCAATCCCGTTGCGGGCCGCAAAGAGCGAGCCACAGAGATGCGCCGTGGTGCCCACGCCGGGCGAGCCATAGGAGGCGCCATTGGCGCGCGCCTTGGCGTAGCTGACGAATTCCTGCGCCGTGCGCGAGGGGGTGTGCGCCGCTGAAACCACCAGGACATTGGGCAGTTCCCAATGCAGCGAAACCGGCTGGAAATCCTTGTCCGGGTCAAAGGGCAGGCGGGCGTAGAGATACGGCGCGATGGACCAGACGGTCAGCGTCAGCGGGCCCATGGTGTAGCCATCGGGCGTCGCCTTGGAGACCGCATCGGCCCCGATATTGCCCCCGGCGCCGGGCCGATTCTCGATGATGAAGGTTTGGCCGGTGATCGCCTGCAGGCGCTCGCACATCAGGCGGCACAGCACATCCGTGCTGCCACCCGGCGGCCAGGGCACGATGACCCGCACCGGCCGCTCCGGCCAGGCGGATTGTGCGTGGCTGGCGGCCGGCAGCAGGGCGGGCGTGGCAAGGCCAGCGGCCAGGAGAATGCGGCGGGTGGTCATGATGGATCGGTTTCCTCGGTTTGTTGGTCTTGTGCGACGCAGAATGACGCAGGCATGGCCCAAGGGCGAGGGGGGCGGGCCGATCAACCTTTTCTTTACCCGCGCCTGCCATGAAACCGCCCCAGAGCGGGCCAAGTGCCGCCGCAGCAACACGCCAGAACGGGTCCACACGATGGGAACTCCCCGCCATGTTCGCCAGCCTGATGCATAAACTCCGCCGCTGGATCGGCTACCGGCCCGAGCGCCGCTACATGCGGGGCAGCGCGCGATGAACCGCCCCGCCTACCCGCCCACATGCGGGTCGGTCAGGCGGCGATGTTCCTCCAGCGCGAATCGGTCGGTCATGCCGGCGATGTAGTCGCAGACGACTTCCGCCGCGGCCGGAGTGCCCGCCTCCCCCGCCCGGATCCGCCATTCATCGGGCAGCATCTGGGTGCCGCCATGCAGCAGCTGGAAAAGCACCTGAAGCGCGCGCTTGGATTTCTGCGTGGCCCGGTTCACCCGGAAATGCCGGTACATCCGCTCGAACAGGAAGGCGCGGACATCTGCATTGGCGCGGGCCATTTCGGGGCTGAAACCCACCACCGGGCCCGGGGCCGCGCGGATATCCGCCGCGGATCTAGGCGCCAGCTCGGTGATCCGCCGCGTGGCTTCGGCCACCACATCGCCGATCATCGCGGCGATCACCCGCCGCACCATCTCGGGTGCTTCGCGGCCCGCGGGCATGGCCGGATGCGCCGCCCGGGCGGCTGCCAGCGCGGCGCCGGGCATGGGGAGTGCGGCCACCTCCTCCAGCGCGAAAAGCCCGGCCCGGATGCCATCCTCCAGGTCGTGATTGTTATAGGCGATGTCATCGGCGATGGCCGCCACCTGGGCCTCGGCGCTGGCATGGCTGGTCAGTTCCAGATCATGCAGGGCGTTGTATTCGCGCAGATAGGTCGCCGGGCGCCGGGCCGGGCCATTGTGCTTGGCCAGCCCCTCCAGCGTCTCCCAGGTCAGATTCAGCCCGTCAAAGCCGGCATAGCGCCGTTCCAGCAGCGTGACGTGCTTCAGGCTCTGCGCGTTATGGTCGAAGCCGCCATGCGGGCGCATCGCGGTGTCCAGCGCCTCCTCCCCCGCATGGCCGAAGGGCGGGTGGCCGAGGTCATGGGCGAGGGCCAGCGCCTCGGCCAGATCCTCATCCAGCCTGAGGCGCCGGGCCAGGCTGCGGGCGATCTGCGCGACCTCGATGCTGTGGGTCAGGCGGGTGCGGAAATGATCGCCCTCATGAAAGACGAAGACCTGCGTCTTGTATTGCAGGCGGCGAAAGGCGCGCGAATGGATGATGCGGTCCCGGTCGCGCTGCCAGGGGCTGCGATTGAGGTCCTCCGGCTCGGCATGGAGGCGGCCGCGGGTGGAGGACACAGCCCAGGGGGCAAGCGAAGGATGCATCGCGCAGGCGTATCAGGCGATCGCGGCGGTGGAAATCCTGGTTGTGACGGCCTACATGAAGGGTCAGGAGATTTCACCATGCCCGACGGCACCCTCGCCCGCGCCTTTCACGTCACCCCCCGCGCCGCGGAGGAGGTCGCCGCCATCGCCACGCGCGAGGGGCGGCCCGAAGCGGGGCTGCGCGTCACCGTCTCGGCCGGCGGCTGTTCGGGGCTGCAATATGGCTTCGCCCTGGAAGACACCGCGGCGGAGGATGACCTGGTCGTGACCGTCGGTGCGACCCGGGTTTTTGTGGATGGCGTCTCGCTCGATTTCCTGGATGGCTCGCAGCTGGACTGGCATGAGGCGCTGATCGGCTCGCATTTCGTGGTGCGCAACCCGCAGGCGGTCAGCGGCTGCGGCTGCGGCGTCAGCTTCGCGGTGGCCTGAACGCCGCCCCACGTCTTGCCGCCCCACATCTTGCCGCTGACGCGCCCGCCCGCCACAAGGGGGCATGCGCCTCGCCAGCTTCAATGTGAATTCGATCCGCCGCCGGGTGCCGCATCTGGCGCGCTTCCTCGCGCGGCATGAGCCGGACCTCGTCTTCCTGCAGGAATTGAAGTGCAAGACGGAGGAATTCCCGGCCCTTGAACTGGCCGGCACCGGCTACCGCATCCATGCCGTCGGCCAGCCGGGCGGGCGCAATGGCGTGGCGGTGCTGGGCCGCGTCGATTTCGACATCCTGAACGAAGCCCTGCCCGGCGAGCCGGAGGACAGCCATGCCCGATTCCTGGCGGTGCGGGCCGGCGGGATGGTGGCCGCGGGCATCTACCTCCCCAACGGCAATAGCGGCGGCGCCGAGGGCATGGCCTATAAATGGCGCTGGATGGACCGGCTGCGCCTCTGGGCCGCGGCGCATCTGGACGCCTTCACGCCGCTTGCCATCCTCGGCGATTTCAATGTCTGCCCGACCGAGCGGGACCTCGCATCCGGCGCCCTGCCGCCGCTGGATGCGCTGGTGCATCCTGAAAGCCGCGCCCGCTGGCGTGCCATGGAACATCTGGGCCTGACCGATGCGCTGCGCGCGCTGCACCCGCAGGACGCGCCCTACACCTATTGGGATTATGGCGCGGCCTTCGAGACCAATCGCGGCTTGCGGATTGACCATGCGCTGCTCTCGGCGGAACTGGCCGAGCGGCTGGCGCTGTGCGGCGTGGATGTCGCGGCGCGGGCGGAGGACCAGCCCTCGGATCACGCGCCGGTCTGGCTGGACCTCGCGGACTGATTTCAGCCCCGGAAGGGGCTCCAGCCGGGACCGATCCAGGGCCTGTAGCGTTCATCCAGGGCCGGGGCCGGGTAGATCACCGGGTCGGGTGCGACCAGAACTTCACGCTCGGGCCGCCAGGCGGAACAGCCGCCGGGCAGGATCAGCAGGCCGAGGATGAGGAAAGCGCTGCGCATGCTGATCAATCCAGCATGGACCGGCACGCCGGTCCATCATGCCCGCCACTCACCCAATAATCAGGCGGCTCAGCAGCCAGGCGAGGCCGAAGCCCGCCACGGCGGAGAGCGCCACCTGCACGGGCAGGTTCAGCGCCGGTTGCGCCCTCGCCAAGCGGGGCTTGGGCGGGATGCGGAGGCTGTCATGGGTGGGGTAGGTCGTGCTCATGGGCAAAGGTAAACACGAACAAATCATAAACACAAGCGGTTTATTCTACCTTTGTTCTCTTTTCTGTGGCCCCGCTTGGCTCACTCCGTGGGCAGCCGCGCCTCCGCCCCGCCCGGCTCGCCCGGCAGCGCGAAGCCCGCGATGGCCTGCCAGACCCGCAGCACGAAGGCATCATCCCGGCCGCCCTGGCCCAGCGCCCGCTGCGCCACAAAAAGCTGCAGGGCCTGGGCGGCCAGCGGCACCGGCAGAGCCGATTCGCGGGCCATGGCCTCCACCAGCCCCAGATCCTTCACGAAGATGTCGCCGGCGCTGAGCGGCGTGTCATCGCCGGCCAGCACATGCGCCATGCGGTTCCGGAACATCCAGGAGGCGCCCGCCGCGCCATTCACCACGCCATAGACCGTATGCGGGTCCAGCCCCGCCCGCAGCGCCAGGGCCATGGCCTCGGCCGCGGCGGCGATGTGAACGCCGGCCAGCAGCTGGTGCACCACCTTCATGGCCGCCCCCTGCCCTGGCTCGGCACCCAGGTTCCAGACCTTGCCGGCCACCGCATCGAGCATCGGCGCGGCGGCTGCGAACGCGGCCTCGCTGCCGCTGGCCATCACCGTCATCCGCCCTTCCCGCGCGGCAACCGCACCGCCCGATACCGGCGCATCCAGGTAGAGCAATCCCAACGCTGCGGCCTCGGCCGCCAGGCGCTTCGCATCGCCGGGCGCCATGGTGGCCGAACAGATCACAACCCCACCCGGAGCCAGGCGCTGGGCAGCGCCCTCGGTGCCGAACAGGGCGCGCTCGGCCTGGGCGGCATTCACCGTCAGCACCAGCACCGCCGCCTGGCCCTCCGCCAGGTCAGCGCCGCGCGCCACGGCCCGATTGCCGAATGCCGCCCGCGCGGCCTCGCTCGGGTCCACGCCGGTCACGTCCAGGCCTGCGCGCAGGGCACTCGCGGCCGCACCGCCGCCCATGCTGCCCAAGCCGATCACCGCACATCGCATCGCCATCTCCTGCCCGTGTTGCTGGCGCGGATAGCCGGCCCGGCCAGGACCAGGGGCTATCAGCCTTGCCGGCGTGTTTCCGCCCGGCAGCTTGCCGCTGCCGCCGCGGCTTGCACAGCCTAGCCCCGTCCGGCGATGAGGATGGGGAGGCCGTGGCTGGGGATGCTCGACGCCCCCGCCTTGTTTTGCCCCCTGTCGAAGCAGCCCTCCAAGGGCTTGCCGGCCCTTGCGGCCGCAACCTTCAGCCGCGCGCCGCGTATTGCGAGTCATTCTCACTCGCACTATTCTGCCGCCAGCACGGAGGCTCCCCATGGCGACTCGCGGCCTACCCACCTGGCCCCATCTGAACGACAGCCCGGATGCCCTGCCCGAGGCCGAGCGCCTGATCCTGGATGCCGCCCGCGCCTGGGCCATCCGTGGCTCTCTGGTGGATGCCGCCCTGGTCCTGGCCAGCGCCAGTGCGGAGGGCACGGCCCTGCTGCTCGATCCGCTGCTGCGCGCCCTGCCTGGGCTGCATCTGGCCTGCCCGCTCTGCCCCATCGTCACGCAGGGCGAGGCTTCGCTGCTGCTGGCGGTGAGTGCCGTGCAGCACAATGGCCGTGGCGTGGCGCTGGGACTGCTGCACCGCCTGGCACCGCCCCTGGGCGCCTATCGGGCCATGCCGGCTTTGATTGGCCTGGCCACGGCGCTGAAGCGCGGCGGCGTCATCCTTTCGGCCCGGCTATGAGCGCGGCCCCCATACGGCGGACCGCACCGCCACCGCCGTCAACGCGCCATAGGCGGTGACGCCGAGTGCCACGGCGAAGAATTGCCCATCCATGCCAAAGCCCAGCACATCGCCCAGCAGCCAGCCGCCACCCACCGCAAGCCCCAGCCGCGAGAGCCCGGCCGCGATGGGATAGCCCATGCGCCCCGCCCCCATCGCCGCGAAATACATCGCCATGCCGAGGCCGAAGCCGCCAAAGGCCGGGCCGATGAAGGTCAGCGCCCGCGCGGCGATGCCGGCAACCTCCGCATCCGAGGAGAACAACGTGGCGAAGAACAGCGGATGGATCGCAACCGTGATGCCCACCGCCGAGCAAACGCCAAAGGCCATCAACGCGCCCACCCAGGCGGTGCGCCGCGCCGTCTCCCAATCGCCCTGGCCCACCGCGCGCCCCACCAGGGCCGTCAGCGCCGAGCCCACGCCGAAGGCCAGCGGGATCATCATGAATTCCAGCCGCGCCGAAACGCCATAGGCCGCGACGACAACCGCGCCATAGGATGAGAGCCGCGCCGTCACCAGGATCGTCGCCAGATTGGCGATCAGGGCCAGGGTGCAGGCAATCGCCCCCACCGCCAGAATGCGCCGGAACAAGGCCCAGCGCAGCTTGACGCGCAAATCCGGCGTGAAGCCGGCCGCGCCGGAAAACACGACCTTGGCCATCACGCCAGCCGCCACCCAGAAGCACAGCGCGAAGGCCAGGCCGAGCCCGATCAGGCCCAGGCCCAGCGCCTCGGCAAGCACGAAGCCCAGCAGGGGATAGGCCAGCCAGGCGAAGTTCAGCACGCGCGCCGCCAGCGCGTGCTTGCCCGCCCCCCGCAGGATGGAGCCCAGCGTATTGGCCATCCAGGCCGGCACCGCGCCCAGCCCGAACAGCACCGCCGCATAGGGCGCCCCCGCCGCCGCGGCCTCCGGCCCGCCGATCAGGGTCAGCAGCCACCAGGGGAAGCCCGCCAGCAGGATTACGAACATGGCGGCGAAGCCCAGCGCGATCAGCAGCGCATGCACGGCCAGGGCCGAAGCCTCCTCATTCTGCTTCGCCCCCAGCGCGCGGGCGATGGCGCTGACCACGCCGCCGCCCATCGCACCCGCCGACATCTGGCCGAGCAGCAGCGCGAAGGGCAGCACCACCGCCCACCCCGCCAGGGCCGAGCGGCCCAGCCGCGCCGCGATCACCGTCTCCAGCAGCAAGGCGAGGACCTGCAGGGCCGAGAGCACCGTGGTGGGTGCGGCCAGGGCGAAGATGCGCTTCGCCAGTTCCGCCGAGCCGGGGCGGGGTGGCGCGGCCGGACGCTCCAGCACCGTCACGCGAAGCGCTCGACGCGGAAGGGGGCCAGATCCGCATTGGGCCTGGGGCCGAGCATGGCGGCCGCCATCAGCGCGCCGGTCGGCGCCGAGCCGGTGAGCCCCAGATGCCCATGGCCGAAGGCGCACCACAGCCCGGGCCAGGCCGCGACAGGGCCCACCACGGGCAGGCTGTCGGGCAGGCAAGGGCGATGGCCCATCCAGTAGGGCTTGGCGTCGCGCGTATCGGCCTGGGGATAGACCTTGGCCAGGTCTTCGAGCAGCAGGGCCGCGCGCGCGGCGTTGGGCGGCGCCTCGGTGCCGCCGAATTCCACCGTGCCCGCGATGCGCAGGCCCTCCTCCATCGGCGTGATGAAGGCCTTGCGATCGGCCGGCACCACGGGGCGCCGCGGCATCACGCCCGGATGGGGCAGCATGATGTGATAGCCGCGCTGGCTCTCCAGCGGCACCTTGATGCCGAGCGGCGCGAGCAACCGCGCCGACCAGGCGCCGGCCGCGAGGACCACATGATCCGCCGGCAGCGGCGCGCCATCCACCATGGCCCCGGTCACCCGATGATCCTGCGTGATGAGCGCCGAGACCACGCCGCGCAGGATGCGCCCGCCCATCCGCTCGATCCCGCGCGCGATGACGCGCGATTGCCGCAGCGGGTTCACCGATTGCCCCTGATGCGGCACGAAGACCGCCACGGCATAGTTCGCCGAAACTTCGGGCTCCAGCTCCAGCAGGCCGGCGCGGTCCAGCACGCGCATCTCCAGCCCATGCGCGCGGCGCAGCGCCCAGGCCGCGTCATCCTTGGCCAGGTGCTGCGCATCCCGGTAGAGGTAGAGCTGGCCATTGTTGACGATGAGATCGAGGGCACCCTCGGCCGCCAGGATTTCCAGATGCCGCTCCTCCGCGCCATGCATCAGCAGCGCCAGGGCCTGCGCGATTTCGGCCACGCGCTCCGGCCGCGCTTCCAGCACGAAGCGCCACAGCCAGGGGAAGGCGGCGGGCCAGTAGCGCGCGGGAATATGCAAGGCGCCCTTGGGGTCCAGCAGCATGCCCGGCACCTGCTTGAGGATGCCCGGCATCGCCAGTGGTGCCACGGAGCCGCCCGAAATCGCCCCTGCATTGCCCGAGGATGTGCCCTCGCCCGGGCCATCGCGATCCACCAGCGTCACATCGGCGCCACCGCGGGCGAGATACCAGGCGCAGCACAGGCCGACGATGCCAGCGCCAATGACGAGGATGCGCGGTTTTGTTTCCATTGCAGGGATGCTCGCGCATGATTGACGCGCCCGCAATGCGCGCCGAAGCTCCCCGCAAGAACGGAGGAACACTATGCGGATTGTGCCCAACAACACGGGCCTTGGCGCGCGCATTTTCGATGTGGACCTCAGCCAGGCGCTGACGCCGGAAGATTTCCGCGCCGTGCTGCGCGCCCTTGGCGAATACGGCGTGCTGTGTTTTCCGCAGCAGGATCTCGATGCGCCTGCGCTCGCCGCCTATGCCAGCCGCTTCGGCACGCTGGAGGTGAATGTGGCCAACATGTTCCACGCGCCGGACCTGCCCGAGATCATGATCCTCTCCAACAAGCGCGACGAAGCGGGCAAACCGCTTGGCCTGAACGATGCAGGCCAGGGCTGGCACACCGATATGAGCTATTCGACCGAGATCGCGCTGGCCAATGTGCTGCACGCGAAGGAAGTGCCGATGCGCGACGGCCGCCCGCTGGGTGACACGCAATTCCGCAACATGCACGCCGCCTATGACGACCTGCCCGCCGAGGTGAAGGAACGCCTGGAAGGCCGCGTCGCCATCCATGACTTCGTGAAATTCTGGGACATGATGCGCATCCGCCCCGGCTCCATCCGCGCACCCCTGACACCCGAGCAGCGCGCGAAGAAACCGCCGGTGCGCCAGCCCATCTTCCGCGTGCATCCGATCACCGGCCGGCGGGTGCTCTATTGCAACCCGGGCTATGCGATGGCGATCGAAGGGCTGGAAAAGGCCGAGAGCGATGCGCTGCTCGACTACCTCTTTCGCCATCAATCCCAGGCGAAATACCTGCACAGCCACGCCTGGAGTCCAGGCGACGTGCTGATGTGGGACAATATCGGCACCACCCATAATGCGAAGGCCGATTACGCCGCCGGGGAACCTCGCTTCATCCTGCGCGCGCAGGTGATGGCGAGCCTGGATTATGCGGCGCTGGCGGCATGAGGCTGGCCACCCTGAAGGATGGCCGCCTGGCTGGCGTACTGCCCGACGCGCTGGTGCCCCTGCCCGGCCATGACATGATCGCACTGCTGAGCGACGAGGCGGCGATGACCGAAGCCGCCCGCGCCATCGCCTTCGCGGCGCGTCCTGGCCAGTCCGCGGTGCGCCTGCCCCTCGATGAAGCGCTGCTGGCGGCACCCTTGCGCCCCGGCAAGATCATCGGCGTTGGCCGCAATTACGGCGCCCATGCCAGCGAGGTCGGCGGGCCGAAGCTGGCGGCGCCGAAGCTGTTCCTGAAGCCCACCTCCTCGGTCTGTGGCCCTGGCACGGCGGTGCAGATTCCACGCGCGGTCACCAAGCCCGATTGGGAGGCAGAACTCGCCGTCATCATCGGCGCGCCGGCCTTTGAGGTGGAGGAGCGCGTGGCGCTCGACCACGTCGCCGGCTACACCATCCTGAATGACATCTCGGCGCGGGAATTCCAGTTCGACCAGCCGCTGGCGATGACCAGCTTCGCCAAGGGCCTGACGGATTTCTGCCCGATCGGCCCCTGGATCGTCACCGCCGATGAGCTGGGCGAACCCTGGGCACTCGATGTGGATTGCACGCTGAATGGCGAGATGGTGCAGCATGGCAATACGCGCGATCTCATCTTCTCCGTCCCCGCGCTGATTGCCTATATCTCTCGCTTCATGCGGCTCGACACCGGCGATGTCATCGCCACCGGGACGCCGGCTGGCTCCGGCCATTTCCGCACCCCGCCCCGTTATCTGAAAAGCGGCGATGCCCTGGCGCTCGGCGTCTCGGGCATTGGCACGCTGCGACATTCGATCGCATGAGGAAGCTCGCCATGATCCGTGCACTCAGCCTGCTTCTGCTGCTGGCGGCCCCTGCCTGGGCCCAGCCCCGCGCGGGCGATTATCCCAACCGGCCGGTGCGCGTCGTCGTCGCACTCGCGCCCGGCGGCAATGCCGATATCAATGCGCGGCTTGTCTCTGCCGCGCTGAGCCAGGCCCTGGGCCAGCAATTCATCGTGGAAAACCGCCCCTCGGGCGGCGGCGTCGTGGCGATGGAAACCGTGGGGCGCGCGGCACCCGATGGCTATACGCTGCTGGTCGGTGCGCTCGGCTCGCACGCCTTGAATGTCGGGCTGTATCGCAGCCTGCCGGTGCATCCGCTGACCGGGCTGGATCACATCACCATCAGTTCGGAAAGTGCCATGGTGGTGGCGGTGCATCCCTCCACCGGCTGGCGCAATCTGAACGAGATGCGCGCCTCGCTGCTGGAGCGGCCCGGGCATTTCACCTTCGGCAGTTCCGGCAACGGCACCACGGGGCATATCGCGGCCGCGCTGTTGCTGGCGCAGATGGGTGTCACGGCGCAGCACATTCCCTATCGCGGCTCGGCGGCCTCCTTCGCCGATCTTTCGGCCGGGCGCATCCAGTTCCAGGCGGACACCATCTCCTTCCTGGAGCAGCATATCCGCGCCGGCACGGTGAACGGCCTGGTGATCGGCACGGCCACACGCTCGCCCATGACGCCCGACGTGCCGACCGCCGCCGAAGCGGGTTTCCCCGGCTTCCAGGCGACGACCTGGACGCCCTGGTCCAGCGCCATCGGCACGCCGCCCGTGATCCTGGAATTCTTGCAACAGCAGATCGCCGCGCAGCTTGCCGCAGGCCCGGTGCGTGAGCGCATCCTCGCACTCGGCAACACCATCCCCGAGAACATGACGCCGACGCGCACCCGCGCCTTCATCGCCGCTGAGATCGAGAAATGGGTGCCCATCGTGCGTGCCACCGGTGCGACGGTGGATTGAGCATGCTGCACGCCACGCACGGCTCCATCCGGGCCCAGATCCTCGCCATCCTGCATGCCTGGGGCAGCCCGCCGCATCTGGCCGAGACCACCGCCGACATCATGGTGGAAACCGACCTGACCGGCGTGGACAGCCACGGCATCTCCATGCTGATGGCCTATGAGGAGTTGCTGCACAAAGGCCAGCTGCGCATCGCGGGCGAGCCGCGTGTGGTGCGCGATTTCGCCGCGACCGCGATGGTGGACGGGGCGGATGGCCTCGGCCATCCGGCCGCCTTCATGGCCATGAAGCTTGCCGTGGAAAAGGCGCGCGCCTTCGGCGTGGGCGCCGTGGGCGTGGTGAACAGCCATCATTTCGGCGCGGCGGGCTGCTATGCGCGGATTGCGACGGATGCCGGGCTCATCGGCATGGTCACCTCCTCCACGCGCGGCATCCTGATGGTGCCGACGCGGGGCGCCGAACCGGTGCTGGGCACCAACCCCATCGCCTTCGCCGCACCCGCGGGCCGGCACCGGCCCGTGCTGCTGGACATGGCGACCACCACCGTCGCGGGCAACAAGGTGAAGGTCTATCACCTGAACGACAAACCCATCCCCGAAGGCTGGGTGCAGGATGGCGAGGGGCGGCCGGTCACCGACAGCCACATCGCCAATGACTACGTCTTCAAGCACAAGGAAGGCGGCATCACGCCCGTGGGTGGGCCCGAGGCGCTGGGCGGCCACAAGGGCTACGGCCTCGCTTTGATGGCGCATATCCTGGGCGGCGCCATGGTAGGGGCCAGCTTCTCACCGATCCGCAACCGCACGCAGAAGGCAGGGGAGCCGAACAATATCGGCCACTTCATGCTGGCCGTGGACCCGCGCGCCTTCCGCGATATCGAGGGCTATGAGAACGACATGGATGCGGTGATTGACGTGCTGCACGCGACGCGCCCGGCCGACCCCGCCAAGCCCGTGCTGGTGCCGGGCGAGCCGGAGGATGCCTCCCGCGCGAAGCGGCTGGTGGAGGGCATCCCGATGCCGGACAGCCTGGTGCAGCATGTGCGGGACGTGGCCACGCGGGCGGGCGTGGCTTACGTGTTGCAGCCGGCAGGTTGACCGGCCGGATCAGCGACACCCATCGGCGATCCGCGCCGGATCGGCGCGGCGGAATGCTTCGGCCTTCCGAAGCCAAGCTGACGCCCGGCGTCTGAGGGCGTCAAAAATCAAACCGAACGAAGTTCCGTGTTGAAGCTCTTGCTCACGATCTTCCATCCCTCGCCCGTCTTCAGCAGCAGCAGGTAATCCGTGAAGTAGCGCGGCGGGATGCAGCAATTGACCTTCACGCAGGCCGCGTCATCGCCGGCCATGTCCATCGCCAGAATGCGATCTTCCCGCGTGAAACCCTGTTCGGAGGGCTTGGCGCGGGATGCGATGCGCGCGAGCCATTCCTCACGCGGCAGATCCACCACGGTCCCCTCCACCACATTGTAGAGATGCGAAACGGGATGGAAGGCGGCCGCGATCTTCGCGCCATCGCCCTCATACAGGCCATCCAGATAGGTGCGCACCACCGCTTCGATCTGGGTGAGCGCGGGCAGGGTCACGGAACCATCAGGCATCAGGGGCTCTCCTCGTCGCGGAAGATTCCGCGGGTGTCCAGAATGCGGCGCCCCGCGCGCTGGGCACGGGGGATGCGCCGGAAGGCGGCATGGTCGGTCAATACCAGCAGCGCCCCCGGCCCCGCCAGGGCTTCCTCCAGCGAGACCAGCGGCGCCGTCAGCCCGGGGGGTGCCGCGCGCAGATGCGGCTCCACCAGCACCACCTGGCCGGGATGCCGCCGTGCGAGTTCGGCCGCGATGTCCAGCGCGGGGCTTTCGCGCAGATCATCCACATCCGCCTTGAAGGTGAGGCCAAGGCAGATCAGCCGCTCGCCCCCGGCGCAGATCGCCGAGGCCGCATCCAGTACGGCGGCGCGCTTGGCCGCATCCACCGCGCGCGCGGCGGGGATCAGCCGTGCGGCATCCGGCGCCGCATGCGCGAGAAACCACGGGTCCACCGCGATGCAATGCCCGCCGACACCCGGCCCCGGCCGCAGGATCTGCACGCGGGGATGCCGGTTGGCGATTTCGATCACGCGCCAGACATCCAGCCCCTGCGCATCCGCGATCAGGGAGAGTTCATTGGCGAAGGCAATGTTCACGTCACGAAAGGCGTTCTCCGCCAGCTTCACCATCTCGGCCGTTGCGGCATCCGTGCCGACCACCTCGCCGCGCACGAAAAGCCGGTAGAAATCCTGGGCGCGCTGCGTCGCCTCGGGCGTCAGCCCGCCGGCCACGCGGTCATTTTCCACAAGCTCGGTCAGGATGCGGCCGGGCAGCACGCGCTCCGGCCCATAGGCGATGGCGAGGTCGGTCAGCTCCGGCCGCAATTCCGCGAGAAGGGCCGCGATGCGCGCCGTGGTGCCGATCGGGCTCGTGCTTTCCAGCAGCACCAGGTTGCCTGGGCGCAGGGCCGGCGCCAGGGCCCGCGTCGCGTCCAGCACATGGCCGAGCATGGGGGCATGATCCTCGCCCAGCGGCGTGGGCACGGCGATGATGAACACATCCGCCGGCGGCGGCTGCGCGTGCAAGGTGAACAGCCCCGCGCGCAGGGCGCGTTCCAGCAGCGCCTCGACATCCGCCTCGGTGATATGGATGCGGCCCTCGGCCAGCGTGGCGCGCACCGCCGGATTGCTGTCCACCCCCTGCACGGCCATGCCGCGGCTGGCCAGCAGGGCGGCGGTGGGCAGGCCGACATAGCCAAGGCCGATCACGGTGACGCGTGGATTCATCACCGCAGAATGGCACGGCCCTGATCGGCCCGTCACTGCGTTGCGTGGCGCCGGGGCTTCCGCCCGCGGCCGTGCCGGGTGAAACTCCCGGGAACGGAGGAAAAACCATGATCCGCAAAGCTGCGCTTTCAAGACGCTCGCTGCTGGCCTTGCCGGCCCTGCTGCCCGCAACTGCCCTGGGCCAAGGCACCTGGCCGCAAAAGCCCGTGCGTCTGATCGTGCCCTATGCGGCCGGCGGCGGCACGGACATCCTGGCGCGCGCCATGGCCGAGGCTTTGCGCCCCACCCTCGCCCATCCCATCATCGTCGAGAATCGCGCGGGTGCCGCTGGCGTCATCGGCAGCGAGCTGGTGGCCCGGGCCGAACCGGATGGCCATACGCTGACAGCCGTGGTCTCCACCCATGTCATGAACCGGCACGTGCTGAGCCAGGTCCCCTACGACCCAATCCGCGACTTCACGCCCGTCTCGATGCTGACGCGCAACACCATGGTCCTGGCCGCCTCCCACACGCTGCCCTTCACCGACCTTGCCGGCCTGCGCAGCTTCGCCGCGGCCAATCCCGCACGGCTTTCGACCGGCAGCACCGAGGCCCTCTCCCAGTTCATCGGCCAGGAATTGGCGCGGCGCCTGCGCCTCGAAATCCCCGATGTGCAATACCGCTCGGGTGGGCAATTGATGACGGATGTGGTGGCCGGCCACCTGCCGCTGGGCTGGACCAGCACCGCGAGCGCCACGCCGCATCTGGCCACTGGCCGCACCCGCATCATCGCCGTCAGTACATCCACCCGCACGCCCTTCTTCCCCGATGTGCCGACGGTTCAGGAGCAGGGCATCGCCGAATTCGATCTCGCGGGATGGGTGGCGCTGCTGGCGCCGGCGGGCCTGCCGGACGCGATTTCGGCACGCATTCGCGGCTACGTCGGCACGGCCTTCGCCGATGCGGCCTTCCGCGCCCGCCTCACCGCGCTCGGCATCGAGCCCGATCTGCGCCCCCCGGCCGAGACCCTCGCCGCCATGCAGCGCGAGGACCGCATCTGGGCGGCCGCCGCCGCAGCCGGCCACATCACCCGCCAGTGATGCGGGGCCGCCTTTCGCGGCATTGCCGCGGGCGGCATAGTCGCGCCACTGAGCATTGTCGCGTGGCCTGCTGATCCCGGAACGGGCCACCAAAAGCCGCCCTTCCAGGGGCAGGACACAGGAAAAGGACTCCCATGGCACACCCCTCCCTCAAGGCCGCGTTCGATGCGAAGAAATTCGTCGTCGCCCCCGGCATTTTCGACATGATCAGCACCAAGGTGGCGGATGGCATGGGGTTTGATTGCCTCTACGCCACGGGCTTCGGCACGGTCGCCTCGCATCTGGGTGTCGCTGATGCCGGCATCGCGACCTACACCGACATGGTCTCCCGCATGGGCCGCTTCGCGCAGATGGCGAAGACGCCCATCATCGCCGATGCCGATACCGGCTATGGCGGGCTGCTGAATGTGCGCCACACCGTCATGGGGTATGAGGCGGCGGGCATCTCCGGCATTCAGCTCGAAGACCAGGAAATGCCGAAGAAATGCGGCCACACGCCAGGCCGCAGCGTGATCCCGGCCGAGGACATGGTCCTCAAGCTCAAGGTCGCGGTCGAGGCGCGGCGGGATCCGAATTTCCTGATCGTCGCGCGCACCGATGCGCGCACCGGCCTCGGGCTGGAGGAGGCCATTCGCCGTGGCCGCATGTATGGCGATGCGGGTGCGGATATCGTCTTCATCGAAAGCCCGGAAACCGAGGCCGAGATGGTGGAAATCGGCCGTTCCATCAACAAGCCGCTGCTGGCCAACAACGTGGAGGGCGGCCGCACGCCCATCCTGACGGCGGCACGGCTGAAGGAGATCGGCTACAGCATCGCGATCTATCCGGGGGCCGGCTTCCTGGCCGTCGCGGCGGCGCTGGAACGCGTCTATGCGCATCTGCATGCGGTGGGCGACACCAATGGCCTGCCCGCGCAGGAGAGCTACGGCTTTGGCCGCATGTGCGAGCTGATGGGCTTCCCCGAGGTCTGGGAATTCGACAAGAAATGGGCGGTGAAGCCATGAACCAGGTCAAGGCTCTCGTCTTCGACGTCTTTGGCACGGTGATGGATTGGCGCAGTGGCGTGGCGCGCGAATTGGCGGGCTATCTCTCGGCGATCGGGCGCACCGACCTTGATCCCTTCCTGCTCGCAGATGCGTGGCGCAAGCGCTATCAGCCGGCGATGGAGGAATGCCGCTCCGGGCGGCGCGCCTTCACCCGGCTCGATGTGCTGCACCGGGAAAACCTCGAGACCATGCTGGCCGATCATGGTGTCACCGGCTGCAAGCCATCGGATCTGGATGCGCTGAACCTCGCCTGGCACAAGCTGGACCCCTGGCCGGATGTGCTGCTCGGCCTGCACCGGCTGAAGCGCAAATACTTCCTGGCGCCGCTCTCCAACGGCAATATCGCGCTGCTGGCGAACATGGCCAAGCGCGCGCGCATTCCCTGGGATGCCATCCTCGGCGCCGAGCCGGTGCAGGCCTACAAGCCGCAGCCTGAAGCCTATCTGCGCACCGCCGAGCTGCTGGCCATGCACCCGTCCGAGGTCTGCCTCGTTGCGGCCCATAACGGGGATTTGCGGGCGGCGCGCGCAGCGGGCCTGGCCACCGCCTTCATTCCCCGCCCGGTCGAGCATGGCGCGGGCCAGAGCATTGACCTGACGGCCGAAGACCCCTGGGACTGCGTGGCGGCGGATTTCACGGATCTGGCGGCCAGGCTGCATTGCGGGTGAGGTGATCCTGGCGCCCCGGGGCAACCGCCCCGGAGCAACCGCCCTGGGCAACCTGGGGCCGCCTCGCGTGTTGTCACCTCCATGCGGCCGCTCGGGCCGCTGGAGAGAGACCCATGAAACGGATGATTCCGGCCCTGGCCCTATTGCTGGCCAGCGGCACCGCCTTCGCCCAGCCCCGCCCCGTGGACCATGTGCAGACCGTGGCGGACCTCGCCGCCATCTGCGACCCCAGCACCACCGGCGTGCCGCGGCTGGAAGCGATCGCCTATTGCCAGGGCTTCCTGACGGCGGCCGGCCAATACCACGCGCTGATGAACCCGCCCGGCCGCCCCATCCGGCCGCTGTTCTGCGTGCCCAACCCTGGCCCCAGCATCGCGCAATCCGGCATCGCCTTTGCCCGCTGGACGCGGGAGAATCCCAGCTACGTCAACGAGCCCGCCCTGGATGGCATGCTGCGCTGGGCGCAGGCGAGCTTCCCCTGCCCCACCGAAACTTCGACGAGGAGGGCACGCTGATGCGCCGCATCCAAATGGCCGTCCTGCTCGCCGCTGGCCTCGGCATCTCCGGCTGTGCCGGAATGAATGACACCCAGCAGCGCACCGCCACTGGCGCGCTCGGCGGTGGCGCCGTGGGCGGCATCATCGGCTCCTTCACGGGAAATGCGGGGCTTGGCGCTTTGCTGGGCGCTGGCGTCGGCGGTGCCGGCGGCTACCTGTATGACCAGTCGCAGCAGCAGAGCGGCTACAACAATCGCGGCTATAACAACAATAACCGCGGTTACAACAACAACCGCGGCAATGGCTGGGGCCAGCAGCAGCGCTACTGAGCCAAGGGTCAGGCGCTGCCGAGCAAGGCTTCGCGCAGCGCCTGCCAGCCAGCGGCATCCGGCACGCAGATCAGCCCCCCCGCATGCTTGCGGGGGGAATAGGCGGTGCCGTCGAACTGCGCGGCATAGCCACCCGATTCGGCGTGGATCAGCACACCCGCCGCGTGGTCCCAGGGCATCAGGCGGTTGTAGAACAGGGCGTGCAGCCCACCCGTGACGGCCAGCCGGTACTCATGCGCCGCACAGCGGAAATTCAACGTCCCCGCCAACTGCGCGAGGCGCGGCAGTAGATGCGCCTTCTGCGCGGCCGGCAGGTAGCTCCAGGAAATCGCGCCCACCATCTCACTCAGGGGCGCGGGCGGGGCCACGCGGCAATCATGCCTGGCCCCCGCTGGCGTCTCGATCCAGGCCCCCTCACCGCGCAGGCCGATCACCGTGTCATCGCCCATCGGGTCATGGATCCACCCGGCGATGGTCTCACCCTGGTGCACGGCGGCCAGCATCACGCCGAACAGCGGCACGCCCGCCGCGAAATTCGCCGTGCCATCCACCGGATCAATGATGAAGCACAGCTCCGCATCCAGCATGCGGGTGAGTTGCGCCGGGTCCGCCGCCGCGGCTTCCTCGCCCATGATCATCGCATGGGGGAAGCGGGCCGAAAGGGCCGCCGTCAGGACGCGTTCCGCCGCTTCATCCGCCTCGGTCACCAGATCGAGCGGACTGGATTTCATGCGGATATCGCCACTGGCGAGCTTGCGGAAACGCGGCAGGATCTCGGCCTGCGCCACGCTGCGCAGCAGCACTGCGATCTCACTCGCCTGGCTTGCGGAAAACCTCATGGAAGCAACGCGTAGCGGGCGCGGTTGGCGGGCGAAATCCGCACGGTGAGGTGAATGCTTCCCTCCGCCTCATGCCGCTCCAGCACCTCGCCATGGCGGTACAGCCACGCGAGGCGTGATCCATCCTCGCTCGGCAATTCGAAGCGCTCCGTCACCATGCTTTCCGAGAGCCTGGCATCCAGCGTCTCCCGCAGCGCATCCAGCCCCTCCCCGGTCAGGGCCGAGACCGCGAGGCCGCCTGCCGCGCGGGAGGCGATGGCCTCCGGTCCGCCCAGCAGATCAGCCTTGTTCAGCACCTCGATGCAGCGGCCGCGCCAGCCGCCATCCAGCGGCGCATCGGCGCCTTCGGTCATTTCATCCAGCACGGCGTTCACGTCATTGCGCTGGGCCGTGCTGTCAGGATGCGCCACATCGCGCACATGCAGGATGATGTCGGCGGCGGCGACCTCCTCCAGCGTGGCGCGGAACGCCTCGATGAGCTGCGTCGGCAGATCGCTGATGAAGCCCACCGTATCGGAGAGGATGGCATGCCGGCCGGAGGGCAGCGTGATCTGCCGCATCGTCGGGTCCAGCGTCGCGAAAAGCTGGTCCTGCGCGTAAACCGCTGCACCGGTCAGCGCATTGAACAGCGTGGATTTTCCGGCATTGGTGTAGCCCACCAGCGCAATCACCGGATAGGGCACACGCTCCCGCGCCTTGCGGTGCAGGCCGCGGGTGCGGCGCACCTGCTCCAGCTCGCGCTTCAGCTTGATGATGCGCTCGCCGATCAGCCGGCGGTCAATCTCGATCTGGCTTTCACCCGGGCCACCCAGGAAGCCGAAGCCACCGCGCTGCCGCTCAAGATGCGTCCAGGACCGCACGAGCCGCGTCCGCTGGTATTCCAGATGCGCGAGTTCGACCTGCAGCGAACCCTCCCGCGTGCGGGCGCGCTCGCCGAAGATTTCGAGAATGAGGCCGGTGCGGTCAATCACCTTCGCCCGCCAGTCGCGCTCCAGATTGCGCTGCTGCACTGGCGTGAGAGCCGCATCCACGATGACGAGGCTCGCCTCCTGCTCCTCCAGTGCCTGGCGCACCATCTCGACCTGGCCTTCGCCAAGCAGGGTGGAGGGCCGGCGCTGGCGCAGTGGATGGATGGCGGAATGCACAATGGTGACGCCGATCGAAGCCGCGAGGCCGACCGCTTCGGCCAGCCGCGCCTCAGCCGCACGCGGCAGGCCGCCCGTGGGTGCGAATTCCAGGATGTTCGAACGTTGGGTGCGTTCGAAGGGAAGAATGACGGCGGCGCGCGTCGGCGCCGCCGCCACATCCTCAGTCTTCGCGGGCAGGGGCTGGCTCCCGGGACATGGTCAGCGTCGTCTCGCGCACGGGCGCACCGCCGGCAGGCGGTGCGGCCGCAGCACCCGCCGCCTGGGGGTCGAACAGCATGATGGGGGCACCGGGCATCACCGTGCTGATGGCATGCTTGTAGACGAGCTGCGTATGCCCATCCCGCCGCAGCAGCACGGAGAAATTGTCGAACCAGGTGATGATCCCCTGGAGTTTGACCCCGTTGACGAGAAAGACCGTCACCGGGGTTTTGCTTTTGCGAACGTGATTCAGGAACACGTCCTGCACGTTCTGGGATTTCTCGGCCATGATGGCCTCCTTCTTGTTTTTCGTCGCGGGCCGTTCAACGCGATGGTTGGGCCCGTCGCCTTGCCAATGATGAATGTCGGGCGTCCCGGATCACTTGTCCAGAGCGTGCAACCGGGCCGCGAGTTGCAGCCCGTCCGAAAAAGCCATGTCGGGCGCGCAGGCGGCAATGCCGCCATCATGCTCGGCATCGCCCAGCAGGACCGCCACGCAGCCGGCCGCACGGGCCGCCTGCATGTCGATCGCCGTGTCGCCGACATACCAGATGTGCGGCCCGGCGCTGAGGCCCATCTGCCCCAGTGCCAGATGCAGCGGCGCGCCGGAGGGCTTGTCGGCCACGGCATCGCCGGCGCCCACCACAGCCCTGAAACGCGCCTGCCAGCCCAGATGCGCAGCCTCGGCCCGCAGCAGCGGCCCCTGCTTGTTGGAGACGACGCCGAGCGGCAGATGCGTCAGCGCATCCAGCATGCCCAGCGTCGCAGGCAAGGGGCGGATCACCTGGAGATGCGTGGCGTGCACGGCATCATAGAAGATATCCCGCGCGCGCTCCCACTCCGCGCCGAAATGCTCGGGGAAGGAATCGCGCAGGGATTTGCGGACATTCGCCAGCACCTGCGTGCGGGTCCAGGCGGGCTTGCCGAAGGCGGCGAAGGCCGCGTTCAGCCCGGCCTCGATGGCTGCCCAGCCATCAATCAGCGTGTTGTCCCAGTCAAACAGGATCGCATCGGGCGTGGTGTGGCCCGCCCGATTCAGCTCTCCGGGCTTCGCCCTCCGACCATCGGGCGGGGTCACGCCGCATTCCCCAGGCCCGCATGCACATGGCGCGAAAACACGTCAAACAGCCGCCGCGTCACCGGCCCCACCTTCCCATCGCCCACATCCCGCCCGTCAATCCGCAGGATGGGCTTCACGAAGGAGGTGGCCGAAGTGAGGAACGCCTCTCGCGCGCCGCGCAATTCCTCCAGGCTGAAGGGGGCCAGGCTGTAGGGGATGCCGGCCGCCTCCATCTCCGCAATCAGCGCGCCACGGGTGCAACCGGGCAGGATCACCTGGTCCAGGTGGCGGGTACGCAGCACGCCTTGCGCATCCACGATCCAGAAGGAGGTGGCGGCCCCTTCCGTCACCATGCCGGTCGCTTCGTCAAACAGGATGGCCTCGGCCGAACCTGCCTCGCGCGCGGCCTGGCGGGCCAGCACATTGGGCAGCAGGTTCACGCTCTTGATGTCGCGCCGCGCCCAGCGCAGGTCCGGATGGGTGATGGCCGTGATGGTCCAGCGATCCACATCCTTCGGATAGGGCGGGATATGGCGGATGGTCACGACCAGGGAGACCGGAACCGGCACGCGCGGGAAGGCATGGTCCCGCCGCGCCACGCCGCGCGTCACCTGCATGTAGAGCAGCCCGTCCCGCACCCGGTTGCGGCGCGCCACCTCCATCAGCACCATCCGCAGCGCCGCGCGCGCCATCGGCATGGGGAGATGGATTTCGCCGAGCGAACGCTCCAGCCGGTCCAGATGGCGGGCCTCGTCAATGAAGTGGCCGCGATAGAGATGCACCACCTCATAGATGCCATCGCCGAACTGATAGCCCCGATCCTCGATATTCACCGAGGCTTCGCGCTGCGGCAGATAGGCGCCATTCACATAAGCGATTTTCGACATGGCTTCGAGTTTACGCCGTCCCGGACGCCCTGTCTTCCGCCTGCACGCCGAGGAATTTGAGCTTGCGGTGCAGGGCGCTGCGCTCCATGCCGACAAAATTGGCAGTGCGGCTGATATTGCCGCCGAAGCGCAGCAACTGCGCCTCCAGATATTGCCGCTCGAAAGCCTCCCGCGCGTCACGCAGGGGGAGCGTCATGATTTCGCTGGAGCGGTCGAGCCGCAGCATGGACGGCGCGGTCGAGACGATTTCGGGCGGCAGCGATTCCGCGCGGATCGGCGCACCGGAATCGCCGGGCGTCATGATCAGCAGCCAATCCATCAGGTTGCGCAATTGCCGCACATTGCCCGGCCAGTCATGGGTCTGCAGCGCGGCGATGGTGTCCTCGGCCAGGGCGCGCGGCGCGAGGCCCGAGCTTTCAATGGAGCGGGCCATGAAATGCCGGGCCAGGGCGGGCACATCCTCCCGCCGCTCGCGCAGGGCCGGCATCCGCAACGGCACGACGGACAGGCGGTAGAACAAATCCTCGCGGAAGCGCCCGGCCGTGATCTCCGCCTGGAGGTCCTTGTTCGTGGTGGCGATGACGCGGACATCCACCTTCACGCGCGTCGCCCCGCCGATGCGCTCGAAGCCTTGCTCCTGCAGCGCACGGACGATCTTGCCCTGGGTTTCCAGCGGCATGTCGGAGACCTCGTCCAGCAGCAGCGTGCCGCCATGCGCGCGCTCCAGCGTGCCGGCGCGGCGCGGCTGCTCGCCGCGGGGCTCCACGCCAAACAGCTCCTCCTCGATGCGACCGGGATCGAGTGTCGCGCAATTCAGCGCGACGAAAGGCCCATCGGCGCGGCGCGAACGCGCATGCAGCATGCGCGCCGCCACTTCCTTGCCCGTGCCTGCCGGCCCGCTGATCAGCACACGCGAATTGGTCGGCGCCACGCGCTCGATCGCCGAGCGGATCTGCGTCATGGCCGGCGAGACGCCGATCAGCTCCGCCTCGGAGCCGGCGCGCAGGCGCAGATCGCTGATCTCACGCCGCAGCTTGGCGGCTTCCAGCGCACGCGCGACGATCAGCAGCAGGCGGTCGCTCTTGAAGGGCTTTTCGATGAAGTCGTAGGCGCCCTGCTGGATCGCCTGCACCGCCGTCTCGATATTGCCGTGGCCCGAGATCATCACACAGGGGACATGCGGCTCCTCGCGATGCAACGCATCGAGGATGCCAAGCCCATCCAGGCGCGAATTGGCCAACCAGATATCGAGGATGACGAGGGAGGGCCGGCGCGCCCGGAAATGCGCAATTGCCGTATCCGAATTATGCGCCTGTCGCGTCTCATAGCCCTCGTCGGAGAGGATGCCGTCAATCAGGGAGCGGATATCGGGTTCGTCATCCACGATCAGGATGTCATGCGCCATGGCCAGGCTCCCCCATTTCGTGCCCGCCAGACGTAGCTGCGCCGGACGTCAGGCCGTCGGGCGCAAGCGCATCGGGCTCCCGCGCCGGCAGGATCAGCTCGGCGCGTGCGCCGCGGCCCGACAGCGCATCGGTGAGCTGGATGCTGCCACGGTGGTCCTCCATGATCTTCTTCACGATCGCGAGACCAAGGCCGGTTCCCTTTGTTTTATGCGTGACATAGGGCTCCGTCAGCCGGTCCCTCTCATCGCCCTCCGGCAGGCCGATGCCGTCATCTTCCACCGAGATGATCAGCCGCTCGCCCTCGCCGGACAGCCCTACCCGGATATGGCCGACCGGCCGCGGGCAGGCAAGGCCTTCCTCTTCATCGCGCTGCACCCGCATGGCGATGGCATCCGCCGCGTTGTTCAGCAGGTTGGTGAGCGCCTGATTGATCAACCGCCGGTCACAGGCGGCATAGAGCTTCTGCTCCGGCAAATCCGTGATCCAGGCGATCTCGGGGCGGGATTGCTGTTGCAGCACCAGCGCCTCACGCACCAGGCGGCCGATTTCCTCGGGGCGGATCACCGGCTGCGGCATCCGGGCGAAGGCGCTGAATTCATCCACCATCCGGCCGATATCCCCCACCTGGCGCACGATGGTGTCCGTGCAGGCGGTGAAGGTCTCCGGATCATGCGTGATCTGCTTGAGGTAGCGCTTCTTCAGCCGCTCGGCGCTGAGCTGGATGGGCGTCAGCGGATTCTTGATCTCATGGGCGATACGGCGGGCCACATCCGCCCAGGCGGCCTGGCGCTGGGCGGTCAGCAGGGCGGAGATATCGTCAAACGTCAGCACATGGCCCTGGCTTTCCATCTCGGGCGAGAGGCGGGCCAGCAGCGTCTTGCGCGCATTGGGCGGGCCCACGCGGATTTCGGCCGTGCGCGTGGTGCCCGGCTGCGCGAGCAGGCCGGCGAATTCGGGCGCGATCTCGGCCATGGGGCGGCCGATCTCGCGCTCCAGGTCAATGCCGAGCAACAGGCTGGCGCTGCGGTTGGGCAGGTTCACGCGCAGCTCCTGGTCGAGGCCCACAATGCCGGCCGAAACGCCGCCCAGCACGGCCTCGGTGAAGTTCTGCCGCTCGGCGATCTGCCGGTAGGCTTCCAGCAATTCGCTGCGCTGGCCGGCCAGCTGATTGGTCATGCGGTTGAAGGCGCGGCTCAGGCTGCCGATCTCGTCATCGCCATCGCCCTCCTCCACGCGCACCGAGAGATCACCTCCGCGCACCCGCTCGGCCGCCGTGATCAGGCGGGAAATCGGCCCGGCCAATTGATTGGCCAGCACCAGCCCCACCAGCACCGCCGCCAGCAACACCAGCAGCGAGCCGATGGCGAAGATCATCACGAAGGTGATCTGCAACCCCTCGCGGTTGCGGTCGATGGATTGATAGGCCGTCACCGCCTGTTCGGTGCGCTGCATATGCTCCAGCACCGAGGAATCCACCGGCCGCCCGATCATCAACTGCAAACCGGAGGCCTGGGACAGCGCGATGATGGCGCGAACGCGATTCTCCTCCTCCACCGCCACCACGGCCACCTCGCCACCAGTGGCGATTTCAATGGCCCAATCGGGCGGCGGGGAGAGCATGAAGGCGGAACTCACCCCCGCATGCGCCACGATGCGGCCCAGCAGCGGCTCGAACACCACGGCCTCGGTCAGGCCGCGCGCGCTGGCCTGGGTGGCCAGCACGCGGGCGAAGGCGAGGCTCTGGTCCGGCAGCAGCACCACGGCGCGGTTCAGATCATTGGCCATGACCAGCGCATCGGCGCGGATATTGTTCTGGTGTTCCTCGAAATAGGCCCGGCTCGCCACCAGCGAGGCTTCGAGCGCCGTGCGCACCCGGTCACTGAACCAGGCCTGGATGCCCAGGTTGAAGAAGATGGCGGAAAACCCCGCCAGCAGCATGGCCGGCACGATCGCGACCACGGAGAACAGCAGCACAAGCCGCGTGTGCAGCCGAGAGCCCGCCGAACCACGCCGCCGCTCTGCCCAGACCCGCACCAATTGCCCGGCCAGCGAGGCCAGCAGCAGCAGGATGATGGCCAGATTGACCAGCACGATGCCGACCACCTGGCCCGGACGCGTCGGCCCCAGCGGGCTGCCATCCGAAAGCACGACGAAGGTGAGGATGCCCATCACCAGCGCGCCCACGGCGAGCCCCAATGTCACCCCCCGGCCGAGCAGCATATCGGCAAGGCGCCGCAGCAGCGGCACCCGGGCTGGCTTGGACATGCTCAGGGCTTGCTCATGCCAGGTCGCGTCATGCCAACCCGTGTCACGACAGACCGCGCACGACCGGCAACTCCAGGTCCCGCAGCTTCTTGCGCAGCGTGTTGCGGTTCAGCCCCAGCAGCGCCGCCGCCTTGATCTGGTTGCCGCGTGTGGCGCTGAGTGCGAGGCGCAGCAGGGGCCGCTCCACTTCCGAAATCACGCGGTCATGCAGGTCCCGGATCGGCATGCCGTCCTTATGGGCGGCCATGAACAGCTTCAGGTGGCGCTCCACCGCCTGTTCCAGCGTCTCGCTCGAACGCGGCGCGCCGTCGCTCGGCGCCTCGGCCTCGGCGAGTTCGGCGGCGACCGCTTCCTCGCCGATGGTTTCCTGCGGGTAAAGTGCGGCGAGGCGCCGCATCAGGTTCTCCAATTCGCGCGCATTGCCCGGCCAGGCGTGCCGCTTCAGCCGCTCCAGCGCTTCATTGCTGAGCGACTTCAAGGGCAGGCCCGAGGCCCGCGCGCGCTCCAGGAAATGCCGCGCCAGCAGGGGGATATCCTCCGTGCGCTCCCGCAGCGGCGGCAGGCGGATCGGCACCACATTCAGGCGGTAGAACAAATCCTCGCGGAACAGGCCGGCGCGGATGGAGGCGCGCAAATCCCGGTGTGTGGCAGCGACGATGCGCACATTCGCCTTGACCGGCTGGCGGCCGCCCACGGTCGTGAACTCGCCCTCCTGCAACACGCGCAGCAGGCGGGTTTGCGCCTCGGCCGGCATGTCGCCGATTTCGTCGAGGAACAGCGTGCCGCCCGCCGCCTGCTCGAAGCGGCCAATGCCGCGCGTCAAGGCGCCGGTGAAGGCGCCCCGCTCATGGCCGAACAGCTCGCTCTCGATCAATTCGCGCGGGATCGCCGCCATGTTGATGGCCACGAAGGGCCCCTGCCGGCGCTTGCCATAATCATGCAGCGCGCGGGCGATCAGCTCCTTGCCGGTGCCACTCTCGCCCGTGACCATGACGGTAAGGTCCGCCGTGGTGAGGCGCGCGACCGTCCGGTAGATGTCCTGCATCGCGGTGCTGCGGCCCACCAGCGGCAGGCGCTCGCCGGGTTCGGCCTCCTCATCGGGGGGCACGGCGGTGGCGGGCTGCGCCAAGGCGCGCTCCACCACATTCAGCAATTCCTTCAGATCGAAGGGCTTGGGCAGATATTCGAAGGCGCCGCGCTGGGCCGCCTTCACCGCCGTGGTGAAGGTGGATTGTGCCGACATGACCACGACGCGCAGATCCGGCCGGATCCGCTTGATACGCGGCAGAAGGTCCAGCCCGTTCTCATCGGGCATGACCACATCGGTCACCACCAGATCGCCCTCGCCATCCTCCACCCAACGCCACAGCGTGGAGGCCGAGGAGGTCGCACGCACATTATACCCGGCGCGCGTCAGGGCCTGGGAGAGGACGGTACGGATCGCGCGGTCATCATCGGCGATCAGGATGGTGCGGGATTCTGTCATTCGTCACTCTCATGGGCCGGCTCGCCCCGTGCATGATTGGGGGGCTCGGCCGGCAGGGACAGGCGGAAGCTGGTGCGGCCGGGGCGGCTGTCGCATTCGATCAGGCCGCCATGATTGGCGACGAGCTTGGCCACGAGGGCCAGGCCCAGCCCCTGCCCGCCTCGCTTGGTGGTCACGAAGGGCTCGAACAGGGTGGAGCGCAGCGGCTCGGGGATGCCGGGGCCATTGTCGCGCACGATGACCTGCAGCGGCAGATGCACGCGCTCGGTGCTGCCGGGGACGGCGATGCGCACGCCATGGTGATAGGCCGTGGCGAGGTGGATTTCGCCCGCCCCACCCGTGGCGCCGCCATCGCTCAGCGCTTCGGAGGCGTTCTTCACGAGGTTAAGCAAAATCTGGATCAGCTGGTCCCGGTCCCCCCAGACGGCAGGAAGCGAGGGGTCATATTCCTCCACCATGCGCAGATGGCAGGCGAAGCCCGATTGCGCCACGCGGCGCACATGATCCAGCACGGAATGGATATTCACCGCCTGCCGCTCGATCGGCCGGTCGGAGAACATCTCCATCCGGTCCACCAGGTTGCGGATGCGGTCGCTCTCCTCCTGGATGAGCAAGCAGAGTTCGCGGTCCCCCTCGGAGGCGCCCTGTTCCAGCAATTGCGCCGCGCCACGGATGCCGGAGAGCGGGTTCTTCACCTCATGCGCCAGCATCGCGGCCATGGCGGTGGCGCCGCGCGCGGCACCCAGGAAATGCAACTGCCGGTCCAGCATGGCCGCCGTCGAGCCATCCTGCAGCGTCAGCACCACGCCTTCCGGAAGGTCCGGCATCGGGGCGCCATAGACGGAGACGCCATGCCGGCGCAGCCGCGGGCTCTCCAGGATCAGGTCATGATCCGCAACCGGGCTGTCCTGCAGGCGAACCTGGTGCAGCAAGGCAAAAAGGCGATGATCCGGCGGCAGCAGCTCCGCAAGCTGCATGCCCAGCAGGCTTTGCAGCGATTGCTGGAAGAACAGCTCGGCCGCCGGGTTGGCGAAGCGGAAGCGATCCTCGCCATCGAGGACAATGGCGGGCATGGGCAGGGCCGAGAGGATGCCCGCCGTATCGGGCAGCGCCAGCGGGCGCGGGCGGCGGGCCAGGGCCGCCACACGGCTGATCACGCCGCTCATGCGGCTTCCTGCCAGGCCGGCGGTTCCGCCCCGCCTTCGATCAGCGGGCCGTAGAAGCCCTGGATCAGCGATTCCGCCGCCTGCCCCATCTCGACGCGATTCACCTGGGCGCGGAATTCCGCGCTGCCCGGCAAGCCGCGCGAATACCAGGCGACATGCTTGCGCGCCATGCGCACGCCGATCCCCTCGCCATGATGCTCCAGGATGGCGCGGTAATGTTGCAGCAGTATGGCCAGCTGCTGCTCCAGGCTCGGGTCGGGCAGGCGCGTGCCATCCCGCAGGAAGGCCGCCACCTGGCGCGGGAACCACGGCCGGCCATAGCAGCCACGCCCGATCATCACGCCATCCGCGCCGGCCCGGGTCAGCGCATCCAGCGCGTTGTCCACCGTCACGATATCGCCATTGGCGATGACGGGAATGGAAACCGCCGCCTTGACCGAGGCGATGAAATCCCAGTCCGCGACGCCGGTATAAAGCTGCTGGCGCGTGCGGCCATGGATGGTCACCAGGCGGATGCCGCATGCCTCGGCGATGCGGGCGAGCTTGGGCGCGTTCAGGCTCTGATGGTCCCAGCCCATGCGCATCTTCAGCGTGACGGGGACGGAGACGGCCTTCACCACCGCCTCCAGAATGGCGGCCGCGCGCAATTCATCGCGCATCAGGGCGGAGCCGGCACTCTGCCCCACCGCGACCTTCTTCACCGGGCAGCCGAAATTGATGTCCACGATGGCGGCGCCCTTATCCACCACGAGGCGGGCGGCATCGGCCATCACGGCCGGATCGCAGCCGGCGAGCTGCACCGAGGAGGGGCCGCCCAGCTCGTCCGAAGTGTCGCACATCTTCAGGCTTTGGCGGTTTTCGCGGATCATGGCGGCGGAGGCGATCATCTCGCTCACCACAAGCCCCGTGCCTTCCGCGCGCGCCAAGCGGCGGAAGGGCAGATCCGTCACCCCGGACATGGGTGCGAGGATCACGGGCGTTTCGATGGTCACATCGGGCGAGAGCACGATGGGCCGAAGGCGGTTGCTCATCATTTGTGCAGCCATACGCAAAACCAAGCGCCACGTCCACGCCGGCCGTGCCATCCGGCGAGATTTCCGCCCCCCGAATTCCCTGGCGTGACGATCTGGCCTATTCGGGAGGCATCATGATCGTCGCACTTTTGATGGCCGCCGGGCGCGGCGAGCGCTTCGGCGCCCCCGAACCCAAGCAATATGCCCTGCTGCTCGGCCGCCCGGTCCTGCGGCTGGCGGCCGAGGCGCTGCTGGCCGGCGGCCATGTCCAGCAGCTCCAGCCGGTCTGCGCGGCGGGCGAGGAAGCCCGGGTCGCCGCCATGCTGGAGGGTCTGCCGCATCTGCCGCCCGTGACCGGCGGGGCCACGCGCCAGGCCAGCGTGAAGGCCGGCCTGGCGGCCCTGGCGGCCCTCAACCCGAGCATCGTCCTGGTGCATGACGCGGCCCGCCCGGTGATTCCGCCAGGCACCATCCCTGCCCTTCTGGCCGCGCTGGAACAACAGGCCGGCGCGATCCCGGCCCAGCCCGTCTCGGACACGCTGAAGCGCGGCGCGGGCGGGCTGATCGGCGAGACGGTGCCCCGTGCCGGATTGTTTCGCGCCCAAACGCCGCAGGCCTTCCGCTTCGAAACATTGCGCGCCGCCCATGACAAGGCCGGGGCCGAGGCGACGGATGACGCCCAGCTGCTGGAATGGCTCGGCGAGGCTGTGGCCCTGGTGCCCGGCCATGAAAGCAACGTGAAAATCACCTTCCCTGAGGATCTGCTCCGCGTGGAATCCACCCTCCTGCCCCGCCTACTGCCCCGCATCGGCACGGGCTTCGACGTGCATCGCCTGGTGCCCGGCCGGCCCCTCATCCTTTGCGGCATTACCGTGCCGCATGCGCTCGGCCTGGACGGGCATTCGGATGCCGATGTCGGCATCCACGCGCTTTGCGATGCGATCTACGGCGCCCTGGCCGAGGGCGATATCGGCCGGCATTTCCCGCCCTCGCAGATGACCTGGAAGGACGCCGACAGCGCGCAATTCCTGGTGCACGCCATGGGCCGCGTCGCGGCCCGCGGCGCCATGCTGGTCAATGCGGATGTGACGCTGATCTGCGAACAGCCCAAGATCGGCCCGCATGCGCCAGCGATGATGGCGCGGCTGGCCGAAATCATGGGGGTGGCGATCGGGCGTGTCGGGGTGAAGGCCACGACGACGGAGCGCCTCGGCTTCACCGGCCGCGGCGAAGGGATTGCCTGCCAGGCGGCCGTCAGCCTGCTGGTGCCGGACTGACGGGCAGACATCGCCGGGGGGCAGCCGTTGGGCGAAAAAAAAGCCGCCCCATGCGGGGCGGCCAAGGCAAGGTTGAGGAAGGCAAAGCTGTCAGGGCGAGAGATGCACCCGACACCCCTGAAATAGATCAGGACAACTCGCTTTCAATACCCTTTCGATAGCCAATCGTATAACAAGCCTGAAATATGTTGCCTGGCCGCAACACTCACGCCATCGGCAGAAGCCTTGGCGCGACCCAGCGCAATGCCCTAACCTGCGTGAAACGGGAGGAAAGCTGCCATGACCGCAATGCAACATGACGCCGCCATTATCGGCTGGGCGCATAGCCGCTTCGGCAAGTTGGAAGAGGCTCCCGACGCCGAGGCGCTGATCGGCCTCGTCGCGCGCGAGGCCATCGCCGATGCCGGGCTTGAGCCGCATGAGGTGGATGCCGTCTTCCTCGGCACCTTCAATGGCGGCTTCCAGGCGCAGGATTTTCCCGCCTCGCTGGTCTTCCAGGCCGTCCCGGAATTGCGCTTCAAGCCGGCCACGCGCTTCGAGAATGCCTGCGCCACCGGCACCGCCGCCATCCATGGCGCGCTGGATTTCCTGGGGGCGCGGCGCGGCCGCGTAACGCTGGTCATCGGGGTCGAGAAGATGACGACCACGCCGGGCCCGCGCGTCGGCGAAATCCTGCTCTCGGCATCCCACCTCAAGACCGAGGGCGGGATCGAGGCGGGCTTCGCCGGCGTCTTCGCGCGCATCGCCGAGGCCTATTTCCAGCGCCATGGCGACAGTTCCGACGCGCTGGCCGCCATCGCCGCCAAGAATCACGCCAATGGCGTGGACAACCCCTATGCCCAGATGCGCAAGGATCTTGGCTATGAATTCTGCCGGAACGAGAGCGAGAAGAACCCCTATGTGGCGCGCCCGCTCAAGCGCACCGATTGCAGCCTGGTGTCGGACGGCGCGGCCGCCCTCATCATCGCCGAGGGCGATGTGGCGGCCTCCGCCCGCCGCGCCGTGCGCTTCCGCGGCACGGCGCAGGTGAATGACTTCCTGCCCATCGCGCGGCGCGACATCATTCGCTTCGAGGGGGCGCGCGAGGCCTGGGCGCGGGCCTTCGACGCCTCGGGCCTGACGCTGGCCGATCTCTCCTTCGCCGAGACGCATGATTGCTTCACCATCGCCGAACTCATCGAATATGAGGCGATGGGGCTGACGCCCGAGGGCCAGGGGAGCCGGGCCATCCTGGAGGGCTGGACGCGCAGGGATGGCCGCCTGCCGATCAATCGCTCGGGCGGTTTGAAATCAAAGGGGCATCCGATTGGCGCCACCGGCGTTTCGATGCACGCCCTCGCCGCCATGCAACTCACCGGCGAGGCGGGCGCCATGCAATTGCCGCGCGCCGAGATCGGTGGCGTGTTCAACATGGGCGGCGCGGCCGTGGCGAATTATGTGAGTATCCTCGAACGCGTCTGACAGGGCGCCAGGACAGAGCGCCCATGAAACTGGACGATGAACGCGAGAGCCGGAACCTCGAAGACCGGCGTGGCCAAGGCGGCGGTGGCGGCGGCGGTGGTGGCATGGGCGGCGGCGCGCGGATCGGCGGGCTGGGCCTGGTTGCCGTGGTCGTGCTTTCGCTGATCTTCGGCGTGGACCCGGGCGTGGTGCTCTCCACCCTGGAGGGTGGCGGCGCGCCGGCGCCCCAATCCCAGACGGCACCCTCCCAGGCGGCCCGCACGCCCCCGGCCGAGGATGCGGCGGCACGCTTCGTCAGCCGAGTCCTCGCCAGCACCGAGGATGTCTGGACCGCCGAATTCGCCACCCAGCAGCGGCGCTACGAGGCGCCACGGCTGGTGCTGTTCTCCGGCAGCGCGGCCTCAGGCTGCGGCACGGCGCAATCGGCCATGGGGCCCTTCTACTGCCCCAATGACCGGCGGGTTTACCTTGACCTCGCCTTCTTCCGGGATCTGGCCCAGCGCATGGGGGCTCCGGGCGATTTCGCCCAGGCTTATGTCATCGCACATGAGGTTGGCCATCATGTGCAGAACCTGCTGGGATTGCTCGGCGGCGGCCGGGACAATGCGGCCTCGGTCCGGACGGAGCTTCAGGCGGATTGCCTGGCGGGCTTCTGGGCCCATCGCGCGGACCAGATGCGCCGCATCCTGGAAGCGGGTGACATCGAGGAAGGCCTGGCCGCCGCGGCGGCGGTGGGCGATGACCGCCTGCAGCAACAGGCGCGCGGCCATGTGGTGCCGGAAAGCTTCACCCATGGCAGCAGCGCCCAACGTATCCGGGCGCTGAAGACCGGGTTGGCGGGGACGAATTCGGGGGTGTGCCTGGGGCGGGGGTGAGGACGGGGCTCTGCCCCGGGCCCCGCCAGGAACCTCAGGTTCCTGGACCTCCGGCCGCCGCTGTCGCCGCTGGGCCGAAACTCCAGTAGAAACAGGTCACTATCGCTTTGCTGTTACCAGCCAGAGGCCGGCGAAGACCAGTGCTGCCGCCGGCAGCGCAAGCCAGCCCATGCGCTCGCCAAAGATCATGGCGCCCCAGAGAACTCCCGCGATGGGGACGATATAGCCGGTTTGGCTCGTGATTACGCTGCCGGTGGCGGCGATCAGCCGGAAATAGAGCAGGTAGGCAAAGGCCGTGATCCCGGCCTGGAAGGGAATCAGCATCTCGCCCGGCCAGCCCACCTGGCCGGGGATGTGGAACTCGCCCCGCAACAGGCTGAACAACGCCAGGAAAAACGCCCCGCCATACAGCGCGCCCGTCGCCAGCACCAAGGCATCGGTCCCGCGTGGGGCCAGGCGCACCGCGACGATGTTGGAGACGGCGAAACAGACGGGCGTCAGCGCCGCAAGCAAGGCCCAGCCGAGCAAGGCGGGGTCCGGCAGGGCCGCCCCCGGCGCCATGGCCAGGGCCACGCCGGCAAAGCCCAGCACCGTCCCCAGGACGCGCGGCGGCGTCAGGCGCTCCATCCCCAAGGCCGCCGCCCCCAGGACGGTCAAGATGGGCGAGAGCGGCACCAGCAGGGCGAAGAATCCGGCCGGGATATGCTGCAGCGCCGTGTAGCCGGCGAAATTCGCCAACGCGAAGCCGGACAGCCCCGCCGCGCTGTATTGAATGATGTGTGGCCGATCCAGGGGCACCCGAAGGCGCCTCGACGCACACAGCACCGAGAGGATCAGCGCCGAGCCGAAAGCCCCCCAGAAGCCAAAGCCCAGGGGCGGAATACCCGCCGCAAGCGCCAGCTTCACGACCGAGGGCGTCAAACCCCAGACCACACCCAGAATCAGCAGGCCCGGCAAATGGCGCTTGAAGTTCATGGCGACGCAAAGGCCGGGAACGACCCGGCCTGTCAACCGTTGAACCCGCGCCCCGGATGCCGACATGGTGACCCATGGATCTGCCCGATTCGGAAATCATCCCGCTGCAACGTGACCCGCTTCTGCCGGCCGAGCCCTGCCCGGTGCGGTGGCGGCGCAGCGCCCGCGCGCGGCGGGTTTCGCTGCGCATTGACGCGGCACGCGGCGATGTCGTGGTGACCCTGCCAAACCGTGTTGGCCGCAAGCACGGCGTGGCGCTGCTGACCGAGCACGCGAATTGGGTGATGCAAAAGCTCGCCGGACTCGCGCCGGAGCGGCCCTTTGCGCCGGGCGGCACTGTGCCCATCGGCGGGGTGGAACATGCCATCCGCCATGATCCTTCCCGCCGGGGCAGCGCCTTCCTGGAGGATGGCGCGCTGGTGGTCACCGGGGAGGCAGAGTTCATCGCCCGCCGCGTCCGGGATTTCCTGCGGGCCGAAGCGCTGCGACGAATCGCGGCGGCCGCGCGCCCGCATTGCGAAGGGCTGGGGGTCACGCCCCGCGCGATCCGCCTGAAGGACACGCGCAGCCGCTGGGGCAGCTGCGCGTCGGACCGCACACTGGCCTTTTCCTGGCGCCTCATCCTCGCCCCCGATTGGGTGCTGGACTACGTCGTCGCGCATGAGGTGGCGCATCTGCGCGAGATGAACCACTCCCCCCGATTCTGGGCCCTGGTGGAGCAGCGATCGCAGCACCGGCATGCGGCCACGGCATGGCTTCGGCGCAACGGCGCGGCGTTGCAGCGCATTGGCTGACCGCGCGCCGGGGGTGGCGAAGGCGGCTCGTCCCGCGCCGCTGGCGTTGCGCGCCGGATGTTGCGGCCAGATGCAGGAGAGGCCTTGCCCCGGTCAGGGCGCGCCACGGACGCCCCATCACCTCCCTTCAAGGTGTTTTTCCGGTGGAGGCACCGGAGTTTGGCGGGGCGATGCCTTGACGTCCCGCCCCCGACTCCCCTAAACGCTCCCCTCCCGGGCGGCGCATGCGTGTCGCCCGTGGTCGTTCGTGGGGGTCTTCCTCCGCCTGTGGCCATAACCTCTCAGTATTACGGGCAGCGCCGCCCTGCGCGGCCGCCCGAAGGGCGCGTGTGATGAGCTTCGCAGTGATCCGCACTGGCGGAAAACAATATCGGGTGACGCCGAATGCCGTCGTCATCATTGAGCGCCTCGAGGCAGAGCCGGGCGCGACGGTCACCTTCCATGAGGTGCTGGCCGTGAGCAATGAAGCCGGCCTTCAGCTCGGCGCGCCGACCGTCCCCGGTGCTTCGGTGACGGCCACGGTGCTCGACCAGAATCGCGGCGACAAGGTGCTGATCCTCAAGAAGCGCCGCCGCAAGAACAGCCGCCGCAAGCGCGGCCATCGCCAGGAACAGACGGTCCTGCGCATCGCCACCATCGCAGCCTGATAAGGAGCAGCACTCATGGCACACAAGAAAGCAGGCGGCTCCTCGCGCAATGGGCGTGACAGCCCCGGTCAGCGGCTGGGCGTCAAGAAGTTCGGCGGCGAGCATGTGCTGGCCGGCAACATCCTGATCAAGCAGCGCGGCACCAAGATGAAGCCGGGCCGCAATGTCGGCCTCGGCCGGGACCACACGATCTTCGCGCTGGTCGAAGGCCATGTGAAGTTCGAGCGCAAGGCCGAAGACCGCGTGCATGTCTCGGTCGAGCCGATCAAGCTCGCCGCGGAGTAATCCACGCCGTATATTGGCGTGATCAGCGGGGGCCCTCGTGGCCCCCGTTTTCGTTTTTGACGACCCCGCCCCAACCCCCGCCCACCCCCATGACAAGGGGGGGTATAGGGGGGGCCCTGCCCCCCCTTGCCGCCATGCGAGTAGGGTTGGTGTGGCGGCTACTCGCATGGCGGCACAAAATGAAATTCCTCGACGAAGCCAAGGTGTTCATCAAATCGGGCGATGGCGGTGACGGCGTCATCGCCTTCCGGCGCGAGCGTTTCATCGAGTTCGGCGGCCCGGATGGCGGCAATGGCGGCCGCGGCGGCAATGTCTACGCCGAGGCAGTGGACGGCCTGAACACCCTGATCGACTACCGCTACGCGCAGCATTTCAAGGCGCGCAAGGGTGGCAATGGCGCCGGCAGTGACCGCACGGGTGCGGGCGCCGATGATGTGATCATGAAGGTGCCCGTCGGCACGCAGATCCTCGATGAGGACCGCGAAACCCTGATCGCCGACCTCGATGTCCCGGGCAAGCGCGCCTTGCTCGCCAAGGGCGGCGATGGCGGCTTTGGCAATGCGAATTACAAGAGCAGCACCAACCGCGCGCCCCGCCGGGCCGATCCGGGCTGGCCTGGCGAGGAGAAATGGGTCTGGCTGCGGCTCAAGCTCATCGCCGATGCCGGGCTGGTCGGGCTGCCCAATGCCGGCAAGTCCACCTTCCTGGCCGCCGCCAGTGCCGCGCGCCCCAAGATCGCCGACTATCCCTTTACCACGCTGCATCCGCAGCTCGGTGTCGTACGGCTGAACGCGACGGAAGAATTCGTCCTGGCCGACATCCCCGGCCTGATCGAGGGCGCCAGCGAGGGTGCCGGGCTCGGCACGCGCTTCCTCGGCCATGTCGAGCGTTGCCGTGTGCTGCTGCACCTGATTGATGGCAGCCAGGCGGACCCCGCCGCCGCCTATCGGCTGATCCGCAATGAGCTGGCGGAGTATGGCGGTGGGCTCGCGGAAAAGCCCGAGATTGTCGTGCTGAACAAGCTGGATGCGATGACGCCCCAGGGACGCGTCTCACGCCTCAAGGCGCTGGAACGTGCCACCGGCTCAACCGTGATGCTGGCGGCAGGCGCCACCGGTGAGGGCGTGCCCGCGGTGCTTCGCGCGGTGATGGACGTGGTCAAGGCGAAGTGATGCGCGGCTGCGAGAGGGCGCTGCCCTCTCGCGCTCTCCCGCCAGGAAACCAGTTTCCTGGACCTTCGTTTTTTGCGGGAAGACCCTCGCATGAGGGTGCAGGAAACTGAGTTTCCTGCCGGGGAGCCCGAGGGGTTGCCCCCTCGGCCCCATCACCGCCGCTCCTGCCAGGGCTCCCGCCGCGCCCCGCGCTCAAACGCCACGATGCTGTCGAAGAAGGAAATGGCGCGCGTCGTGCGGGTGAATTCCGGAACGGCGGCCTCCTCCCCCGTGCGCTCGCTCGGGTGGGTGTGATAGCGGCGGAAATTGGCGTGGATGCCGCTCCAGGCATGCAGATCCTTCACCCGTTCGGCCGCGTAGTCCAGGAAGGTCATGCCCGGCCGGTCATCCCAGACGCCACCCCAGAGTGCCGTGTGCGTATCCTCGACCATGTAGACGCCATCCGGCGTCATGGCCGGGTAGAAGATCTCGAAGCTGGTGATCTGCTGGTTGCTGGAATGGCCGCCATCATCCACGACGATATCGGGTGTGCCGATCTCGGCCAGGACGCGGCGCAGGAATTCCGGGTCGGATTGATCGCCGATGAAGACCTTGGTGCCGGGAGGTGCCAGCTCGGCCGATTTCGGGTTGATGTCCATGCCGAAGATGCGCGCGCCCGGCCCCAGCCATTCGCGCCAGATTTCCAGCGAGCCACATTCATCCACGCCGATTTCCAGCAGCGTGGGCGATTGCCCCCGATACCGCGCCAGAAAGCCATCATAGATGTCGAAGTAGTGGTGCCACTTCGCCGTCTTGTGCGCCCGCGCGCCTCGCTCCAGGAAAAGCTGATACAGCTCGCCCCGGGGGTCGGATTGCAGGAGGGCGTCGGGGGTGGCCGGCTTGCGCCGGCGGAAGGGCCAAAACATGGATGGAAGCTAGCGGGCCAGGCATCGGGCGGCAATGCGCAGGCGGGCTTGCGGACAGCGCCTTCCACCGCAATCCTGCCGCAGCATTTCCAGGAGCCCGCCATGCCCCGCCGCGTCACCCTCGCCGCCGCCCAATTGGGTCCCATCCAGAAGGCCGAGGGCCGTGACGTGGCCGTGGGCCGCATGCTGCGCCTGATGGAGCACGCCCATCGCCGCGGCGTGGAAGTCATGGTCTTTCCCGAACTCGCGCTGACCACCTTCTTCCCGCGCTGGTATGAGGAGGACATCAGCAAGGCGGACCATTGGTATGAGCACGCCATGCCCTCCAACGAGACGGCGCCGCTGTTCGAGGCGGCGAAGAAATACGGCATCGGCTTTCACCTGGGCTATGCCGAGAAGACGCCCGATGGCCACCGCTACAACACAGCCATCTATGTGCACCCTTCGGGCCAGGTGGTGCTGAAATACCGCAAGGTGCATCTGCCCGGGCACAAGGAATTCGACCCGATCCGCAAGGTGCAGCACCTGGAAAAGCGCTATTTCGAGGTGGGCGATCTCGGCTTCCCCGTGATCCGCGCGCCGGTGGGGGAACAGCAGGCCAATATCGGCATGATGATCTGCAATGACCGGCGATGGCCCGAGGCGTGGCGCGTGATGGGCCTGCAGCAGGTCGAGATCGTCATGCTCGGCTACAACACGCCCAGCCTGAACATGGATAACCGCGGCTTCGAGGCGCATCATCTGCGCGTCGAACACTCGCATCTCTCGATCCGCGCGGGCTGCTACCAGAATGCCTGCTTCGGCGTCGCAACCGCAAAGGGCGGCACCGAGGATGGGCATGAGCTGTTCGGCCATTCCATCATCGTGAATCCGCAGGGCGAGATCATGGCCCAGGCGACCAGCTGGGGTGACGAACTCATCACCGCCGATTGCGACCTGGATGACTGCAAGCTCGGCCGCAGCACCATCTTCAACTTTGCGGCGCATCGCCGGCCCGAGGCCTATGGCCGCATCCTGGAGCAGGTGGGCTCGGTCGAGCCGCCGGTCTGGACGCCGGGCTGATGCCCAAGCTGCGCCGTGATCGCGTGGACCTCTGATGGGGGGGCAAAGACGGATCAAAGAAAAAAGGGCCTCCAGGGGTCTGGGGCCAGTGGCCCCAGCCGCCGGAGGCCCTTCTTTCTTCCTACTCCGGCTGCACGCCCGCCCCGCGCAGAATGGCGGCATTCGTCTCGATCTCCGCCAGCAGGAAATCCCGGAACGCCGTGCGGGTCATGGGCAGCGTCACAGCCCCCAGCCGCTCATGCGCCGCGATCATCTCCGGCTCAGCCAGGATGGCGTTCACCTCGCGGTTCAGTCGATCCAGCACGGGCTCCGGCGTGCCGGCGGGCGCCATCAGCCCGTTCCAGAGTGCCGCCTGGAAGCCAGGCCAGGTCTCGGCCAGCGTCGGCAATTCCGGCAGCATGGCGGCACGCTGCAGGCCGGTGGTCGCGATGCCGCGAATCTGCCCAGCCCGGATCAGCGGCGTCAGGGTGAATGTCGCGTCGAACAACAGCTGGATCTGGCCCGCGATCAATGCGGTGCGCCCTTCGGCATAGTTGCGATAGGGCACATGCTGCATCTCGATGCCCGCGTAGCTGCGCAGCCGCTCCATCGTCAGATGCAGCGCGGCACCCGTGCCGGAGGAGGCGTAATTCAGGACGCCAGGATTGGCCTTGGCATAGGCCACAAGGTCAGCGACGGAGCGCACCGGCAGGGCGTTGGTCACGGCCAGCGCGAAGGGGAAGCTGTCCATCATCGCGACGGGGGCCATGTCCGTCATGAGGCGAAAGGGGCGGCGCAATTGCTGCGTCTCATTGATCGCCTGGTTGGTGGTGGCGACAACAAGGGTGTGCCCATCCGGCGCGCTTTTCGCCACCGCATCCACGCCGATACTGCCGGCCAGGCCAGGCCGGTTTTCTGCCACCACCGGCTGGCCCAACGCGCGGGACAAGCGCTCGGCCATCAGGCGCGCCACCGTGTCGGTCGAACCACCCGGCGAATAGGGGATGATCAGCCGCAGCGGCCGGCGCGGCCATGGCTCCTGTGCCAAAGCTGGCGTGGCGAGCACAAGGCCCAAAGCGGTGCGGCGGGCGATCATACAATGTCCTCCAGGGTGATGCTGCGCGCTTCGGCCAGCGCCTGCTCCACCCGTAGCGCGAGGCGTACCAGGCGCAGCCCATCCGGCCCCGTGCCCATGCGGGTGCCACCATCAGCCAGGTCCACGGCGAAGCCGTCCAGCTCGTCGCGATAGAGGTCGCAGGCGGGGACGCGTTCTTCCGTCACGCCTTCGGCGGTGGTGAGGGTCATGGTGAATTCCGGGACCCAGCGCAGCGGGCCGGTGCGCAGCATGCCCTGGGTGCCGATCACCACGAGGTCGCTGCCGGCATAGGGCGCCTCGCGCGAGGCGCGCAGGCTCACCTGCACGTCATTCACGGTGCGCAGCAGCAGCGTGATGGTATCCGCCCCCTGCGCGCCGCCCGGCGGCGGATAGACGAGGCCACTGACCGAGGCCAGGCCGCCGCCCGCCAGCTTGGGCACGAGATCCAGCAGATGCAGCCCCACATCATAGAGAATGCCGCCGCCCTGCGCCGGATCCTCGCGCCAGGGCGCGCGTTCGGAGAGTGGCGCCGCGCGCTCGATGGAGATGGCGCGGATGCTGCCGATCCGCCCCTCGGCCAGCACGGCAGCCACGCGGTCTAGGAATTTTTCGAAGCGCAGATGCAAGCCCAGGCGCAGCATCACGCCGGCCTTTTCACAAGCGGCGATCATGGTCAGCGCATCGGCCTCGGTCATCGCCAGCGGCTTTTCGCACAGCACCTGCTTGCCCGCGGCGGCGGCCGCGAGAACAACAGGCAGGTGCTTGTCATTCGGCGTCATGACGAAGACGGCATCCACCTCCGGGTCGGTCACCAGCGTCTCGTAGCTCTCATGGAAGTTCGGGATGCCGTGCTTTTTGCAGAAGGCGCGGCCCTTGGCCGGGTCCCGCGTGGCGCCGGCCGAGATCACCGCATGCCGTGCGCGGCGTGAGGCCGCCATCACATTGCCGGCGAGGGAACCGAGGCCGACCAAGCCCCAACGCAGCGTCCTGACCGTCATGCTTCGCCCTTTCCTGAATCCGCGCTCAGGATAGGCGCAGCCTCAGCCGTAGGGAAAGCCGCCGAGCCAGAGCACATCCTCGATGCGGCGCGCGCCGCTGGCCAGCATGGCCAGCCGGTCAAAGCCCAGCGCGATGCCGCTGCCGGATGGCATGCCGTGGCAAAGGGCCGCCAGGAAATCCGCATCCACCGGCCAGGAATCGGCGGCGCCATAAAGCCGCTCGCGCTCGGCCACGTCATGCGCGAAGCGCGTGGCCTGTTCCGCCGCGTCGGTGAGCTCGTCGAACGCATTGGCGAGTTCGATGCCGCCGGCGAACAGCTCGAAGCGCAGCGCCACGCGCGGATCATTCGGGTCCCGCCGCGCGAGCGCCGCCTGGGGGGCGGGCCAATGGGTCAGGAAGGTCGCGCGCCCGCGGCCCAGATGGGGCTCCACATGGTCGAGCAGGATGCGGAAGAACGCCTCCTCCCAGCTTTCATCGGTGCCTGCGCCAAGGGCGGCACCATCGCCCGTGCCATCGGGGCGGATGCTGGCCAGCAGGTCGAGCCCCGCATGGCGCGCGAAGGCCTCGGCGCAGGTGATCCGCTCAAAGGGGAGCGAGAGGTCCGTCGTTACCCCCTCATGCGCGACCAAGGGCGGGCAAAGGGTACGGATCAGGGCCTCGGTCTCCGCCATCAGCCCGTCCAGCGTCAGGCCGGGGCGGTACCATTCCAGCATGGTGAATTCGGGCGCGTGTCGGGAGCCGATCTCGCCATTCCGCCAGACGCGCGCCAGCTCGAAGACCGGCCCGGCGCCACCGACCAGAAGCCGCTTCAACGCGAGCTCGGGCGAGGTGCGCAGCCAGAGGGCGCGGTGCGCCCCCTGCCCCAGATGCGGCTCATACGCGCTTTGAAAGGCGCGCAGATGCACCTCCATGCCGGGGGCCGGCACAAGGCATGGCGTCTCCACCTCGCGGTAGCCCTGCGCCGTGAGCCAGGCACGGGTGGCGACGGTCAGGCGGGCGCGCGCCTCCAGGAAGGGCAGGCGCGCGGCCAGGCTTTCGGGGTGCCAGGATGGATGGGGCATTGCGCGGGAGGCCTTACCAGGGCAGAGCCTGCCCCGCCATGACCCGCACGCTGCGCACCCCCCAGGAGCTTGTTGACGCCGGGCTGATCGCAGCCGCGGCGGCTCCCGCGCTGGAAGCCGTCGCCGCGCGCTATGCCATCGCGGTCACGCCCGCCATGGCCGCGCTGATCCGCGAGGCCGGCGCCCCCATCGCCCGGCAATATCTGCCGGAGCCCGAGGAGCTTCTCACCGCGCCGCATGAGCTGGACGACCCCACGGCCGATGCGCCCTTCACCCCCATCAAGGGTGTGGTGCATCGCTATCCGGACCGCGCGCTGCTGAAGCCCTTGCTGGCCTGCCCGGTCTATTGCCGCTTCTGCTTCCGGCGCGAGGCTGTCGGCCCCGATGGCGGCCTGCTGAGCGAGGCGGAGCTGGAGGCGGCGCTGGACTGGTTCGCCGCCACGCCTGCGGTGCGCGAGGTGATCCTTACCGGGGGGGACCCGCTGATGCTCTCGCCCCGCCGGCTTGGGCATGTTCTGGAACGGTTGGCGGCGATTCCGCATATCGAGACCCTGCGCATCCACAGCCGCGTGCCGGTGGCGGAGCCCGGCCGGATCACGCCCGCCATGCTGGCGGCACTGACGCTGGAGCGGCCGCTTTTCCTCTGCGTCCATGCCAATCACGCGGCCGAGTTCACGCCGGCCGCGGCACTGGCCCTGCGCGGGCTGCACGGGGCCGGCCTGGTGCTGCTTGGCCAATCTGTGCTGCTGCGCGGCGTGAATGACAGCGCCGATGCGCTGGAAGCGCTGTTCCGCGCCATGCTGCGCGCCAGGGTAAAGCCCTATTACCTGCATCAGCTCGACCCAGCCCCTGGCACGGTCCGATTCCATGTGCCGGAGGCAGAGGGCCTCGCGCTCATGGCCAGCCTGCGCGGCCGGATGACGGGCCTGGCCTGGCCGCTCTATGTTCAGGAACAGCCGCAAGGGGGCGGAAAAATTCCCCTCGGCATGGCCGGTATGCGTGGCAGGGCTGGACAACCGCGCCAGGAGCTTTAGTTAGCGGGTCCAGGCGGGCGCTTAGCTCAGTTGGTAGAGCAGCTGACTCTTAATCAGCGGGTCCACGGTTCGAGCCCGTGAGCGCCCACCATTCTTTTCAATGGTTTAACCGCCCATGTGGTCCACTTACTTCGCGGACCTATTTTTTGCGGACCCCCTGCGGACCCCGCGCGCGTGGTTTTACGCATAAAATAACGGCAGATATTTAAGCCGCCATCCACTTGCCCCTTCGCGCGCGCCCCCGCGCGCGGTTGATGGAGAGCCTCGGCGCGGTCTATCCCAAACCCTCAGGCAGCAACCCCACCTCCCGCAACCGCCGCACCAGGTCAGGCGCGAAGCCCCGATAAAGCCCATTCTCGCGCCACATGTCCAAGCCGCCATTGCTGCAAACGCGCCCCGTGCCGCCCGTATTCACGATCCCCGAAATCTCGGCCGCGTCCTTCGTCAACCAATAATCCACCCCCTCAGGCCAGCCCGGCGCAACATCCTGTTCACTTGCCCGGCGGGCCAGCAATGCGCCCACCGCCTCCCGGTGCTGGCGCAACAGCGCGACGATTTCCGCAGGCGGTGCCGACGCCGCCCGCATGATCGGCCGTCCCGCTTCAAGCTGAACAACCACCCCATGACGTGCCGCCACCTCCAGCACGTCATCGGCTGAAAAATCTCCACCGCCGCGCGCGACTTCAACGCCACCCGGCATAGGGACCATAGGGGTCATAGGGGTTCAGCCCACCCGGACCCCAGGTTGTCGGCGGCTTTCGGTGGCAGAGACCCGCCCCCTATGCCCTCCCTATGCTCAGACGCGCCGGAATGAGCATAGGGGTCCGCATCAGCCGCAGGATTGGCGGTTTTCGGCGGATCAGCCTGAACCGCCCCCCTATGCTCCCTATGACCCCTATGCTCTTCGCCATGGCTGGCCCCGGATGGCGCATCTATTTCCGTGCGGCTCAGCTTGTAGAGGTCCGCACTCCATCTGCCGGCCGTATTGACCCGCTCCAGCGCAAACCCTGCCGCACGAGTCCCTGCCAATTTCGCAATCGAGGCTGCCAAAGCCTGCCGCCCACGGTTCAACGGGTCCGCCCATTCCTTCACGTCATCAGCCAAGCCCTTCACCGCCATGGGCGTGTCGTGGTGATGCTGCCACCACGCGCGGAACAATTCGGCCAGCCGCATGCGTTGCGGATCACGCGCTTTGACTTCCGCGATTCGCTCGGCCGGGTCCGCGCAGCCGAGTGTCAGCAGCGGATCACGGCACCACGCCATCCATTGCCGGAACGACATGGGGCGGCCCTTTTTCAGCGCAGTCGGGTTCAGCCGCCCCCAGCGCCAAATGGTCAGCACGTCGCGCAGCAATTCCCCGCGATGCGCCATCGCATCGTCCACAATGTCATTCTGGAAACTGCGCGCCTCCGGGTCTTCCGTGCCAGCATCCAATTCCACCACGAGGAAGCGCCGGGCCAGGTCTTCACTCAGGGTCAGGCCATTCCCGGTGCAGGCGATAAACGCGGTGGCGTTCAACAGAACCGTTTTGCTGGAGCCCAATGGCCGCACGCTCGCCGGCCGTTCCGTAATCGCGCTGGCCAGCGTGTCAGACTTCAACGCGGTGCCGTTGACGTTATCGAGGAACAGCACCGGCCCCGCCTCCATCAACGCCGCCGTGATGCGCTTCTCGCGCTCCTCAGGCGTGCCGCCGCCTGTCATGGCGCTTGGCGCCATCCCGAAAGCGATAGCCGCCGTGGTGCGGACCAACAGGCCCTTGCCGGTGCCGGCGCCGGATATGGCTGGCGCGCGATACAGAACAGCCGGCGCGGTATCCAGGGACGGGCGGCAAACCGCGGTCATCACGCCAATGAGCGCGGCGCTTTCGTCGTGGCCCGGTGGCATGGTGAGGTCCACCGTATCCACCGCCTCGCCGGGCAACCTGACCTTGATGGCATCCCCGAAAGCGAAGGTCCGCAGGAAGGTCCGCAGGCGCAACAGCGCCGCCGCCGCATCCTCCCGGCTTGGCATGTCGGGCAGGCCTTCAACCACTGGCATGCGCTCGCACCACATGCGCGTGGTGGGGTCATATCCATCCGCCACGCGAAGCGAGCCGTCATCACTCAGCAGCGGCGCCGATGCGATGCCATCCAGCGGGTTCAGCCCCCAGGAACCGCGCGCGGCCAGGTAGAGCTTCGCCACACGTTCGGGCAGCGTGGCAGCCTCCGGAATGAGCATGTCCCGGTCTCGCCGATACCTCCAGGGACGGCATACACGATGCGCCTGATTGACCACGCCATCAATGCCCAAGGGCTCGGCCATCATGCCCTTGCGCTGCGCGTCAAAGGCCAGCCGCACCGGACCACCACGCTCAAACAGGTCGGGCAAACGCTGGAGATATTGCGCGAGTTCGGCCGCCGTATCCGGGAGGTCCGCCGCAGAGATGAACAGGTCTTCGCGGCCTTTGGGGTCCGGGTCCAAGCCGCTCGCCGTGGCGCCGTCAATTTCCTCGCCGGCCTCCATCGCCTGCCGCCGATCAATGTCGGCACGCTTGACCGCCACCGCCTGCTTGATGGCCATGGCGCCCACCTTGAAGCGGCGCTTCACCGCATCAAACTCGCGCTGATAATCGAGGCTATGCCGTTCCATCCCGGCCAGGTTCAGCAGGGCCGCGTCATAGGCTTGGCGTTCCTGTTCCGGGTCAGGTTCAGCCGTGGTGGCGTGCGCCGCGTTGAGCATGGCGCGCAACGTCTCCAGCGTGACGCCATCGGGCAGCGGGTCAGCAAGGTCCCATTTATTTGGCCAATGATCCGGCACCACCACCACCGCCACGGATGCGGCGATGCCCAGCAAGGCCTTCCGGACGGCGCTGGCGGCTTTCTGACCCGCGTCGTCATGGTCGGGCCACATGGCCACCACACGGCCCTGTAGCACGCTCCAGCAGGCCTTGCCGGTGGCATTGCTGCCACCCTGCCAGGTCATCGCCACATGATCCGGAAACAGCGCCGCAGCTGCATCCGCCGTCTTCTCGCCTTCCACGATCAAAACAGGCGAATCGGGCAGCACGGCGAGCCGGTCCAGCCCATAAAGCGGGCGCGGGTCCGGTGGCGCCCTCCAGGCCCAGCCGGATGAGGTGGCGCAGTAAGGCATCACCTCCTTACCGCCATCGGGCTTATTGAACCGGCAGGCCACAAACAGCAGCGCCCCATCGGCCGCGCGATAATTCCAGACTGCCGCAGGAACGCCGTGGCGCGCGTGCTGGATTGTCTCAGGCAGCGCCAGCGGCGCCGGGAGGATCACGTCAACCATGCGCGCGCCCCCCCATGCCGATGCGTGCCGCCAATTCGCGCGCGGCGCTGCCCTGCCGAATGTCACGGATTGCAGCGAGCAACGAAATGGCATCACCGCCCTTCTGACCCGTGGCGAAGTCGCACCACCGGCCCGTGGTCAGGTTCACCTTGCAAGAGGCTCCAGCCTCGCCGCTCAGGCTCCCGCAGGTCCATTCGTGACCTTCACGCCGGCCACCAGGCAGCCAATCAGGCAGCAGGCTCGGCAGATGCGGAATTGCCGCCCGCGCGATGCTGGAGAAATCCAGCTTGGCGCCGTGACGTGGTGCCGGAACAGGCACCGCCCGGCCACGCGGAACAGGCAAATGATGGCGCCCATCGGGAGCGCCGGATTTTACGAAATGATGAGCCATGGTCAATTGATCCTTGGCCCGGAATGCCCTTTTCGCGGTGGCGGCAGATGCAGGCATGCGCTATGAAAGCGTTGTCGAAGTCGCCTGAATCCGAATACCCGCCCGGCCGCCGAGAGGTGCGCCGGGCTTTTCGCTAAAGGGTCAGCAGGCCGGCCAGCGCCAGCACCGCAAGGAACAGGATGGACGGGCCGAATGCGGCGAGGAAGACGCGCATCACAGGCCCCCCTTTGCTCGCCGCGCCATTTCGGCCGCGCGATGGTCGAAGGTCCGGCTGGCCAGCCAGGCTTCCATGCACCCCGCCGTATAGGCCACCCGGCGCTTGCCGATCCGCACAAATGGCGGCCCGTCGCCAGCGACCCGCATGCGCTCCAGGGAGCGCACGGAAACGCCAAGCAGGCGCGCGGCTTCTGCCGGCGCCAACAATTGCTGAATCATTTTTAAATGCCTCATGGGCTGCGGACGCGGTTCTGCCCCGGACGGGGCTGCGTCCAGGGAGAACCGGCATCCGGCCGGCACGGGGTCTAGAAACGCAAAAAGCCCCGCGTGAGCGAGGCTTGGCGTAAGTTAAACTATCGTCGGGAGGGACTAGCTAAGGCGCCAAACTCTGGACGCGCAAAAGCACCTCGGGAATCTTGTTGCCAAAAGCCGCCCGTATTCGTCAAGCGCATTCATTGACACCCCACAACCGACATGGTCACGCGGCCCCCTTCCGCGCCCGCGCTTCGCTCAGGCTGGCCACCTTCGCATCCTTCGCCTTGCCCTCGCCGCAGATCACGACATGCGCGCCCCAGGCCTCCAGCGCGGCCTTCCGCTCGGCCAGAAATTCCTGTTTCTGATAGACCGCCGCCACGCCGCTAATCGTGCCCTGCACATGGTTCAAAATCTTGTCCGCGACATGCGGCGGAAACCCCGCGCCAGCCATCCATGTCACCGCCGTGCGACGGAAATCATGCAAGCGCCAGCCTTCGCCTTCCGGCTGATCCCCGCATGCACCGGCCTTGATGCGCGCATCCATGATGGCCGCATCTAGCGCCCGCTTGGCCCGGCTGAACCCGCTCGGCGCCGTCTTGCCGGTGGTGGTGAAAATCAGGTCTTGCCCTTCAATCCGCACCACGCTGGCCAGCACCGCACGCGCAGCCTCAGACAAATGGATGATATGGGCGCGGCCATTTTTCGCCCGACGATTCGGCAGGTTCCATGATGCGCCATCGGCGGCCAATTCGCTCCAGCGCATGGCTGCAACTTCCTCCCGGCGCTGCGCGGTCAGCAGCCCCAGGCGGATGATTGGCCCGAAAGGCTGGCCCAAGCCCTCGGCCGCGCGCCAGACTTCGCCGACTTCCGCATCGGTCAGAACCCGGTCACGTGCCGGATTGCCGCCCTCAATGGCGGGCAGACCCGCAAAGGGGTTCAGCGCCAGCCGGCGCCGCTTCACCGCCCACCCATAGCAAGCGCGGCCATAAGCCATGGTGCGGCCCGCCATCGCGGCCTTGCCATCCCCGGCCAAAGCGTCCAGCGCGGCAATCACCGCCTCATGGTCCAAACGGCGCGCGGGGCTTTTCAGATGCGCGGCGAAGGTGACCCGCAACGCCCGCTCGGCCTCGGCCGCATAGCGCGGGCGCCGGCTGGCCAGATGCAGCTTGGCCCAATCCTCAATCAGCTTTTCGAGAGTGAATTGAGCCTCAATCTTTGCGCGCGCCGCATCCTGCCGCTTCTGGTCATCCTCGGCCTTGCGCGCCTCCCGCTCGGCCTTGGGGTCAAAACCTGCGGCGAGCCGGCCCAGGCGAATTTTCGCCGCCTCTCGCGCCTGCTTAATGGTCAAGGCACCCCAAACGCCGAGAGGCTCACGCACGCGCCTGCCGGTGGCGGTATCGGTCCATTGCACGAGGAAGATGCGGTTGAATTGCTCGGCGCCATCCTGCCGCGCGGATATGCGGGTCACGCGGACCCCCAGCCCTTTGCATTCAGTGTCGAAAGCCAAGCGGTCCTTCGCACCATCCATGGGCTTGAAGGCTTCAATAAATCCATCGGTGAATTTCGGCATTTTCTCGGACCCGCTCACCCGACTTTTGCGGACCCCCTGCGGACCCGGCAGAACGTGCGGACCCGGGTCCGCAAGTCGGTTTGTGGCGGTATCTTATTTTGCGGACCACGCCGAAAGCAAGGATTTAATTGGCTTCTGGCGGTCTATGGGCGTCTTGTGTCGGGACGTAATTTCTTACTCTTAATCAGCGGGTCGTAGGTTCGAGCCCTACAGCGCCCACCATTCCCGCAAATCCGCCGCATTGTGGCGCCTGCTTCCGCCCTATAGCCTGCGGCTGCTTGATGGAGAGGCGCGCCCATGGACCAAGCACCCCTGGCGATTGCGGCGTTCGAGGTGGCCTGGGACCAGGAGCCGGTTCGCTCCGCCTATTTCAGGCTGCCCGCCGATCAGGCCCAGCGCGACAAGCTGCTGGGCGATTACAGATGGACCCTGGGCAAGCCTACGGGCCTTCCCCTGCGTTGGACCGCCACCCGAATCCGCAGGTTCTCCCCCCAGGACGTCCAGAATGGCGACCACGTGCCCGATATCCGCTTCCGCGATGAGGAGACGCCGCCGCTGCCCGAGGGCTCCATCGTGGTCATCCATCTGCTGCCGGGCTGACGGATTTCGGACCACACAGGCACCACTGGCGAGGCTCGGCCGCGGGCGCGGCGATCCTCGCACCGCTTCATTTTCCCGGCAGCATCCGTCGCAGCAGGCCATCGCGCAGCAGCAGCACATGCCGCAGCACCACCGCCAGATGCGCCGCCAGCGCCACGCCCAGCAGGATCGCCGTGCCGACATGCACGCGACGCGCCGCCTCGCCCAGCGCTTCCCATTGGCCGATCGGGTTGGGCAGCGGCCAAAGCCCGGCGAATTGCACGCCATAGCCCGCCGCCATCGTAAAGACGAAGCCACTGACCGGCATCAGGAACATCGCCACATAAAGCGCCTGCTCCGCCCGGTGCACCACGCGCTTGTCGAGGCTGGTCAGGGTGGGCGCCCAATCGGGCAAGGCCCCTGCCCGCCTGGCCCAAAGCCGCCCCAGCGCCACCAGCAACGCCACGAGGCCGAGGGTCTTGTGCCAATTATACCAATCGCTGCCGCCCAGCCCGATCACGCGGCCATGCTCATCGAGCCGCAGCATGATCAATGCCGAGAGAAGCTGAAACGCAAAGAGAAACACCGTCAGCCAATGGAAGGCCTTGGTCAGCCCCCCATAGCCCGACGGTGAATTCAGCCAAGCCAATCGAGGTTCACGCGGCCTTCAGGGCCGCGTCAATCTTCGCTTCCTGCTCGGCGCTCAGGCTCGTCTGCAGGACCTTGCCGCCGAAATGCGCCATCTCGGGCAGCACCTTGTCCGCCGTCACCTTGCGCACCAGCACGCACAGCGCGGCAGCGCCGGGGGCGAGGGCAGCGGCCGTGTCCTTCATGAACTGGTCGTTGATGCCCAGATCGGTGAACTTGCCGCTCAGCGCGCCGGCGCCAGCACCCATGGCGGCACCCAGCAGCGGGTTGAGGAACAGCATGCCGATCAGCGCGCCCCACATGCCGCCGGAGGCCGCGCCAACGGCCGTCAGGTTGACCGGCTGGTGCAGCTTCACGCCGCCATCCGCCTCACGCTCCGCCACCACGGCATCGCCCAGTTCGATCAGATAGCGGCCCTGGAGTTCCACGAGCTTGGCGCGCGCCGCCTGGGCCGTGGCCACCGAGTCATACGCAATGATAACGAGATCAGCCATGTGACATATCCTTGTTGGTTATGGATGCAACCTACCACAGCAGCCTGAGTTCGGCACGGGGCAAGCCTATACGCCGCGTTCCGGGAGCCAACTCCTTTGCTCGATTTCTCTTGCCGATACAGCGTCGTTTCGCCCTATCATGGCGAATTCTCCATCGAGCGGCCATCTCCATGAATCCATTACTCTCCCGTCGTCTGCTGCTCGGCTCGGCGCTCTTGCCGCTGGCCGCGGCCCCGCATGCCATGGCCCAACCCGCTTCGGCCCAACCCGCATCAGCCCAACCCGCATCAGCGCAGCCCGTGCCCGAGGCGCTGCGCCGCGCGCGCGAGGCGGAAGCCGGCATGAACCCGCGCGCCAGCCTCGCCCTGGACCGCACGATGGAACGGCTGGCGGAGATGGGGGTGGATTGGACCGCACCGCGCCTCATCCTGGTCAATATCGCCGCGGCCGAGATGATCGCCTTCGAGGCAGGGCGCGAAATCATGCGCTCCCGCGTGGTGGTCGGCACGCCACGCAACCGCACGCCGCAGCTCCTCACCTTCGCGACCTCGGTGCGTTGCAACCCGCCCTGGCATGTGCCGCCCAGCATCCTGGCCGAGATCCGCGCCAGCGGGGCGGGGGGCTTCCAGGCCGTGGGCGGGCGCCTGATCCAGCCGCCGGGGCCGAATAATCCGCTCGGCCCGCTACGCCTCGGCCTGCTGGATTCCGATGGCATCTTCCTGCACGGCACCAACCGCCCGGCCCTCTTTGCGCGCGAGGCGCGGACGCTGTCGCATGGATGCGTGCGGGTCGAGGCCATCCGGGACCTTTGCGCCTGGGTGCTGGACATGCCCGCTGGCGATCTCCAGGCGCAGGTGGCGACGGGACGCACGATCGAACTTCACCCCTTGCAGGAAGTGCAGGTGGTGCTGGCCTATCTGACCGCCTGGCCGGATGCGAGCGGCCGGGTCGTCGCCTATCCCGACCCCTATGGCCATGATGCCCGCCGCGCCAGCTTCCGCCGCGTGCCCCGCAGCGCACCGGATGACCCGCTGGAGGTCGAGGCCGCCGCGCGGGCGACGATGCTGGCGACGGGCCGCATCTGAGGGGCATGGGCGGACGCTAGCCCCGGGGCGAAGCCCGTCCGTCCGGCGCCGCAGCGCGCTGCTATGCGGCAGTGCCCCCCTCCGCAGTCCCCTCCCCTTCATACCAGCCGACATCCAGCGTCGCGACCTCGCCAAAGGTCGTGCCCGCCTGCATCGCGCGGCGGATGATCTCCCAGGAGGTCCAGGTCATCGTCAGGAAGGGGCGCTTGTCCTGGCGGTTCCAGGTGACGTCCGGTGTGGTCAGCAGGGCATGCAGGTTGCGCGGAAACCGGCGCGGCGTGAGCACGGATTTCTGCGTCTCTGTCAGGCAGGAATAGAATTGCTGGAGCCGGAGCGCCTGCCGGAACCGGGGCGGCCGCGCCTCCAGGATGGCGGGGGCGAGATCGGCGGTTTCGAAGAAATGCAGGCCGCTGGTGGTGCGCGGATTGCACTCGATACCATGCGGCACGCCTTGCGCATCCAGGACGAAGTCAAAGGAGATGAAGCCGGTCCAGTTCACATGCCGCACAAAGCGCGCAATCCAGGCTTCAAACAGCACCGGCTCCACCACACGCTCGAACGCAATGGCGACCGAGCCCGAGAACAACGCCCCACGATAGATCACGGTCGAGAGCACCTGCCCCGCCTGCGCGATCGAGCAGGAGGAATGCACCTCGCCAGGGATGAAGCGTTGCACCACGCTGCCCGCTTCCGACGGCAAGGGCGCCCCCTGCGCCAGGATGCGAACGCCCCGCCCCGAACAGGAATGCACCGGCTTCACCACCACGGGGCCAAGCCTTGCCAAGGCCTCGCCCGCCGGGCTGCCCAGTGCATGGGTCTCGGGCACGCTGACGCCGGCGGACTGCGCCAGATGGATGAAGCCATGCTTGTCATAGGCGGGCAGCAAGGCTTCGGGCGGCATGGTGAAGATGCGGACACTTGCGGGCACCAACTCACGCAGGAAGGTCACATGCATCGTCTCCTCCGAGACGGGGATGACCCAATCCACCTTCTCGGCCGCGATGATGGCGGCCAGTTCCGCCAGGTAGCGCCGCTTGCTGACCGCGGGCGCCGTCACCTGGTAGCTCCTGGCCACCATGTTCGACGCACCCGCGAGGTGCTGCCGGAAGGGCTCGGCGATGATGACGCGCCAGCCCTGCATGGCAAAGCTGCGCGCAATATCGAGCGCCTTGGGCAAGCGCCCCAGCGTCAGCATCACCGTGCCTGGCATCACGCCCGCGCGACGCGACACATGATCTGCCGCGTGGGCCGCGTGGTCAGGCGCGCTGCCGGGCGCACCGCCTCTGGCGCTTCCAGATGGAAATCATAGCGACGGATCAGCCGCGCCACGATCAGCGCCGCCTCGGTCTGAGCAAAGGCCGCACCCACACAGACGCGCGGGCCGATGCCGAAGGGCAGATAGGCGCCAGGCGTCAGCTCCTCCTTGCGGTCGGGCAGAAAGCGGTCCGGGTCGAAGCCATGCGGATTGCGCCAATAAAGCTCATGCCGGTGGAGGATCCAGGGCGCCACCATGATCATCGCACCGCGCTTCACCCGCCTTTCCCCCAGCATCGTATCCTCCAGCGCCACGCGCGGCAGGAAGGTGATGGGCGGGTAGAGGCGCAGCGTCTCGCGGAAAACATTCATGATATAGGGCATGCGGCGGGTGTGCTCGAATTCCACCTCGCCCTCACCCACCACCTCGGCCACCTCCGCGCGGATGCGACGCACCACCTCGGGCTGGGTGGCGATCAGGAAGAACACCCAGGTGAGCGCGCTGGCCGACGTCTCGTGCCCGGCCAGGAACAGCACGCCGAGCTGGTCCAGCAATTCCTTGCGCGTGAAGGCCTTCTGGTCGCCAGCGTCGCGTGCCGCGATCACGGCGGTGGCGATATCGTCGAAGCTGTGCCCCTCGGCCAGGTGGCTATCCACGAGATCGCCCAGATGGCCGCGGATTTTCGCGCAGGCCGCCAGGACCTCGGGCTTCTGCACCACCGGCTTGAAGGCAGGGTCCATGATGAGGCGGCGGTATTCCACCTGCGCCACGCTGCGCTCGAAGACGGTGAAGGCCTCGAACACGTCATGCGCGGTTTGCGTGGCGAGCGAGGTGGAGAACACCGTGCGGCAGATCACATCCGCCGTCAGATGGCTCATCAGCAGATCGAGCGAGAAGCGGCCGGTTTCTGCGTCCAGCTTGGCCTCGCAATCATCCACGGCGGCGACCATGGGCGTGAAGGCCCGGTTGACGCGCATCATGGAAAAGGCCGGGTCAATCATGGCGCGCTGCCGGCGCCATTCGGGGCCGCTTGAGACAAAGATGGAATTGCCCACCAGCGGCTCCAGCGCATCCACCATCAGGTCGTTCTTCGGGAAGATATCCTTGGCGTCATACAGGATGCCGCGCACCAGATCGGGCGCATTCACGATGAGAATGGAGCGCCGCGAATAGCCGAGCGGGCCGATCGCCATGCGATAGGCCTCGGCCGGCAGCAGGCTCAGCAGATCGCCGTCGCCCCGCGCGGCGGCGCGAATCAGGGCCAGGACGGGCGAGAGCGGACGGGGCCGAGGCGGCTCATAGAGTATTGATTCCGAAACCATTCCCACCCGTCCTCGCCCCGCGCGACCCAACGGACGTTCCTGCTTTACAAGCCCGCATGTCAAGCCGCATTGTCACTGCAAGAGGTGAGGTCGTCCCCCCATGGAACTGCATGTCTTTCACGCACTGGTCGCGCTGCACATCATCACCGGCAGCACGGGCGCCGTCGCTTTCTGGGTGCCGGTCATCGGCCGCAAGGGCGGCGTGAATCACAAGCGCTGGGGCAAGATCTTCACCATCTGCATGCTGTTCACCGGCAGCTTCGCCATCTGCATGAGCGTGCTGACCATCCTCGACCCGATGGGCACGCATCCGCATCTGGTAGGCATGTTCGAGGCCCCCTTCATCCGCGGGATTTTCGGCTGGCTGATGCTGCATATGGGCATCCTGACCATCAACCTCGCCTGGTATGGCTGGCTCTGCGTGCAAAACCGGCGCGAGCATGCGCGCAACCTCACGCCGTTGAACGTGGCGTTGCAATTCATCCTGATCGTGGCAGCGGTGAATTCGGCGATCCAGGGCTGGCTGATCGGGCAGTTCCTGATGATCGGGCTGACGGTGGTGGGCCTGGCCACGGCGGGCACGAATCTGCGCTTTCTGTTCAAGCCCAAGCGCGGTCCGAAAGATTGGCTGGATGAGCACATCAAGGCGCTGGTTGGTGCCGGAATCTCGGTCTACACGGCCTTTTTCGCCTTTGGCTCCGTCCGCGTCTTCCCGGAGCTGGCGCTGCATCCGGGCCTGTGGTCCATCCCCCTCGTCACCGGGATTTCGCTGATCGTGTATCATCAGCGCAAAGTGGCGATGCAGTTCCGCGCGCGGCGCGGTGTGGCAAGCTTCGCGGGTTAGAGGGGCGAGGCGCGCGCTTCAGCCGGACGCGGCCTAAACCACCCCTTCCCTGGTTTCATGCGCTCCGTCAGCGTCTGCGCCGAGCGTGAAATCGCCGCGCGTGGCGGTCAGCTTCCTTTTTGGGAGCCGTCGCCGTCGCCGGAACGCGGTTCAGTCGCCAGCATGCTTCCCCCTCGCCTGGGGCATTCGCGCAGCGCACCTCCCTCATCCCATGACCCTCGTCCCGGCCAGGCGCCTCCCGGATAAAAATCTGGGAGTAGGCGCTTCCGTCATGCATGTATCTGTGCTCTGCTATTCATGTTTGGTTAACCATGCTCGACCTCGCCCTGGGCGTTCGTCGTGAAACGCATGGGCCAGGGACTCGCGCAAGGAAGCTCATCCATGTCCAGCACCATCAACAGCAGCAGCTTCGTCTCCGTGGCGGAGGGTAATGCGGGCGGGACAGCCTTGAACTTCACAGTGACGCGAACCGGGGACACGACGGGCCTGGCCACCGTCACCTACACGGTCCTGCCGTTCTTCAGCGGCAACACCGTGACCGCCGCGGATTTCGTGGGCGGTGTGCTGCCGACTGCATTGCTGTCCTTCGCGCCGGGGGAGATCAGCAAGGTCGTGCCCATCCTTGTCCAGGGTGATACAGATGCGGAGCCGGATGAGGGGTTCTCCTTCCTTCTCACGGCGCCCACGGGTGGTGCCACGATCGGCCTCAACAGCGCCATTGGCTCGATCACCGGCGATGACGGCGCGCGCATTTCGGTCAGCCCAGCCGGCTTATACTACACGCCAGAGGGCAATGCCGGCACGACGGGCACCACTTTCACCGTTACCCGCTCCGGCGACCTGTCCATCGCCGCGACGGCAACCTGGTCGGTGGCAGGTTTCCTCTCCTTTGGCGCGACCACGCTGGCCGATGCATCCGACTTCGTCGGCGGCGTGCTGCCTGGCGGGACCGTCAGCTTTGATCCGAACCAGACCACCACGACCTTGACCGTGAATATCGCGGGCGACACTTCCTTCGAGCAGAATGACGGGTTCATGGTCGTTCTGTCGAACCCGTCGGCCGGCACGGTGGTCAGCAGCGGCGGAGTCGGCCATGTCATCATGAATGATGATGGCGCGGTGATTGCCTTCGCTCCTCAGGTCGCGCCCGCCCTGAATGAGGGAAACATCGGCAGCAGCCCGATGGTGTTCAACCTGGTGCGCAGCGGCGACACGTCGCAGGCCGTCTCGGTCAATTGGGCGATCAACCCCAATGCCTTCCCCGACCCCAATCCGGTCAATGCCGCGGATTTCTTGGGCGGCACCATACCCAGCGGCACAGTGGATTTCGCCGCTGGCCAGACCACGGCCAGCATCACGCTGAACATCGCGGGCGATACGGCGGTGGAGCCGAATGAGACGGTTCGCCTGGGTCTGACCTCAGCTTCCGCCAATGCCACCGTCGGTGCTGGCAATCTCATGACCGGCACTGTCGTGAATGATGACGGCAACCCTGCCATCATCTCGATGCAGTTCTCCAATCCGATTTCCGCAAGCGTCACGGAGGGAACTCTATTCTCCACGCCGGTGAACATCACAGTCCTGCGCAGCGGAGATACGGCCACCTCGGTCTTTGCCAACTGGGCGGTGAATTCCGGTTCGGCGAATGCGGCGGATTTCGTGGGTGGCGTCCTGCCCTCCGGCACGGTGCTTTTCCCGACCGGCGTGACGCAGGCGATGATCACCTTCAGCGTGGCGGCCGATGCGGTGTTGGAGCCGAATGAAGGCTTCGGCGTCAGCCTGACCAGCGCCGGTCCGGGCGCCCAGCTCGGCACGATCACGACCAGCTTTGGCAACATCAACAATGATGATGGCGCGATCCTCGCCACCACCAACACCTCCGGCTTCAACGCCAATGAGGGGAATTCCGGCAATACGCCGTTCAACATCACCATCACGCGCTCGGGTGACCTGACGATCGAAGCCACGGCGAACTGGGCTGTGGCGCCAGCCCCGTTCCCCGGCGCGAATGTGCCCAACGCCGCGGACTTCGCCGGTGGGGTCTTTCCCTCAGGCACAGTGACCTTCGGCATCGGCGAAACCAGCAAGATCATCACGGTGAACTTCGCCGGTGATACGGTTTTCGAGCAGAACGAAACCTTTATTGTCAACCTGACCAACCCGTCATCCGGGGCGGCGATTGGCAATTCCGTCTCCTACAACATCACCAATGATGACGGCGTGGTGATCGTGTTTGCCGGGCAGCCGAACCCCTCGGTCTTCGAGGGCGCTGTCGGCGCCAGCACGCCGATGAGCTTCACCGTCCAGCGCAACGGGGATGCCAGCGTCGCCGCCTCCGTGAATTGGGCCGCCACCGCCTTCGGCACCGCCACGGCCGCTGATTTCGTGGGGGGCGTGCTCCCCTCCGGCACCTTGAATTTTGGCATCGGCGAGACGTCGAAGCTCATCACGGTGAACATCGCCGGCGACGCGATCGTCGAGGCCAATGAGACGGTCAATATTCAGCTCAGCAGCCCCTCCGGCAACGCGACACTTGGCTCCTTCACCAGCATCCTCGGCACCATCTTCGATGGCGTGCAGACAGGAATCCTGGGCACCAACGGGAACGATACGATCACACCCGCTGGCGTCAGTGCCGGGGTCACAGGTGGCCAGCCTGGCAGCGGGAACGAGACGATTCAAGCTGGCGGCGGGAACGACTCCGTTGATGGCGGTGCCGGCGACGACAGGATCGAAGGCGGTGACGGCAACGATACCCTGATCGGCGGCGACGGCAACGACACCCTGATCGGCGGCACAGGGAGCGATTTCTTCCGCACCGGGACCGGCAACGATTCAGTCGATGGCAGCGAATCGGGAACCCGCAACACCATCAGTTACTCCACGCTTTCGGGCAGCATCAGCGCCGTATTCACGGGCGACACCAGAGGCGTGGGGACGGTCACGAAGTCGGCCGGCGGCGTCGATAACTTCGTCAACATCAACCAGATCAACGGCACCGCCGGCAACGACAGCTTCAACGGCTCCGCAGTCTCGACCAGTGCTTCGTTCACAGTGGTCTTCCGCGGCAGCGCCGGCAACGACACGATCACCGGCAACAACACCCGACTGACCGTCGCTGACTACTTTGACGCAACCAAGGCGGTGAACGTCAACCTCGGCACAGGCGTCGTCAGCCAGGATGGCTTCGACAGCCAGGATACGCTGATCAACGTGGCCCGCGTCACTGCCTCCAACGGCTTTGACGACACCCTGACCGGTGGGGGGGCAGACGACACTTTCTATATCTCCTCGGCTGGCGGCAACAAGATCGTCAACGGGGGCGCTGGTACGGATATCTATCGCTACGGGGTCAACAGCGCGATCACCATTGACCTTGTCCTTGGCACAGCAGTGAAGTCGGGTGGCGGCACGGACAGCCTGACCTCGATCGAGAACGCCGCCGGCAGCGGCGGCAATGACAGCGTCTCCGGCAATGCACAGAACAACACCCTTGCCGGAGATGTCGGTAATGACACGCTCGACGGTCGAGGCGGCTTCGATACCGCGGATTATGGTTTCAACTCGAACCAGGGCTTACCCGCCGGCATCATCGCCAACCTGACCACCGGCACTGCAACGGATTCCTGGGGCGGCACCGACACGCTGATCAGCATCGAGGCGCTGACCGGCACGGGTTTTGCCGATGACCTGACCGGGAAGATCATCACCGACACCACGACGTCAGGCGGCGGGTCCGACACGCAACTCCGCGGCCTGGGCGGCAACGACACCTTGCGCGCACCGCAAAATGATACGCGCGTCTTCGCCGACTATCGCGGTGATCCGGGCGCCATCCGAATCAATCTCTCCGGCACGGATACGGTACTGGGTGGCGTGAATGTCGCAGCCGGCACCGGCAAGGATGGCTATGGCGGCACGGATAGTTTCGACAAGATCCAGGCCGTGCTCGGCTCTAACTTCAACGACACCATCATCGGCACGGATCGCGCGGATCGCCTCTATGGCATGTCGGGTAATGACGTGCTGGTTGGTGGCGCAGGCGATGACACGCTCTCGGGCGGAGCGGGCGTGGACAGCTACACAGGCGGCGCGGGATTCGACGTCGTATTTTTCACACCTTACAACAGCAGCGACGTTCAGCCCACGCAGGGTGTGGTCGCCAACCTCATTACGCTCACGATTGCCAATGATGGCTACGGCAACGCCGAGGTCTTTGCAGGCGGCGCCAATGACATCGAGCAATTGGTGGGCACCAATTTCAACGACGATCTGACCGGCGCACGCGTTGATTGGACCGGCCAGTTCGGCGAGTCGCAGCAGACCTATCTGCGCGGCGGCAATGGTGCCGATAGCCTGCGCGGCGTCCTGGCCGATGCGCGCTACATCACCGCCGAGTATCTCACCGACCCCGACAGCAATGCCGACGGCTTTGGCGTCACCGTGAACCTCGTCACCCAGACGGCCACGGATGGCTGGGGCAACACGGACACGCTGTTCAACATCGGTGCCGCCCGTGGCAGCGCCTTCAATGACAGCCTGGTCGGCAATGACAGCGACAACTGGTTCCGTGGCGAGGCTGGCAGCGACACCATCGAGGGCGGACTTGGCCTGGATGTCGTCAGTTATCGCAGTTCCACCAGCAGTGTCATTCTCGATCTGGCCTCGGGCGTTGTCCAGGACGGTCTGGGTGGCGTGGATAGCCTGAGCGGCATCGAGAACGCCGTCGGCAGCACCACCGCGAATGACACGCTGCGAGGCGATGCCAATGCCAACAGCCTGAACGGCTATGGCGGTGATGACCTTCTGGAAGGCCGCGGCGGCAATGATATCCTGACTGGCGATGTCGGCAATGACACGGCCGTCTTCTCCGGCGCGCGCGCTCGCTACACTATCACGCGTGATGGTGTGACCGGCGATCTGACGGTGCTCGACACCCTCGTCTCCGGTGATGGTACCGATCTGGTTCGCAGCAGCGTCGAGACCCTGCGCTTCAGCGATGCTGATTACCTGGCCACCAGTTTCTCCGGCGCGCCCCCGCCAGTGCTCAGCATCGCCGCCCTCTCCGCCGACAAGGCCGAGGGCCATGCCGGCTCGGTGCCCTTCACCTTCACCGTCACCCGCACGGGCGACACCACAGCTCCGTCCAGTGTCGCCTGGGCCGTCACGGGCGCGGGCGCCACCGCGGCCGATTTCGCGGGCGGGGTCCTGCCCTCCGGCACGGTGGACTTCGCCGCCGGCGAGACAAGCAAGCTCGTCACGGTCAATGTCCTCACGGACAGCGTCGTCGAAGCGGATGAGGGCTTCACGGTCTCCTTGAACTCTCCCACGGGCGCCACGCTCGGCACCGCAAGCGCGGGGGGCACCATCCGGAATGATGACGCGCTGCTCTCCACCAGCGGCGGTGGCACCGTCACCGAGGGCAATGCCGGCACCACGCCGGTGACCTTCACCGTTGCACGCTCGGGCGATGTTTCGGGAACCTCGAGCGCCACATGGACCATTTCGGGCACCGGCGCCTCCCCCGTTGATGGGGCGGATTTCGTGGGCGGCGTCCTGCCCTCCGGCACGGTCAGCTTCGCTGGGGGTGAAACGAGCCAGATCGTCACCGTCAATGTCGCGGGGGATACCGCGGTCGAGTCGAATGACGGGATGCTCCTGACCCTTTCGGCCCCCTCCCCCGGCGCTTCGCTCGGCAACGCCACTGCCTCGCGCATCATCGTCAATGATGACGCGCTGCTGAACATCAGCGGCCCTGTGGGTCCGATCAGCGAGGGCGATGCCGGCAGCACCGCCTTCAGCTTCACGGTCACCCGCGTGGGCGACCTCACCGGCGCGGCATCGGTCAACTATGCCGTCACGGGGGCGGCCAACGGGGCGGATTTCGTGGGTGGCGTGCTGCCCAGCGGCACCGTCAACTTCGCCGCCAACCAGGCCAGCCAGACCATCACCATCAATGTGGCGGGCGACACGACCTTCGAGGCGGATGAGATCTTCACCGCCACGCTCTCCGCCCCCTCGGCCGGCGCCACGCTCGGCACCGCCGCGTTCAACGCCACGATCCTCAATGACGACCCAGCCCCGCCGGCCCCCGTCATCGCGATGGCGTCGAACTTCGTGGCCGGAATTGAAGGCAATGCCGGCAGCACGACGCTGAATTTCGGCGTCATTCGTGGTGGCGATACCTCGGCCGCCGTGACCGCCGATTGGGTGGTCAGCGCGGGCATGGGTGGCGGCATCACCGGTGCGGATTTCGTCGGCGGCGTGCTGCCCAGCGGCACCGTCACCTTCGCCATCGGCCAGACGGCCGGCACCATCGCCGTGCAGGTCGCCGGCGATACGCTGGTGGAAGAAACCGAGGTCTTCTTCGTCACCCTCAGCAACCCGACGGGTGGGGCCACGCTCGGCACCGCGACGAACCAGGGCACGATCATCACGGATGATACCGGCCTTTCCGTCGCTGCCCTCTCCGCCGACAAGGTGGAGGGCCAGGCCGGCCTGACGGACTACACCTTCACCGTGACCCGCTCGGGCGACCGCAGCGGCAATTCCTCGGTGGCCTGGGCGGTGACCGGCAGCGGCGCCAACCCGGCCGATGCCAATGATTTTGCGGGCGGGGCCCTGCCCTCCGGCACGGTCAACTTCGCCTTCAACGAGATGAGCAAGACCATCACCGTGCAGGTGGCCGGCGATGTGACCTCGGAGCCGGATGAGGGCTTCACGGTCACGCTCTCCGCACCCACGGGCGGCGTGCTGCTGACGGCGGCCGCCAATGGCGTCATCCGCAATGATGAACCGCTGGAGGGCACGGCAAACGCCGATACGATCGCCGGCACGTCCAATAATGACATCATTCGCGGCTTTGCCGGCAATGACAGCCTGACCGGTGCGGGCGGCGATGACGTCATCGAGGGCGGCGACGGCATGGACGCGCTGTTCGGCAATGAAGGCAATGACAGCCTGTTCGGCGGCAATGACGACGATGAACTGGTGGGCGGCCCCGGCAACGACTCGCTGACCGGCAATGCCGGCTCGGACCGTGCTAATTTCGCGGCACTCGGCCAGGCCGTGACCGTCACGCTGGATGCCTCGGGCAACGGCACCGCCGTCTCCGCCTCGGCCGGGACCGACACGCTGGTCAGCATCGAGCGTATCCTGGGCAGCGCCCTGGGCGACACCATCACCGTGACAGCGCCGATCGTGGGCAGCTTTGCGCGGATCGCGGGCGGTGGCGGCAACGACACCATCACCGGGCCCGGCAGCAACACCGTCTTCGCGGATTACCTCATCAACGGCGCAGGCCAGGCCGTGACGGTCAATCTGGGGACGGGCACGGCCAATGATGGCCAGGGCGGCACCGATACGCTGGTGAACATGCGGGCCGTGCGCGGCAGCCTGAACGCCGACAGCATCACGGGCTCTGGCTTCAGCGACCGCATCGCCGGGCGCGGCGGCAATGACACGATGGATGGCGCCGGCGGCACGAGCGACCTGCTGGATTATTCGCAGGCGACCAGTGGCGTCACGGTGAACATGGCCACCGGCATCGCCAATGACGGCGAGGGCGGCACGGACAGCTTCTCGAACTTCGAATACGTCATCGGCTCGGGCCTCGGTGACAGCCTGACCGGCGGCAATGGCAATGACACGCTCGATGGCGGCATCGGCAACGACACCTTCACCGGCGCTGGCGGCAATGATCTGATCATCGGCGGCACCGGCACCGATATCGCCGTCTTCACGGGCGCACGTGCCGGCTACACCGTGACGCGCGATCCCGGCACCGGGGTGGTGACCGTGGTGGACAACACCGCGGCGCGCGACGGCACGGATACGGTCAACGCCGATGTCGAAACCCTGCGCTTCAGCGATGGCGATTTCCTGGCCAGCGGCTTCACGGGGACCACGCTCTCCCTCGCTCCCCTTTCGGCCGACAAGGCCGAGGGCAATGCCGGCACCACCCCCTTCACCTTCACCGTGACCCGCACCGGTGACATCACGGGCACGTCCAGCGCAACCTGGGCGGTGACCGGGACCGGCGCCAATGCGGCTGATTTCCAGGGTGGCGTGCTGCCCTCCGGTACGGTCGCCTTCGCGGCCGGTGAGGCAAGCCAGACCATCACGATCCTCGTGACGGGCGACATCGGAGTGGAACTGAACGAGGGCTTTGCCGTCACGCTCTCGGCCCCCACCGGCGCCACGCTCGGCACCGCCTCCGCCGATGGCACGATCCGCAATGATGACGCGATCCTGAGCCTCAGCGGCCCGGGAAGCCCCATCGATGAGGGCAATGCCGGCAGCACCGCCTTCACCTTCACCGTCACCCGGACGGGCGATCTCAGTGGTGCGGCCTCGGCCAGCTACGCGGTCACCGGGGCGGCGAATGCGGCGGATTTCGTGGGCGGGGTTCTGCCCTTCGGCACCGTTCTCTTTGCCGCCGGCGATGCGACTCAGACCATCACCATCAATGTGGCGGGGGACGGCATCATCGAGCCGGATGAGGTCTTTACCCTCTCCCTCTCGGCGCCCTCCGGTGCGTCTCTTGGCACCGCCACGGCCGATGCGACCATCCTCAATGATGATTCGTTCGTCCCCACCACCCTCAGCGTGGCCGCCACCCTGGCGGACCGGCCGGAAGGCCAGCCCGGCAGCACCTTGCTGACCTTCACCGTCACGCGCACGGGCGATGTCAGCGGCGCCTCCAGCGCCGCATGGGCCATCGCGGGCTCCGGCCTCAACCCCACCGATGCGGCGGATTTCGTCGGCGGCGTCCTACCCTCCGGCATTGTTTCCTTTGCCGCGGGCCAGACCTCCAGGGTCATCAACGTCAATGCCGCCGGCGATACCGCCTGGGAAGCGGATGAGAGCTTCACCCTGACACTTTCCAGCCCGGTCGGAACCGTGCTCGGCACCAGCACCGCCCAGGGCATCCTGCGCAATGACGACCCGACGCGCTTCGCCATCACCGCCACCGATGCCGTCAAGTCCGAAGGCCAGGCGGGCAGCACGCCCTTCACCTTCACCGTGACACGCGATGGCGATACCTCCGTCGCGCACAGCATCACCTACGGCGTCGTTCCCAATGGCGCGAGCAAGGCCAATGCGGCGGATTTCGTGGGCGGCGCCTTCCCGAGCGGCACAGTGGATTTCGCCGTGGGCGAGACCAGCAAGACCCTCACCATCAACGTCCAGGGCGATACCACGGTTGAGGCCGATGAGGGCTTCGCCGTGCAGATCTCCACCGCAACGCCCGGCCTGGCCATTGCCACCTCCACGGCTTTTGCCAGCATCCTCAATGAGGATGTGGTCATTCCCACGAGCCTCAGCGTCGCCGCCACCCTCGCTGACCGCGCCGAAGGCGCGCCCGGCAGCACCTTGCTGACCTTCACCGTCACGCGCACGGGCGATGTCAGCGGCGCCTCCAGCGCCGCATGGGCCATCGCGGGCTCCGGCCTCAACCCCACCGATGCGGCGGATTTCGTCGGCGGCGTCCTACCCTCCGGCATTGTTTCCTTTGCCGCGGGCCAGACCTCCAGGGTCATCAACGTCAATGCCGCCGGCGATACCGCCTGGGAAGCGGATGAGAGCTTCACCCTGACACTTTCCAGCCCGGTCGGAACCGTGCTCGGCACCAGCACCGCCCAGGGCATCCTGCGCAATGACGACCCGACGCGCTTCGCCATCACCGCCACCGATGCCGTCAAGTCCGAAGGCCAGGCGGGCAGCACGCCCTTCACCTTCACCGTGACGCGCGATGGCGATACCTCCGTCGCGCACAGCATCACCTACGGCGTCGTTCCCAATGGCGCGAGCAAGGCCAATGCGGCGGATTTCGTGGGCGGCGCCTTCCCGACCGGCACGGTGGATTTCGCCGTGGGCGAGACCAGCAAGACCCTCACCATCAACGTCCAGGGCGATACCGCGATCGAGGCCAATGAGGGCTTCGCCGTGCAGATCTCCACCGCAACGCCCGGCCTGGCCATTGCCGCTTCCACGGCTTTTGCCAGCATCCTCACGGATGATGCGCTGCTCGCCCTCACCGGCGGCGCACCATTGGCCGAGGGCAATTCCGGCACGACGGCCTTCACCTTCACCGTCACCCGCAGCGGTGACACGACGAGTGCCGTCAGCGCGAATTGGGCTGTGACGGGAAGCAGCGGCCAGCCGGCCACCGCCGCCGATTTCCTGGGCGGCGTGCTGCCCAGTGGCGTGGTGAGCTTCGCCGCCGGCCAAACCACCCAGACCATCACGGTGGATGTCCTGGGCGACACCACCCTGGAGCTGAACGAGCAGTTCAGCCTGACCCTCTCCAGCCCATCGGCTGGTGCCTCGCTCGGCACTGCCATCGCGTCGCGCGTGATCGTGAATGATGATGCATTGCTGAACATCAGCGGCCCCGTCGGCCTGATCAACGAAGGCGATGCCGGCAGCACGGCCTTCACCTTCACCGTGACACGCCTGGGCGATACCACCGGTGCGGCATCTGCCAGCTATGCTGTCAGCGGGACGGCCAATGCGGATGATTTCGTGGGTGGCGTGCTGCCCAGCGGCACCGTCAACTTCGCCGCGGGCCAGACCACCCAGACCATCACCATCAATGTCGCCGGAGATACTGATTTCGAGGTGAATGAGGCCTTCGCGGTCACCCTCTCAGCGCCCTCCGGTGCCTCGCTCGGCACCGCCACGGCCAGCGCGACCATCCGCAATGATGATGCGGCCCCGCCCGCCACCCTCAGCGTGGCCGCCACCCTGGCGGACCGGCCTGAGGGCCTGCCCGGCAGCACCTTGCTGACCTTCACCGTCACGCGCACAGGCGATGTCAGCGGTGCCTCCAGCGCCGCATGGGCCATCGCAGGCTCCGGCCTCAACCCCACGGATGCGGCGGATTTCGTCGGCGGCGTCCTGCCCTCCGGCATCGTCTCCTTCGCCGCGGGCCAGACCTCCAGGGTCATCAACGTCAATGCCGCCGGCGACACAGTCTGGGAAGCGGATGAGAGCTTCACCCTGACGCTCTCCAGCCCGGTTGGCTCCGTGCTGGGCACCAGCACCGCCCAGGGCGTCCTGCGCAATGACGACCCGACACGCTTTGCCATAGCGGCCGCCGATGCCGCCAAGTCCGAAGGCCAGGCGGGCAGCACGCCCTTCACCTTCACCGTGACTCGCGATGGCGATACCTCCGTCGCGCACAGCATCACCTACGGCGTCGTCGGCAATGGCCCGAGCAAGGCCAACGGGACGGATTTCGTGGGCGGCGCCATGCCGGGCGGCACGGTGGATTTCGCCGCGGGCGAGACCAGCAAGCTGCTCACCATCAACGTCCAGGGCGATACCTCGGCCGAGGCCAATGAGGGCTTCGCGGTGGTCATTTCCACCGCGACCCCGGGGCTGGCCATTGCAACCGCCGTGGCGCTCGGCAGCATCCTCAATGAGGATGCCGCGGCCATTGTCGGCAGCAACGCGGCCAATACGCTGACCGGCACGGCCTTCGGCGAGGCCATCTTCGGCCAGGGCGGCAATGACCTGCTGGATGGCGCCGGCGGCGATGACGTGCTGGATGGCGGCAACGGCAATGACACGCTGATCGGCGGGGCCGGGAAGGATCGCCTGACCGGCGGGGCGAATGCCGATACCTTCCGCTTCGACGATGTGTTCGACGCCGATGGCGATGTCATCACCGACTTCACCGTCGCCCAGGGCGACAAGGTGGACCTCCAGTTGATGGACGCCGACTCCAATACGCTGGGCGACGAAGCCTTCGCCTTCATCGGTGCGGGCGCCCTCACGGGCCTGGCCGGTGAGTTGCGCTTCGATGCGGGCATCCTGGAAGGCGATGTGGACGGCAACGGCATCGCCGATTTCCAGGTGCAGATCACCGGCGTCGCCAGCCTCGCATCCACGAATTTCTGGCTGTAGGGGCGGGGCGGCCGCCCCGCCGCCTCAGAAGCCGTAAAGCGCCGCCGGATTCTCCACCAGGATCCGGCGGCGGGTTGCCGCATCCGGCACCCATTCACTGAGCCAATCCAGCAGCATCCCGTCATCGAGCATCTGTGCGGGCGTCTGGAATTGCGTGTGCGGCCAATCCGTGCCCCAGACGCAGCGCTCCGGCGCGGCAGCCACAAAGCGCCGCGCGATGGGCGTGAGGTCGGCATAGGGCGCCACACTCGCGCGATATCCACACAGTTTCACATGGGCGCGCCCCGCCTCGATCAATCGCAGGGCGGCCGAAAGCGCCGCGCCATCCGGCCCATGCGCCGCATTCACCCCCGCCATATGGTCCAGCACCAGGGGCACCGGCAGCGTGGCAAGCCGCGGGGCGAGCGCCATCAGCACATCGCCCTTCATGTAGAGCTGGATATGCCAGCCGAGATCCGCGACGCGTCGGGCCAGGGATTCCAGTTGCTCCACCGGCGTGCCATTGCCGCTGACCGCGTTGAAACGCACGCCCACCGCTCCGGCATCGGCCAGGCGCCGCAGCTCCGCCCCGGTCGCTGCGTCATCCACCACCACGATGGCGCGCGCATTGTCATGGCCGAATTGCGCGACGGCATCCATCGTGACGGCATTATCCGTGCCGTAGACGCTGGCCTGCACCACCACGCGCCGCGTCAGGCCGAGTGTCCGCGCCATATCCAGGTAATGGGCGATCAATGCGGGGGGCGGGGTGTAGGGGCGCGTCGCACTCAAGGGGAAGCGATCATAGGGTCCGAAGATATGGAAATGGCTGTCGCAGCTGCCCTCGGGCGCGCGCTGGCGGGGCGGGTTTGTCACCGCATGGGCGGGGGCACAGGTGAAGGTCAGCTCCATGGGGTGAGATTGCTTGCATCGCCGGCCCGGCGCAATCTTGCGGCACAGCATGCGGGAGAAACGCGATGAACAAGGTTGCAGTGGTCACGGGCGCCAGCACGGGAATCGGGCGCGCCGTCGGTTTGGGCCTTCTGGCCGCGGGGTATCGCGTGGCGCTGGCCGCCCGCCGGCAGGACGCACTGGACGAAACGGCGCAGATGGCGGGCGCCAACAGCGCAAACGCGCTGCCCATGGCGACCAACGTCGCCTCGCCCGACAGCGTGAACGCGCTGTTCGCGGCGGTGAAGGCCAAGTGGGGCCGGTGTGACCTGCTGTTCAACAATGCGGGCATGGGCGTGCAGGGCTTTCTGCTGGAAGACCTGCCCGTGGAAAAATGGCTGGAAATGGTGAGTGTGAACCTCACCGGCAGCTTCCTTTGCGCGCAGCAGGCGTTTCGCATGATGAAGGAGCAGACGCCCCAGGGCGGCCGCATCATCAATAACGGCTCGATCAGCGCCCATACGCCCCGCCCAGACAGCGTGGCCTATACGGCGACCAAGCATGCCATCACGGGGCTGACCAAGTCGCTGATCCTGGACGGGCGGAAATACAACATCGCCGCGGGCCAGGTGGATATCGGCAATGCCGCGACGAACATGACGGCACGCATGCAGAAGGGCGTAAAGCAGCCCAATGGCGAGATGATGGTGGAAGCCACCATGGATGTGCAGAACGTGGCCAAGGCCGTGCTGTTCATGGACAGCGTGACGCCCGAGGCGAATGTTCCCTTCCTGACCGTGAAGGCCTCGCTCATGCCCTGGGAGGGGCGCGGCTGACCTTAACGAAGCTGGGCAGAAGCCAAGGGGACGGGATCGGGCACGATCTCGTCCAGCACCTGGGCCGAGGAAATCACCCCCGGCACCCCTGCCCCCGGATGCGTCCCCGCCCCCACCAGATACAGGCCTTCCACCTCCTCGCTCTTGTTGTGCGGGCGGAACCAGGCGCTCTGGAAGAGTTGCGGCTCCAGGGAAAACGCCGCGCCATTGACCGAGGAAAGCCGGTCCTGGAAGTCCTGCGGCGTGAGCATATGCGACGTGGCGATCACATCGCCCAGCCCGGGCATCACCGTCTCCTCCAGCCGCTTCTGGATGGCGGCGCGATAGGGTTCGGCGCGCTCGCGCCAATCCGTGCCACTGCCCAGATGCGGCACCGGGGCCAGCACATAGAAGGCATCGCAACCGGGCGGCGCCAGTGACGGGTCATTGGCTGTAGGGCGGTGCAGGTAGAGGCTGAAATCCTTGGCCAGACGCTTGGTGGTGAAGATGTCCTTCAGCAATTCGCGGTAACGCGGCCCCAGCACCATGGTGTGGTGATACACATCCTCGAAGCGCTTGCTCGTCCCGAAATACCAGACGAACAGCGACATGGAGTAGCGCGCGCGGCCCAGCTTGCGGTCGGTCCAGCGCTTGCGCGGCGTCTCCGACAGCAGCTTGCTGTAGGTCCAGGCGACATCGGCGTTGGAGACAACGACCCCCGCTTCGAGGTGCTCGCCCGAGGCCAGCCGCACGCCCGTCGCGCGGCCGCCTTCGACGGTGATCTGGGAGACCTCGGTGTTGTAGCGCATCGCACCACCGACACCTTCGATCAGCCCGACCAGGCCGCGCACCAGGGCACCCGTGCCGCCCATCGCGTAATGCACCCGGTGCAGCCGCTCCAGATGCGCGATCAGGCAGTAATAGGCCGTGGTGGTGAACGGGTTTCCGCCGATCAGCAGCGGATGGAAGCTGAAGGCGATGCGCAGCTTCTCATTCTTGAAATAGGTGGCGACCTTCTGGTGCACCGTGAGATAGCCGCCCAGGCGCAGCATGTTCGGAATGGCGCGCAGCATGGTCGTGAAGCGGTGAAAGGGCTGGTCGGCCAGTTCCACGAAGGCGACCTTGTAGATCGCCTCGCTGTCCCGGATGAAGCGATCGAAGCCCTCCACATCGCCGGGCGAAATCCGCGCCACCTCGGCGCGCATCGCCGGCAGGTCCGCCGTGCAGGAGAAGGTTTCGCCATCATCGAATCGGATCTTGTAGAAGGGATCAATCGCCCGAAGCTCGACATCATCCGAGAGCTTGCGGCCACAGAGTGCCCAGAGTTCTTCCAGGAGATAGGGCGCCGTGATGATGGTCGGCCCCGCATCAAAGGTGTAGCCATCCTGCCGATAGACATAGGCGCGCCCGCCTGGCCCATCGAGCTTCTCCAGCACCGTCACGCGATAGCCGCGCACCCCCAGCCTGACGGCGGCAGCAAGGCCGCCAAAGCCGGAGCCAATCACGATGGCGTGGGGACGGAGATCAGGGGCGCGTTCGAGCATGTCCACATCATGTGACACTGAATCAGCGAATGGCAACCGCGTCACATGAGGCCAAGGGTGATCAGCGCGAGGGTCACGTAACGACCCGTCTTGGCCAAGGCGACCAGCAGCACAAAGCGCCAAAGCGGCTCACGCAGCACGCCGGCCACGATGGTCAGCGGATCGCCGATGATGGGCGCCCAGCTCAGCATGAGGGACCAATGGCCCCAGCGCCCGTACCACCGCTCGGCCCGCGCCAGCGCCTCGGGCGAGGCCGGGAACCAGCGCCGGTCCCGGTAGCGGTGGATCAGCCGGCCCAGGGCCCAGTTCACCACCGAACCCAGGGTATTCGCCACGCTGGCCACCAGAACCAACGCCCAGACGGCATGATCGCCGGTGACCATGAGGCCGACCAGGACAGCCTCGGATTGGAGCGGAAAAATCGTCGCGGCCACGAAGGCGGAGAGGGCCAGGGTGATGTAGGCGGTGAGCGTGGACACGATCTAGGCGGAAGGGATCAAGGGGCGCCGCCCCTTGACCACCCCGGGAGGAAAACGGGTTTCCTCCACCTTCTGTCCGTCAGGGACCTGCAACGCCTTCAGATGCGCCGGGCGGCATGGACGGCGGCTTCGCTGCCGAAGCCGACCAGCCGGCCCCAGCCGCGCAGCGCTGCGCCCACCACACCGGCATGCATCTGCCGTGCTTCATCGCGGTGGTGCACCTCCTCCTCCTGGCAGCGGGCCAGCATGTCGCGCAGGTCCGGGAAGATGCGCTCGGCGTCGAGCCGGTCGAGCTGCTGCTGGTAGTGATGGTCCACGAAGGTCTCCACCGCATCAATCGTCGCATAGACGGCGCGCGGGCCGAACAGCGCGGGCACGGCGCCGGTGATCCAGCCGGCCACGCGCCAGATGGGCAACAAGCGCGAATGCTGCGCCTTCGGCAGCACCTCCTCGATCAGGCGCAGATGCCCTTGCTCCGTCTCCATGTGGCGCTGGGCGAAATCGCGCAGGGTGGCATCCCGGCAGAAGGCCAGGATCCCGCGGTAAATCATCACGGCGCCCGTCTCGCCCGCATGGTCGGAGCGGAGTTCGGCGATGAGCCAGTCGGGGAAGCTTTGCATGGAGCGGCATATCGCCCGGTTGCGCCATACGGCAAGCCCACCATCTGCCTGTCATGGCCGAAGATCCGCGCACCCAGGTGTATTTTGATGGCGGCTGCCCCGTCTGCTCCCGCGAAATCGCGACCTATCGGCGGGCCGAAGGGGCGGCGGCGCTGTGCTTTGTGGATGTCTCCCTGCCCGACGCCCCGCTGGCGCCCGGGCTGACGCGCGAGGCCGCATTGGCGCGGATGCATGTCCGGCGTGCCGATGGCAGCATGGCGAGCGGCGCGGCCGCCTTCGCCGCCCTCTGGAGCGCCTTGCCGCGCTGGGCCTGGCTCGGTCGCATCTCCGCACTTCCCGTCGTGGCGCCGGTACTGGAGCTTGGCTATCTCGGCTTCCTGCGGCTTCGCCGCGCCTGGCGCTGACGCTTCGCCATTTCGCTTGCCAGCCCTGGCCCGGCACTTCCAAGATGGCTCCATGCCTTTGGAAGGTTTCCCGAGATGACCGTTCCGCGCCGCCTGTTGCTGGCGGCACCCGCCGCCCTCACCGCCCGTCGCGCCGCCGCGCGCGAAGCGGTGGACATGCTGCTGGTGCTGGCCATGGATGCCTCGGGCTCCATCGGGGAGGATGAATTCCGCCTGCAGCGCGAAGGCTATGCCGAGGCGCTGACCCACCCCCAGGTGGTGGCCGCCATTCGCAGCAAGCCGCGCGGCGCCATGGCCATCGCCATGATCGAGTGGGGCAGCCCCGGCGGTTCGCAGACCATCGTGGACTGGCAGCGCGTGCATGACCTTGGCTCCGCCCAGGCCATCGCCGATGCGCTGCTGGGGGCCCCACGCACCCAGCAGACCTATAATGCGATCGGCGATGCCATCCATCACGCCAGCCACTTGCTGCGCGAGGGGCCCTTCCACGCCGAGCAGATGGTGATTGACGTCTCGGGCGATGGGCCGGACATGCGCAGCATGCGGCCTGCCCCGGTTGCGCGGGACATCGTCGTGCGGCGGGGAATGGTGGTGAATGCGCTCGCCATCTCAGGCTCCGGCCAGGTGACCCGCGCCGGCGAGACGCTGGAGGAGCATTACCGCCGCGATGTGATGGGCGGGCCCGGGGCTTTCGTCATCACGGCCGAAAGCCGGCGGGATATCGCGCGCGCATTGCGGGCCAAGCTGATCCGCGAAATGGCCTGACGGCCGCGGGACGGCACCCCCCGCGAGCGCATCACCCCGATGAGGTTTTTTGCGCCATGGCGTGGCTGGGCCGCGTGCGCTCGGAAAACACCGCGATGGTCCAGAGTGCCGCGATCCCTGTCAGAACCAGCACCACGCCGAGCATGCCCGCCTGATCGGGCATGGCTTCCATCACGCGCGAGATGATCCAGGCGAAGAACAGCCCCACGCAAAACACCCGCAGGCTGTGCCGGCCAATGGCAGCCAAGGCACGGCCCAGCATGCCATCCATCCAGCCGGCCTCGCGCGGCACCAGCACCGCCACCAGGTAGGCCAGCGCCAGCGCATGGGCGAGCCGCGTCGGTGCCAGCACTTCCTTGTGTTGCAGGGCGGAGGCGGCGAAGGCCGGGCCATCCAGGAAACCATGCTCCACCAGGCGGGCGGCAAAACCCGCCAGGACGATCAGCGCAGCCGCCCCCGTCATCCAGCCAGCGCGCGGCAGGGCCACGCCATGCAGCGCCCGCCAGCCGAGCAAGCCGCCCAGCAGATACAGGAATTGCCAGGCGAGCGGATCAAACCCGATCAGCGAGCCGCCAAGCCCCGGCGTTTCCACCCAGCCAAGATTTGTAGCGGCATAGAGCAGGAAGCTCGGCAACAAGGCCCAGGCGCCGATGCGCCGCACCAGAAGCAGAAACGGCCCAAGCACCAGCATCCCCACGACGAAAACAGGCAAAGTGCCCATGAAATCCGGCTGGTAGAGCGTGGTGGCCGAGAGCGCCACCGCGGCGAAAGGCTGCTCCACCAGGAAGCGCCAGCCAAAGCGATCCACGGCATCCGGCACGTGAAACAGCAGATCAGCCACCAGGACCATCGCCGCGAACATGAAGAATACCCGGAGATGGGTGCGGTAAAGCCGCCAGGCGCGCATCAGCAGATCCTGCTGCGCCAGCCCCGCCCCCTGCCGCGCCAGCTTGAGCCCGAACACCGAGCCCAGCGTGAGGCCCGAAAGCAGGATGAACATCTCCGAACTGTCGGAAAGCCCCCAGGCCGCGTGGATTCCCCAGGCCAGGGAGGTGCCGACGACATGCGAGATGAAGATCGAGATCTGCATCCAGCCACGCAGCACATCAAGGCGCAGATCGCGCGGCGGGCGGGCCGGCAGGGCAACGGGCGACACGGCTCAGGCCGCCAGGGCGGCGCGGCGCGGCAACAGCGCCAGGAGTTGATCGCGCCGCAACCAGGCCACCAAAAGCCCCATGGTGAAGGTGAAGCAGGCCTCCTTGAAGAGGGCACCGCCATCCTCATAGGGGTCCACGCCGAGCGGGGTAAAGAGGTGAAAGAAGATGGCGCCGCCCATGATGCCAGCCGCGAACAACCCGCCCAAACCCTGGGTGCGCGGCACCAGGACAAGGATCGCCGCGATGATTTCCATGCCGGCCACAAAAAGGCGCAAGGGCTTCTCCGGGATGCCCGACCAGTCGGACAGACGGTCAAAGATCAGCGTCGGGCCGGTGAGCTTGTACTGCTCGTAGTAGAGCAGCTCATAGGCAATCCAGATGGCCGCAGCCCAGGCGGCGAGGTTGAGCAGGATGGTCTTCCAGTTCGGCGAAGCGGCGTGATCCATGACAACCTCAGCGCTTCATCAGGCCCCCTGGATTGGCGGGCTTTTAGCGAGCGTTGAGGTCAATTCGCCGGGAGATGAGGAAGGGTTAGCACGGGCAACAATTACAATTTTCTTACAATGCGCGCCCTGACGGCGAGGAGGCAGGCCTCGAACAGCGTGACATCCGCCCAAGGCAAGGGCTGTTCCGCCCGCAGCAGCACGCCCCCCGAGGCGGCGATGGCGCCCTCCAGCATCAAATTCTCCGCCAGGCCGAAATCCTCGATCTCCAGCCCATCCGCATCCCGCCACATGGCGCCGTCGCGCCGCGCGCCGGGCACCCGCGCGCGGTAATCCGCCGGCGCGTGGGTATAGCCGAAGACCGGCCGACCGAGCCCGCGCATATAGCCCAGCTCGAACACCGTCCCCGGATCCGCCGCGACCCCACGAAACGGCGTCAGATTGGCCACCAGCACGTCACAGCCCTGGATATGCGCCTCGTTCGCCGCATGAATCCGCCGCCAATCGGGCGGGCCGGAGGGCATGGGGGCCGGCGCATCCAGCGGGAAGACGCCCACCATCCCATGCCGCGCGCAGATCGCCTTCTTCGCAGCCCCCGCGGCCAGGGGTTCAGGCAGAAAGACTTCGGGGCCGGCAAGGTAGATGCGCATCCCCCCATTGTGCCAAAAAAGCGCCGGCTGGCCTATCATCGCGGCATGGACCTCGAAATCGAATACAACAACCGCGCCCGCGTGCCCGGCCACCCCGCCATCATCGCGGAATGGATGCGCCAATCCGCCGCCCTGCGAACGGCCCATCCCCCCCAGCAGATCGCCTACGGCCCCGGCCCGCGCGAAGTGATGGACCTGTTCCTGCCCCGGGAGGTTCGCGGCGTCGCGATGTTCTTCCATGGTGGCTATTGGCAGGCGATGGACCGCTCGGCCGTCAGCCATTGCGCGGCGGGGCTGCTGGCCCACGGGGTGGCGGTCGCCTGCCCTTCCTATGATCTGTGCCCCGCCGTCCCGCTGGCCCAGATCGTGGAACAGGCCGAAGCCGCCGCGCGGGCGCTGCATGGGCGGCTGAACCGACCCATGCTGGTGAGCGGCCATTCGGCGGGTGGGCACCTGGCCGCGATGCTGCTGGCACGGCTGCCGGCCCACTTGGTCGCGGCGGCGGTGCCGATATCCGGGCTGTTCTGGCTGGAACCGCTGATCCCCACCAGCATCAACACCGCCCTCGGGCTTGATGCGGCGGCCGCGCGCGCCCTCTCGCCCGGCTTGCTGCCCGCGCCGGGGCGGCCGCTGCATTGTGTGGTGGGTGGCGCGGAAAGCAGCGAATTCCTGCGCCAGAGCGCCGAATTCGCGGCACTCTGGGGCGGCGGGTCCGAGGCTATGCCCGGGCTGGACCACTTCACCATCCTCAGCCCCTTGCCGGATGCGCAACATCCGCTGACGATGAGGGTCGCGGCACTTGCATGGCAGGTTTGCGATGATGTATCGAATGTTTGAAGCTTAAAGCAATTGGAGAGCATCTGATGGCGTTTCAGGTTCCGGGTTTGCCCCGCCGCACCCTTCTGGCCTCCAGCGCCGGGCTGCTCGCAGCCCCCGCCGTCCAGGCCCAGCCGACCCCGATCAAGATCGGGCTCGTCGCCCTGCTCACCGGCCCCGCCGCCGCCAATGGCACCCATCTGCGCGATGGCTGGATGCTGGGCATGCGGCAGTTGAACAACCAGCTGGGCGGCCGCCCGGTCGAGACCATCGTGATCGACGATGAACTGCGCCCCGATGTCGCCGTCACCAAGGTCCGCGCCGCGATCGAGCGGGACAAGGTTGATTTCGTCGTCGGCGTCGTCTTCTCCAACGTGCTGGCCGCCATCATGCGCCCGGTGACGGAGAGCAACACCTTCCTCATCTCCACCAATGCCGGCCCCTCGACCTTCGCCGGCCGTGGCTGCAATCCCTTCTTCTTCACCACCAGCTACAACAATGACCAGGTCCATTCCGTCATGGGCCAGGTGGCGCAGGATGCCGGCTACCGCCGCGTCTTCGTGATGACGCCGAATTACCAAGCCGGGCGCGATGCCGTGGCCGGCTTCAAGTCACGCTTCCAGGGCACCGTGGTGGATGAGGTTTATGTCCCCCTCACCCAGCTCGATTTCTCGGCCGAGCTGGCGCGCATCGCCTCGATGCGGCCGGATGCCATCTTCACCTTCATGCCGGGCGGCCTCGGCGTGAATCTGGTCCGGCAATACCGCCAGGCGGGCCTGGCCAATATCCCCTTCCTCTCCACCTTCACCGTGGATGAAGCGACGCTGCCGGCCCAGGGCGAAGCGGCACTGGGCTTCTTCAGCGCCGCCAGCTGGGCGCCCAACATGGACAACCCGGTGAACCGCCGCTTCGTCTCCGAGTTCGAGGCAGCCTTCAACTATGTGCCGGCCACCTACGCCGCGCAGAGCTATGACGCGGCAAACCTGCTCAACGCCGCGGTGCGGCGCGTCGGTGGCAATCTGTCCGACAAGAACGCGGTTCGCGCGGCAATTGCAGCGGCTGATTTCCAGTCAGTGCGCGGGCCCTTCCGCTTCGGCGTGAACCAGTATCCCGTGCAGGATTTCTGGCAGCTCCAGGTGGCGCGCCGCCCCGACGGCAAGTTCCAGACCGAGACGGTGCGCAAGGTTCTCGAAGCCAATGTGGACCCCTGGGCGGCCGAGTGCCGGATGGCGGCGCGCATCTGATTCGGTGAACACCACGCTCCTTTTCGTGCAGGCGTTGAACGGGCTGCAATTCGGCATCCTGTTGTTCCTGGTGGCGGCGGGGCTCACGCTGGTCTTTGGCGTGATGGATTTCATCAATCTGGCCCATGGCGTGCAGTACATGCTGGGCGCCTATATGGGTGCCACGCTGGCGGCCCTCACCGGCAGCTTCTGGTGGGGGCTGCTGCTGACGCTGCCGGCCACACTCGGCTTCGGCCTGCTGCTGGAATTCCTGGTCTTTCGCCATTTGTATGAGCGGGACCACCTCTCCCAGGTGCTCGCCACCTTCGGCGTCATCCTGTTCCTCAACCAGGGCGTGAAGGCGGTCTTCGGCACCGCCCCCATGCAGATGCCCCTGCCCGAATTGCTCAGCGGTGGCGTGCCGGTCATGGATGGGCTGCTCTACCCCACCTACCGCATTGCCATCCTGGTGGCCGGCCTCGCCATTGCCGGGCTGCTCTGGTTCCTGGTGGAGCGTACGCGTGTGGGCATGCTGGTCCGCGCCGGTGCATCCAACGCGGCCATGGTCTCGGCACTCGGCGTGGATATCCGGCGCCTTTTCATGCTGGTCTTTGGCTTCGGCGCCATGCTCGCGGGCTTTGCCGGCGCCATGGCGGCCCCCATCCTCTCGGTCGAACCGGGGATGGGCGACAACCTGCTCATCCTCGCCTTCGTGGTGATCGTGATCGGCGGGATCGGCTCGGTGCGCGGCGCCTTCATCGCGGCCCTGCTGGTGGGGCTGGTGGAGACCATCGGGCGCGGGATGATGCCCGATCTGATGCGCCTGTTTCTCGACCCTTCCGCCGCGCGCCAGGCTGGGGCGGCGATGGCCTCCATGCTGATCTATGTGGTGATGGCGGCAATCCTCGCCTTCCGGCCGGCCGGCCTGTTTCCGGTGCGCCGATGAGATGCTCATGAAGCGGCAGGATATTGCCATCGCGCTGGCCATTTTCGCAGCCCTGGCGCTGGCACCCTTCATCGGCTTCGGCCAGGGCTATTCGCTGACGCTGCTGGCGCGCGCGATGATCTTTGGCATGGCGGCGATCTCGCTCTCGCTGCTGGTGGGTGGCGCCGGCCTGGTCAGCCTGGGCCAGGCCGCGATGATGGGTGTGGGCGCCTATGCCGTGGTCGTGCTGGATCATGGCCGCATCACCGAGGCCTGGATGGTGGTGCCCATCGGCATCGCCGCCGCCGCCGCCTTCGCGCTGCTGACGGGGGCCATCGCCATTCGCACCTCGGGCGTACATTTCATCATGATCACGCTGGCCTTCGGGCAGATGGCCTTCTTCACCACCTCCTTCTTCGCGCTGTATGGCGGCGATGACGGCTACACGCTCTATAACCGGCTGGAGGTGTTCGGCTCGCGCGTGCTGGAGGGCGGGTTGGTGTTTCACTTCGTCTGCCTGGGCCTGCTGATCGCCGTCTGGGCGCTGGTGCAGGCGCTGCTCAACAGCCGCTTCGGCCGCGTGCTGCAGGCCGCGCGCGACAACGAGACCCGCGCGCGGGCGGTCGGCTTCGAGCCCTATGCCTATCGGCTGGTCGCCTATGTCATCGCCGGGGCCATTGGCGGACTCTCTGGCGTCCTGCTGGCCAATGCGGCGGAATTCGTGGCCCCTGCCTATCTCGCCTGGCAGCGCAGCGGAGATCTTCTGTTCATGGTGATCCTGGGCGGACTTGCCGGGCCGCATGGCGCGCTGATGGGTGCGCTGGCCTTCGTGCTGATCGAGGAATGGCTCGCCAAGCTGACCGAGCATTGGCGGCTGATCTTCGGGCCGATGCTGATCTTCTGCGTGTTCTTCATGCGTGGCGGCATCGCCGGGCTGTTGCGTCGTGGGTGACCGCGCGAGGGAAAACGTGGGTGACCGCGCGGGCGAAAACGTGGCTGAGACGCTCCTCGAACTCCGCCATCTCAGGAAGCGTTTCGGTGGCCTGACGGTGACGGATGACGTCTCGCTTGATCTTCGTCGCGGCGAAATCCATGCGCTGATCGGCCCCAATGGCGCGGGCAAGACCACGCTGATCCATCAGATCAGCGGCACGCTCGCCCCCGATTCCGGTGAGATTTTTTTCGCGGGCGAGGATGTGACGCGGCTGCCCATGGCCAGGCGCGCCCGCGCCGGCCTCGCGCGCAGTTTCCAGATCACCAGCGTCATCCTGCCCTTCACCGCGCTCGAGAATGCAGCGCTGGCCGTGCAGGCGCGCAGCGGTTCCTCCTTTCGCTTTTTCCGCGCCGCCAATGCCGAGGCCGAATTGAACGCCGAAGCGATGGCGGCACTGACCGAAGTCGGCCTCGAACGGCGCGCCGATGTCCCGGCGGCGGTGCTCAGCCATGGCGAAAAGCGACAGCTGGAACTGGCCATCGCCCTGGCCATGCGGCCGCGTGTCCTGCTGTTGGACGAGCCCCTCGCCGGGACCGGCGCCGAGGAAGCCGAGCGCCTGATGCGCATCCTGGGCAGCTTGCGCGCGCGCTACGCCATCCTGCTCATCGAGCATGACATGCCCGCCGTCTTCGCCCTGGCCGACCGCATTTCCGTCCTGGCGCAGGGGCGCGTCATCGCTGCCGGCACGCCCGACGACATCCGCGCCAATGCCGCCGTGCGGGACGCGTATCTCGGCGAGGACGAAGCATGAGGCATGCCACCGCGCCGCACCCGCAGGCATTCGCCCTTCAGCGATCGGAGAAACCAGCCCGCTGCGCCACCGATTCACGCTTCCGGGCATTCGCCCTTCAGCGATCGGAGGCGTGATGCTCTGGATCGAAAGCCTCGCCGTCGCCTATGGGCAGAGCCAGGCCCTGCATGACATTTCCCTCAGCGTCGAAACCGGTGAGGTGGTGACGCTGCTCGGCCGCAACGGCATGGGCAAGACCACCACCGTGCGCGCCATCATGGGCATGCTGGGGGCGCTGGGCGGGCGCGTTACGGGCGGGCGCATTGCGCTGGACCAGGCGGAACTCAACGGCCTTGCCTCCCATGTCATCGCCCGGCGCGGCATCGGGCTGGTGCCGGAGGGGCGCCAGGTGTTTCCCACCCTCAGCGTCGAGGAAAACCTGATCGCCACGGCGCGTCCCGGCCGCTGGGATCTGGCGGGCATCTACGCGCTCTTTCCGCGCCTGCGGGAGCGGCGGGGCAATTCCGGCCGCAACCTCTCGGGCGGTGAGCAGCAGATGCTCGCGGTCGGGCGCGCCCTGATGACCAATCCGCGCCTGCTCATCCTGGACGAAGCCACCGAAGGCCTGGCGCCGCTGATCCGCGCGGAGATCTGGGCCGTGCTCGGCACGCTGAAAGCCGAGGGCCAGGCAATCCTGCTGATCGACAAGAACCTCTCGGCCGTCATGCGCCTCGCGGACCGGCACGTCATCATCGAGCGCGGCCGCACAGTCTGGACCGGTGACAGCGCGGCGCTGGCCGCGGCACCTCAGCTGCGGGAGCAATACCTCCATGTCTGAGGTTTTTTGCGCGCCGGGCGCCGGCCGCTCGCTTGGCTTCGCGGCCGAGATATGGTGCGCTTTGCCGCCGGTGAGGCGCCCCGGCGGAAGCCTTGAGGCCAAGCCGCCATTTTCCAGACCGACCACCAAGAGGAGACCAGCATGATCGAAACCGCAGGCATCACGCGGGCCGGAACCGGCCTGGACGGCACCACCTGGAACATCCTCGGCCAGACCTATCATCCCAAGCAGACCACCGATGACTGCTTCGCCTTCGAGGCTTTCTCCCCGCCCGGCACCTTCGTGCCGCCGCATATCCACCCCATGCAGGATGAATACATCCTCATGCTGGAGGGCGAGTGGCGCGTCATGCTCGATGGCCAGTCGCACATCGCCAAGCCCGGGGATCTGGTGCGCATGCCGCGCGGCATCATGCATGGCTATTTCAACGAGAGTGGCGCGCCCGGCCGCGCTTTCTTCTGGGTCAGCCCGGCGCGCCGCCTGCTCGATCTGTTCAAGGCCATCCACAACGTGCCGGACCCGGCGGAGGTGATGCGCCTCTCCGCCCTGCATGAGGTGGATTTCCTGCCGCCGCCGGGCTAACACCCGCGGATGATCTCCACGGGCCGATTGGCTGCGCTGCTCGGTCTGCTTGCAGCCTTCGGCCCGCTTTCCATTGACATGTATCTCCCGGCCTTCCCCGATATCGGGGCGAGCCTGGGCGGCAGCGTGGAAGGCGTGCAGCTCACCCTCGCCGCCTATTTCGTAGGCATGGCTGGCGGGCAGCTGCTGCATGGGCCCCTCTCTGACCGGCTGGGCCGGCGCCGGCCGCTTTTCGCCGGGCTCATCGTCTATGTCGTCGTCTCGGCACTTTGCGCCCTGGCCACCAGCATGGAAGCGCTGGTCGCGCTGCGGCTGCTCCAGGCGCTGGCGGGTTGCGCTGGAATGGTCATCTCCCGCGCCGTGGTGCGCGACGTCTCCGATGTGCTGGACCCCGTTCGCCTGATGGGGCGCCTGATGCTGGTCATGGGGGTCGCCCCCATCCTGGCGCCGCTGATGGGAGGTTATATTTCGGCCTGGTTCGGTTGGCGGGCGATTTTCTGGTTCCTGGCGCTGGTCGGCCTCGGCACGTTGATCCTCTGCACGTTCTTCCTCCCGGAGACTTTGCCGGACGCTCGCCGCCGGCGCGTCTCCTTCCTCGAAATCCTGCGCAGCTATGCCAGCCTGCTGGTCAATCGGCGCTTCATGGGTGCCGCGCTGGCCTCGGGCTTCGCCATCGCCGGCATGTTCGCCTATATCGCCGGCTCGCCCTTTGTCTTCATCACGCTGAACGGTGTGGCAGCCGAGCATTATGGCTGGCTTTTTGGTGGTGCCGCGGCGGGCTTCATCGTGTTTTCGCAGCTCTCCGCGCGCCTCGCCGCGCGCCTGGGGCGAGAGAGGCTGTTCAACCTCACCATCGCCATCATTGCGGCCTCCGGCATCGGGCTGGTTGCGCTGACGGCGCTTGGCGCACCCTTCCTCGCGCAATACGCGATGATCTTCCTCTACGTCTCGCTGCTGGGGATCGCGCTTCCGCTCGGCACCATCATCACCATCACGCCATTTCCGCATATGGCCGGCACGGCCTCAGCCCTGGTCGGGACGCTGCAATTCGGCATGGGCGCGGTCGCGGGGACGATCATCTCCGTCCTGCATGACGGCACCGCGCTGCCGATGGCCCTGACCATCGGCCTGGCCGGCAGCGCGGCCCTGGTGGCGCGGGTTCTGCTGCGGGAATAGCGGGAGGGACGCTGTCCCTCCCTGCCCGGAGAGGCCTGGCTGCCCTAACCCGCCGCGTGGATCGCCCGCCAGAGCTTCTCCGGCGTGACCGGCATGTCCAGATGGTTGACGCCGAGCGGGCGCAGCGCATCCACCAGCGCATTCATCACTGCCGGCAGGCTGCCCGCGCAACCAGCCTCGCCGCAGCCCTTGGCGCCGAGGGGATTGGTCGTGCAGGGCACCGGGTGGCTTCGCACGGCGAAGTCCGGCAGGTCATCCGCGCGGGGTAGGCCGTAATCCATGAAGCTGCCGGAGAGAAGCTGGCCTTCCTCGGAGTAGGAGACCTGCTCGTGCAGGATCTGCCCGATGCCCTGGACGATGCCGCCATGCGCCTGGCCCGCGACCAGAAGCGGGTTCACCACCACGCCGAAATCATTGACCGAGGTGTAGTTCACGATCTTGGTCAGGCCCGTATCCGGGTCAATCTCCAGCTCGCAGACATGGCAGCCATTGGGATAGGCCATGGGCGCCTGGTCAAAGACATGCTGCACATCGAGCGAAGCCGGCACTTCGGAAGGGAGGGAATGGCTCTCACGCAGCTTCGCGGCCAGTTCCATGATGCCAACACCGCGATCCGTGCCGGCGATGGTGAATTGGCCGGCTTCGAACTCGATATCCGCCACCGAGCTTTCCAGGATATAGGACGCCGCGAGCTTGCCCTTCTCGATCACCAGGGCCGAAGCCTCGATGATGGCGGCACCCGAGGCCATGAGCGATTTCGACCCACCCGTGCCACCACCGGCGACGAGTTCGTCAGAATCACCCTGCAGCAGGCGGACGCTCTCAAACGGCACGCCGAGATACTGATGCAGGACCTGCGCGAAGGCCGACCAATGGCCCTGCCCGTAATCCAGCGTGCCGGTGATGATGGTGACGGTGCCATTCTTCTCGAAGCGGATGCCGCCCTGCTCCTTGGCGGGGGGGGCCGTGCATTCCAGGAAATTGCCGATACCGATGCCGCGCAGCTTCCCGCGGGACTTTGCTTCCGCACGCCGCGCCTCAAAGCCCGCATGATCGGAGGCACTCAGCGCCTCCTCCAGGATCGCGGAGAAATCGCCCCCGTCATAGACGCTGCCCGAAGGCGCCGCGTAGGGAAATTCATCCGGCTTGATGTGGTTCAGCTTGCGCAGCGCCACGGAGGATTTGCCCATGGCGCGCGCCGCCTCTTCGATCAGGCGCTCCATGAAGTAATTGCCCTCCGGCCGGCCGGCGCCGCGATAGGCCGAGACGGGCGTGGTGTTGGTCAGCATGCAGCGGGTGCGGACCTCGATCAGCGGCAGCGTGTAGTTGGACTGGACATTCTTCACGAAATTGCCAGTGCCCATCAGCGGCGCCACGGTCGAGAGATAGGCCCCCATATTGGCAAAGCTGACGAGCCGCACGGCGAGGAATTTCCCCTCGGCATCCAGCGCAAGCTCGGCCTCCACCTCATGGTCCCGCCCATGCTGGTCCGACATGAAGGAGCCGCTTCGCTCATCGGTCCATTTCACCGGGCGGCCCAGCATTTTGGCCGCATGCAGCAGCGGCAGGTATTCCGGATAGGCATTGGCCTTCATGCCAAAGCTGCCGCCCACATTGCCGGTCAGCACGCGCACCTGGCTCTTGGGCAATTTCAGGATGTCATCGGCCAGCTGGTTGCGCAGGCCGAACACGCCCTGGCAGCCGACATGCAGGGTGAAGCGGCCATCCGCGAATTCGCCGATGGCGCTGCGCGGCTCCATCGCCGCCACGACGATGCGGCTGTTGCGGATGGAGAGCTTCTGGACATGCGCGGCCGAGGCGAAGGCCGCGTTGACCTTGGCCGCATCGCCAAAGGCGAAGTCCAGCACGCAGTTTTCCGCGATATCGTCATACAGCAACGGCGCGGCGGCGGCTGCGGAAGCCTCCGTCACGGCGTCCAGCGCCTCGACATCCAGGGCCACAAGCTCTCCGGCATCCTTGGCCTGGGCCTTGGTTTCAGCCACCACCACGGCCACCGGGTCGCCCACGAAGCGCAGCTTGCCGGTGGCAAGGGCCGGGCGGCGGGTGGTGCGCATCGGGCTGCCATCGGCATTCTTCAGCGGCATCGGGCAGGTCATGTCGCCATATTCGGTAAGGTCGGCGGCGGTGATCACGGCATGCACACCCGGGGCGGCCAGCGCCTCGCTCACATCCACGCCGTTCAGCACGGCATGGGCATAGGGGCTGCGGACCACATAGGCATAAAGCTGGCCCGGCAGCGCCAGATCATCCGTGTAGCGCCCCTGCCCTTGCAACAGCTTCGGATCCTCCTGCCGCGGCACGGGCTGGCCCACGCCGAATTTGAGGCGCGAGGGATCGAAGGGCAGGTTCGTATCAGGCATGCGTGGCTTCTCCGGAGATGCATGGATGGTAGGCAGCGCTGGGGCTTCCGCAAGGGGCTGGGGCCGGTCAGGCTGCATGGATGGTGTTTCCCCGCCTCAATCCCACACCGGCCGGCATGGCCCTGGCCGCGATGGCGGGCCTCACTTTTTGCGTGCTCAACGTGCTGCTTCGCATCCTGGCGACCGAATTGCCGCCCTTCCAGGTGCAGTTCCTGCGCTATGCCAGCGGCCTCGTCGTGCTGCTGCCCTGGATCCTGCGGCAGGGCCTCGCGGCCTACCGCCCCCGTGGCATCCGTGGGCAGCTGTGGCGCGGCATGGTGCATTCCACCGCGCTCTATCTCTGGTTCGCCGCCCTGCCGAACATCCCCTTCGCCGATCTCACCGCCATCGGCTTCACGAGCCCCCTGTTCGTGATGATCGGTGCCGTGATCTTCCTGCGCGAGAAGATGTTCTGGCAGCGCTGGGTTGCGGGGTTGTTGGGCTTTGCCGGGGTTCTGGTGGTGGTGGGGCCGCAGCTCAGTGGGGCGGGCGGGCATTATTCCCTGTTGATGCTGGCCTCCGCACCGCTCTTCGCGGCCTCCTTCCTGATCACCAAGGCGCTGACCAGGCGCGACACGCCCGAGGTGATCGTCGCCTGGCAATCCATCACCGTCTCGCTGTTCACGCTGCCCATGGCGCTGCTGGTCTGGGAATGGCCTGATGCGCGGCAATGGGGGCTGGTGCTGGTCTGCGGGTGCCTGGGCAGCTTCGGCCATTGGATGCTGACCCACGCCTTCCGCCTGGCCGATATCTCCAGCGCCCAGCCCGTCAAGTTCCTGGATCTGATCTGGGCCGCGAGCCTGGGCTACCTGATCTTCGCCGAGACGCCCACGACCTCGACCTTTCTCGGCGCGCTGGTCATCTTCGTCTCCACCACCTGGATCGCGCGCGTCGAGGCACGCCGCGTGAGGAGCCCCTCCTGATGAACCCTGAGATCGCCGCCCTGGACGCCAGCGCCACCCACCACCGCACGGCCGGCCATCTGGTCTGGCGCGAATGGGGGCCAAGCGACCGCGAGGCCGCGCCACTGGTCCTGCTGCATGGTGGCTCAGGCTCCTGGCGGCATTGGCTGCGCAACATCGCGGCGCTTTCGCAGCATTATCGCCTGCTGGTGCCCGACATGCCGGGCCTCGGCGAATCCGCCCTTCCGGAGGAGGAGACGCCGGCCGGCGCCGCCCTGGTGCTGCGCTGGGGGCTGGAGGCGCTGCTGGGCGCCACGCGCCGCTATCATCTGGCCGGCTTTTCCTTCGGCGCCAATGTGGGCGGGCAATTGGCGGCGATGGAGGGGGCCCATATCCGCAGCTACACCGCCATCGGCGCGGCCTCGCTCGGGCTGCCACGCCCGCCGCTCGATCTTTTGAAGGTGCGCGACAAGCAGGGGGATGCGCGGCGTGAAGCGCATCGGGAGAACCTCGCCCGCCTGATGATCCATGACCGCGCGCTGATTGATGACACGGCGCTGGATATCCAGGAATTCAACACACAGCACGCCCGCCTCCGCTCCCGCGGCTTTGCCGGCAGCGCCATGCTGCGCGACGCGCTGGCCGAAGCGAAGGCGCCGCTGGCCGGCATCTGGGGCGAGCGCGATGCCGTGGCCTGGCCCGATGTCTCGGCACGGCTGGATGTGTTGCGCAGCCTGGACCCTGACCTGCTGGAGGCGGTGATCCCGAACGCGGGCCACTGGGTCGCCTATGAAGCGCCCGAGGCCTTCAACGCTGCACTCCTGGGGATTCTGGCGCAACGCGCAGCGTGAACAGGGCCACAAAGGCGGCCAGTGACAAGGTGGCGGTGAACCACAGGGCCTGAGCACCGAATCCCGCCACCACAAAGCCAAACAAAGCCGGGGCCAAGGCCCCGAGGAACCGCGCCGGGGCCACGATCAGCCCCTGCCGCGCGCCATATCCGGCGGCGCCGAACAGCGCGAGCGGCAGGGTGCCGCGCACGATGGTGTTGATGCCATTGCCCGCGCCATGCAGCAGCACAAAAACAGCCGCGAAGGGCGCGCCGAACAGCAGGAGGATCGCCGCACCCACGGGATGGGCCACCTGCGCGAGCTTGGCCGAAAGCAGGGGATGCGCGCGCCGCAACACGGTGAATTCCAGCACCCGCGCCGCCACCTGCGCCGGCCCCATCAAGGCGCCGGCGGCGATGGCCGCGGCCGGCGTGGCCCCGGCCGCCACCAGCAATGCCGGCAGATGCGCGCCCAGGGCGGCCGCGGAAAACCCGCCCGCCGCGAAGATGAAGGCCAGCAGGATCGCCGTGCGCCGCGTCTCGCGCACGGCGGTGGCGGTGGGTGGCGCGGCCGGCGCGGCAACGAGCGGCGCGCGCGCCTCGCCACGCGGCAGCAGCAGATTGAGCGGCATGGCCAGGGCCAGATGGATCAACGCCCAGCCCCAGCAGGCACCGCGCCAGCCGAATTCGGCCAGCATGATCCCGCTCAGCGGCCAACCCACCGTACTGGCGAAACCGGCGATCAGCGTGATGCCGGTGATGGCGCTGCGCGCTTCCTTGCCATAGAGCCCGGCCAGGGTGGCAAAGCCCGCATCATAAAGCCCCATCGCCATCGCCAGGCCCAGCACCAGCCAGGCGGCGAACAGCATCGCGGGGCCCTGCGCCAGTGCCAGCATGGCCAGGCCCAGGATGAAGACGAGGTTGGAGAGGATCAGCACGACCCGCCCGCCATATTGATCAATCGCGCGGCCCACGCGCGGCCCGAGAAAAGCCGTCAACAACATGGCGCAGGAAAACGCGATAAAGACGGTGGAGCTCTCGATACCCAGGTCCCGCGCCATGGCGCCGGCCAGGATGGCGGGGATGTAGTAGCTGCTGGCCCAGGCCAGGGTTTGCGTCGTGCCCAGCAGCAGGACGACGCCGCGCTTGCTCACGGCTTGTCCGTCCTGTCGCGAAGCAGCGGCTGTGCCGCGGCCAGCACGCGCTCGTAGCGCGCGCGCTCCTCGGCCGCGCGTTCTGCCGGCCAGTCGCGGTAGCCGCGCCCGGTCTTGGGCCCAAGCCGGCCTTCCGCAACCAGCCGGGCCAGGCCGGGTGAGGGCTCGGGGCTGGTGTTCAGGCTGGGGTAGATGGTGGCCGCGGCGGCCAGCTGCGTCTCCAGCCCGGCCAGTTCCTTCTGCAGGATCGGCCCGGCCGCGAGGTAGCGGAAGCCGAAGCAATACCGCACCGCGCGGTCCACATCCTCGGCGCTGGCGAGGCCGGAATCGATGCAGGAAAAGGCCTCGCGCATCAGCGCATGCTGGATGCGGTTGGCGAGGAAGCCAGGCTCATCCCGCGCGACACGGATGGGCATGCGGCCCAGCGCTTCCATGATCGTGAAGAAGCGGTCCACCACCCACGCCTCGGTCGCCTCGCCCTTCACCACCTCCACACCGGGGACCAGATGCGCCGGCAGGAAGAAATGCAGGTTGCACATGCGTGATTTCGTGGCGCATTCGCGTGCAATCTCGGTGATGCGATAGCCCGAGGCGTTGGAGCCGATGGGGATGCTGTCCGGCACCAGACCATCCAGCTCGGCAAAGAGCGCGCGTTTCAGCGCCAGGTTTTCAGGGGCTGCTTCGACGACGCAGGCGCTTTCCGCGAAGGGCATGGCCGCCAGCGAGGCATAAAGCGTCAGCCCGGCATCCAGAGCCGGGTCGGCGCCCAGCTGGCCAAGGGCCGTGCGCACCCGGGCGCGCTTCTCGGACCAGGCGGCCTCATCCGGTTCCTGTGCCGCGACGCGCCAGCCGCCGGCCAGGAAAATAGCCGCGATGTCGCAGCCCATCAGCCCCATGCCGATGATGGCGGCTTGCTCGCTCATGCCCCGTCGTCCGAAGCCGGGCGTTCGGGATAGAAAATCTTCACCACTTCGATCTCCTCCACGCCGGCTGGCGTGCGCAGCTTCATCACATCACCCACGCGCTTGCCCAGCAATGTGCGCGCGATGGGCGAGACCCAGGAGATGCGGCCCTGCTCGGCCACCGCCTCCTCCATGCCGACGATGGTGACTGTCGTCTCGGAATCATCTTCGCGGGCATAGGTCACGGTCGCGCCGAAAAACACCTGGTCGCGGCGCTTCTGGTCGCGCGCATCCACCACCTCGGCCCGGTGCAGGCGGCGCTGGATGAAGCGGACGCGGCGGTCAATCTCGCGCAGGCGGCGCTTGCCGTACTGGTAATCGGCATTCTCGCTGCGATCCCCCAGGGCGGCCGCCCAGGAGACGATCTGCGTCACCTTGGGCCGTTCGCCATGCCACAGCGCGTGCAGCTCGGCCTGGAGCGCGGCCTGGCCCTCGGGCGTCATGTAGAAGGGGGTGCCGGGGGGAACGCCGGGCGGCCCTTCATCGTCATCATCATCCTCATCCGGGCCGCTCAAGGCATCCACAACCCGCCATTGATGTGATGCACCTGGCCCGTGATCCAGGAGGATTGCTCCGAGGCCAGGAAGCAGGCCAGCTCCGCGATGTCGGAAGGCTGGCCGAGCCGCGCGATGGGGATGGTCTTCACCCGCTCGGCCAGCTCGTCCTCGGTGTTGCCGTAGCGCGGTTGCGCGGTATCCGTCAGGCCAGGCGCGATGGCGTTGACCCGGATGCCATGCGGCGCCAGGGCCAGCGCCATGGCGCGCGTCAGCCCCAGGAGCCCCGCCTTGCTCGCCGAATAATGCGCCCCGCGCGGATCACCCCGCACAGCCGAGGAGGACATGGTGATCGCCACCCCAGGCCGGCCCGCCGCGACCAGCGCGCGGGCAAAGAGCTGCGTCTGGAAAGCCGTGGATTTCAGGTTCACATCCTGCACGGCGTCCCAGGTGTCCTCGGTGAGTTCGAGGAATTCCGCGCGCGGGAAAATGCCCGCGTTGCACACCAGGATATCCGGCAGGCCAAGCAGCCGTTCGGTCTCAGCCTGGAGATGCGCGCGGCCGGCGGAGGTGCGGATATCGGCCTGGATGGCGACACCGCCGCAGGACGCCGCCACGCGCGCACCTGCCTCGGCATCATCCAGCCAATTCACCGCGACGCGCGCACCCTCGCGGCCGAAGGCCTCGCAGATGGCGGCGCCGATGCCCTGCTGGGCGCCGGTGACGATGGCGATGCGATTGCTCAGGCGCATGGGGGGTTCTCCACGGAGCGGCGCGGCCGCTTCGAAACCCAGCCGCAAAACAGCGCGGCGCCGAGAGGGAGATGCAAGAACCTCAGGTTCTTGCCGGGGAGCTCGAGGGGCAGCGCCCCTCGCCCTGCCTGCACCCTCATTCCGCCGCCAGCTTCATCGCCACCGGATCCCGCCGCGCCAGGCGCGCCAGCATGGCATCCACCTCCCCCCGCGTCGCATCGGAGAGCTTCGGCCCAGGTGCGCGGATGGTCGCATGCGCGATGATGCCGCGCCGCGTCAGCACGTATTTGCGCACCGCCAGGCCCAGGCCCGGCTGGTGCTCGGTGCGGATCAAAGGCAGATGCGCCTCGAACAGGTCCATCGCCGCGTCGTGGTTGCCCGCCTTCACCAGGGCGATCACCCGCACCAGCATCTCCGGGAAGGCATAGCCCGTCATCACGCCATCATTGCCGCGCTGGATTTCCTCGGGCAGGAACAGCCCGCCATTGCCGCCATAGACCGCGATGCGGCGCATCTCGCCCTTGGCCATCATGGCCTTGAGGGTGGTGATCTTGTCGAGGCCGGGCCAATCCTCGGCCTTCAGCATCACGCAGCGCTCATCGGCGGCCAGGGCGGCGATCACGCGGGGCGAGAGGTGGACGCCGTTGGCCTGCGGGAAATCCTGCAGCACCCAGGGGGCGGGCGAGACGGCCTCGGCAGCCCCCTGCAGCCAGCTGAGCGTCGCCTCATCGCCGCGCAGCCCCGTGGGGGGCGCGATCATGACGCCGGCAGCCCCTGCCTCCATGGCACGCGCGGACAGGGCCTTCATTGGCGCGTAGCCGGGCGCCGAGACGCCGACGATCACGGGCAGGCCATGCGCATGCTTCAGCACGATCCGCGTCAGGCGCATCGCCTCCTCGGCGTCCAGCTTGGGCGCCTCGCCCATGATGCCGAGGATGGTGAGGCCGGTGGCCCCGGCCGCGACATAGGCCTCGGTCATGGTGGCGGCGCTGCGTTCATCGAGCGCGCCATCGGGCGTGAAGGGGGTGGGGCAGATCACGCAGACGCCAGTGGCTGCAGCGGTGAGCATGGGGGACTTCTCCTGAATTGCGGGCGAAACTAAACCCGTTCCACCAAGCTGCGAAGGATGGACCATGGATCTCCCTGGGGGAATGCCGCCGGCCGGCCGGGACCTGCGCGGCTATGGCCGCCACCCGCCCGATCCACGCTGGCCCGATGGGGCGCGGCTGGCCCTCTCTTTCGTGGTCAATGTGGAGGAAGGCGCCGAATTGTCGCTGGCCAGCGGCGATGCGCGCAATGAAAGCGTGCATGAAATCCGCGAGGAAGTGACGGGCCAGCCCGACCCCTGCATGGAAACCCATTATGCCTACGGCGCCCGCGCCGGGCTGTGGCGAATCCTGGATGGCTTCGCGGAACACCGCATGCGCGCCACCTTCTCAGCCTGCGGCCGGGCCGTGGCGCATTCACCGCATCTGGCCCAGGCGCCGCACGCCGCCGGCCACGAAATCAGCGCGCATGGCTGGCGCTGGGAAAGCCACGCGAATATGCCGGAGTCCACGGAGCGCGCCGTCATCGCCCGCACCGTCGCCGCCATCCGCGACGCGACGGGCGAGCGGCCGGTGGGCTGGCACACACGCTCCGCCCCCTCGATGAACACGCGGCGCCTGCTGCTGGAGGAGGGCGGCTTTCTCTACGACAGCGATGTCTACGATGACGACCTGCCGCGGATGCACACCGATCCATCTCGGCCCACCACCGCGGGGGGCCACGTCATACTGCCCTATGGCTTCGATGTGAACGACATGCGCTTTTCGCCCGGCGGCGGCTTCGTCCAGGCCGAGGATTTTTCCCGCTATGCCATCGGCGCGGTGGATTGGCTGCTGCGCGAGGGCAAGACCGCCCCCAAGATGCTCTCCATCGGCCTGCATCTGCGCATCATCGGCCGGCCTGGCCGCATGCCGGGGCTGGCGGCACTTCTGGCGCATGTGGCGAAAACCCCGGGCATCTGGGTGGCGCCCCGGCGGGACATTGCGGCGCATTGGCGCAATCGCGCCCAGGACCTGCCATGATGATTGCGCTATAAGGACCTATGCATCCCGCGCTCTCCATCGTTGTCCCCTGCTACAATGAGCAGGAGGTGCTGCCCGAATTCCACCGCCGCCTCGTGGCCGCGATGGAGGGAATCGGCCTCGATTGGGAGGTCGTCTACGTCAATGACGGCTCACGCGATGCTACGCTGACCGTGATGAGCAGCCTGGCGACCGCGGATTCGCGCGTGGCGCTGGTCAACCTCTCGCGCAATTTCGGCAAGGAGATCGCGCTCACGGCCGGCCTGGATCATGCACGCGGCCATGCCGGGGTCGTGGTGATTGACGCCGACCTCCAGGACCCGCCGGAGGTGATCCCCGAACTCCTGGCCGCCGCGCGCCAGGGCTACGACATCGCCTATGCCCAGCGCAGCGCCCGGCATGGCGAAGGCGCGCTGAAACGCTTCACCGCCTCCGCCTTCTACCGGGTGATGCAACGCCTGGGCGGCAAGGTGCAATTGCCGCCCGATACCGGCGACTTCCGCTACATGTCCCGCCGTTCGCTCGATGCGCTGCTGCAACTGCGGGAGCAGCATCGCTTCATGAAGGGGCTGTTTGCCTGGGTGGGCTTCCCGGCCATCGCCGTCCCCTATGAGCGCGCGCCGCGCGCCGCGGGCGAGACCAAGTGGAACTACTGGAAGCTCTGGAACCTCTCGCTGGAGGGCATCACCAGCTTCACCGTGGGGCCCTTGAAGATCGCGAGCTATCTGGGCCTCGCCACCGCCTTCTTTGCCGGGCTCTATATCTTTCAGCTGGTCATCCGCACCGTCTTCTTCGGCAACCCCACGCCCGGCTATCCCAGCCTGATGGCCGTGGTGCTCTTCCTGGGCGGCGTGCAGCTCATGACACTGGGCATCATCGGCGAATATCTCGGCCGCATCTTCAATGAGACCAAGGGACGGCCCCTCTATATTGTCGAGCGGCACATCCCCTCATCGGCACAGGCCGAGGCCACCCAGCGCAACGCAGCCTGAACCCGAAAGGCCTGACCCGATGCGCAGCTCGCCAGGTGCGAGGGGGCGGGCCAGGGTTTCAGCATCGGTGCAGCGCGGCGGCTCCCGCCAGCGTGCCGCATACATGGTGTTGACCGGGCGCGGCGTTTCGCTGGCCAGCAGCAGGATTTCCAGCGAAAGCACGCGCGCCGCCGAATCCTCCGGCGGGATGCAGGGCCAGGAGGGAATGAGGGTGATCTGGCCCGCCTCCCGCAGCATCGGGCGCAGCGCCGCGGCTTCGATGCTCCAGGGGGCGCGCTCATGCGCCCAGGCGGCGAGGGCCTGGCGCATCGGCGCGGCATCGGTGAATTGCAGCAGCGCGCAGGCCGCGAAGATCACGGGCCGGCGCTGGAGCAGCACGGCGGCGCCGATCATCAGCGCATAGCCCACCGGCCAGAAGAAGCGGCCCGAGGCTCGGAATTGTTCGAGAAAACCAGGCGCCGGGCCAAGATCAAGCAGCACCACACCGCCCAGCCCGATGCGGAAGGACACCGCGATCGCCGTCAGCCCCAGCAGGGCCAGCACCAGGCCGAGATGCGCCCGCAGCCCGGGTGCGATGAAGCCCCGCCCGAGCGCGGCGCCGGCCACCAGCGCGGCCCAAAGGCCCAGGCCCAGCCAATTATAGCCCTCCCAGCCGCCATGGCCCGTGGCGTCCACCTCGCGCGCCACCAGCCAGCCCAGCGTCGCTGAACGGAAGGGCCAGATGGGGGAGAGAAGGTTCAGCGCATATTGGCCGTAACCGCCATCACCCGAAGCGCCGAAATAGCCGAGCAAGGCCATGGTGCCGAGCATCGCCCCGGCGGATGCGGCCACGCCGAGTGCCGCGCGCATGAAGGGCGCGCCGCGCAGCAGCAGGCTCAGCGGAACGGCAGCCAGAAGGGCCAGGGACATCAGCGCCAGATAGGGATGCACCAGCAGCGCCAGCGCCTGGAATGGCACGGCGAGCCGCCACCAGCGCGCGTCACCCAGGGCGCGGAAATACAACCCGAGTGCTGCCAGGATCACGAAATGCCCGCACAGCGCCGCATGGCCATAGCGCATGATGAAGGCCGGCATGGCGCTGGCCATCACCGCGACGGCAATGCCCGGCAGCAGGCCGCGCACCCCCGCCCCGCGCAGCGCCCAGACGGCGGCGACCGGCTGCAGCACCCAGGCCAGGGCGTAGAACAGCCCGATTCCGTGGAAGCCCTCGGGCAGGACTGGCGCCAGAATCTTCAGCGGCAGGGCGAGGGCCGGAATACCGTCCAGAAAGGCGAGATTGACGCCCTGCAGCGTGCCCACATTCAGGAGGGGCCATCGCCACGCATCGGCCAGGAAATGCCGCTGCGCGATGGCATGCTGCGCCGCATCCCCCACGGGCCGCCAATCCAGACCGGCACGCGGCCAGATGAAGTCCAGTCCAAACAACTGCATGGCGAGCAAAGCTCCCAGCAGGGCTGAAGCCGGATACGCAAGACGGGACACAGCGCGCTCCGCGAGAGGGGTCAAAGCCCTGCCATCCCAGGCCCAAGCCCGCAAGGGCAGGATTTGTTGCGCTGCCACATTCTTGCCTCAACCGGGTCCAATTGCCGCCCGGGATGGGGGTCATATCAGCGGCGTGGCCAGGAGCGGATGACCTGTTTCCCCGCCACACCAAGATCGGGGCTGCCGGTTTTCGCCGGGTGTTCCGTGAATGAGGCACAGATGCCCGGCCTGGACGCTTTTACGTCCCTGCAACGTGAGACCGCCATCCGCGAGACGCGGATCGGCGGTCGCTATGCGGCCCCGCAGGCCGTGCTGGCGCCGACGCAAGGCGCGTCGCTGCAGCCCACGCTGAAGCGCGCGATGGATATCCTGGGTGCGGGCGCCATGCTGCTCATCCTCGCCCCGGTGTTCCTGCTCCTTGCGCTGATCGTGCGCGCCGATGGCGGCCCGGCCTTCTTCGCGCATCGCCGCGTCGGCCGCGATGGCGAAGGCTTCGGCTGCCTCAAGTTCCGCTCCATGGTGACGGACAGCCAGGCGCGGCTGGAAGCCCTCCTCGCCAGCGACCCGGCGGCGCGCGCCGAATGGGATGCCACGCGCAAGCTGAAGAATGATCCGCGCGTGACGCGGATCGGCCGCTTCCTGCGCGCCACCTCGCTCGATGAGCTGCCGCAACTGCTGAACGTGCTGCGCGGCGAGATGAGCCTGGTCGGCCCCCGCCCGGTGATCCAGTCCGAGCTGGATCGTTTCTATGGCGCCGCCTCCATGCACTACATGAGCGTGCGCCCCGGCATCACGGGCCTGTGGCAGGTTTCCGGCCGCTCCGACACCAGCTACGCCCAGCGCGTCGCACTCGACATGGCCTATGTGTCGAGCCTCTCCGTCTGGCAGGACATCCGGATCCTGCTGCGCACGCCCGTGGCCGTGCTGTCGCGCCGCGGCGCATGCTGAGCTAAGCTCCGGGCCGTGCAGGCCCGGAGGTCCCCCCAATGAGCGAGACCGCCCAGGCGCGTGCCCGGCCAAGGCGCCTGATCTCCGGCATGTTCTGGAACGCGATGGGGCGCGGCCTTCCCCTTCTTCTGGCGCTGGCTCTCACGCCACTGCTGTTGCAGCAGATGGGCCTGGAGCGTTGGGGGCTCTTCACCCTCGCCCTGGCCCTTGCGGGTGTCTTCGGCGTTTTCGACCTGGGCATCGGCCCTGCCCTCACCCGCGGCCTCTCCGAACGGATGACGGATGGCGCGGAGGATGCGGAAGCCGGCAAGCTGGTCGGCACGGCCATGCTGGCGCTGGGCGGCTTCGCGACGCTGGGGGCCGCAGCACTCTGGATGCTGCTGCCCTGGCTGATGCAAAGCGCGCTGAACGTGCCGCCCGCCTTGCAGGAGGAGGCGTTGATCGCCTTCCGCATCCTGGCCTGCGCCGCACCGCTGATCGTGCTCAATGCCGCATTGTGGGGCGTTCTGGCAGCGCATCAGAAATTTGCCGCGGCCAACCTCGCCACCATTCCGGTGGCCGTCATGTATTATGTCGGGCCGGTGATCCTGCTCATCTTCTGGCAAAGCCTCATCGGCGTGATGATCGTGCTGGTGCTGTGCCGGCTGGCCAATACGCTGTCCTATCTGTGGCTGGCGCGCCCGGTGCTGCCGCGGCTCTCGGTCGGCAGCCCGTTGATGGTGCTGCCCCTGCTGCGCATCGGCGGCTGGATGACCTTCGCCTCGGTGCTGAACCAGGCGTTGCTCTACGCGGACCGCTTCCTGATCGGCGCGCTGCTGACGCTGGCGGCGGTCGCTTACTACGCCACACCGCTCGATCTTGTGCTGCGCATGTGGATCCTGCCCCTGGCCATCGCGCAGGCGCTGCTGCCAGCCATGGCCTCGGCCTTCCGCTTGCTGCCGGAGGTGACGGCCGGGTTGCTGCGGCGCGGGGCGCTGCTGATGCTGCTGGCATCGCTGCCGCCCTGCCTCGTCCTGGCCGGCGTGGGGGATTGGGTGCTGGCGCTCTGGCTCGGGGCTGATTTCGCGGCGGGCGGCGGCATGGTTCTGCGCATCCTGGCGGCGGGTATCTTCTTCTCCTGCCTCAACTTCGCGCCCAATGCCCTGCTGGAGGCCATCGGGCGGCCGGATGCCACGGCCAAGCTCATCCTGGCGCAGGTGGTGATCTTCCTGCCGCTTTCGGCGCTGATGCTGTGGCTTTGGGGAATCGAGGGCGCGGCGGTGGCCTGGGCGCTGCGCGCGGTCGGCGATTGCGCGGCCAAGTTCTGGATGGCGGGCCGGCTTTACCCGGCGGCACGCGACAGCGCGCGGCAATTCGCCCCGGCGCTGTGCCTTTCTGGCATCGCGCTCATCGCCATGGTCCTGGCCCCCGATGCGCGCTGGGCGGCGGGCATGGCGCTGCCGGGCTTCCTGCTGGTTGTCGCCGCCATGTTGCGCGTGCTGACGCCGGCGGAGCGCGCCGCCCTCAAGCCGCTGCTGCGCCGGCCTTGGCAGGCGAAGCGCCTGCTGCAATCAGGCGCGACATGATCGCGATCAACGGCCGATTCCTGACCCAGGGCCTGACTGGCGTGCAACGCTACGCACGTGAAATGACGCGCGCGCTGGACGCTCTGGTCGCGGCGGGTGAGGCACCGGCCATGCGCCTGATCGCACCGCCGGGTGCTGAGGGCCTCGCTGATTTCCCCAATCTCGCCGCCGCCATCACCGGCACGCGGGGCGGGCAGCTTTGGGAACAGCTTGACCTGCCGCGCGCCGCGGCCGGCGATTTCCTGCTCAACCTGGGCAACACCGCCCCCGTGGCCCAGGGCCGCAACCAGGCCGTTGTGATCCATGATGCCGGCGTCTTCGATACGCCGGAGAGCTATTCCTGGAAGTTCCGCAACTGGTATCGCGGCCTGCAGCGCATGCTGGTCTTTCGCCACACGCAAATCCTGTCCGTCTCGGCGTTTTCAGCGGGCCGCATCGCCACGCATCTCGGCCTCGATGCGACGCGCATCGGCGTGACGCTGGAAGGCGGAGAACATATCCTGCGCGAGGTGGCCGATGGCGGCATCCTGGCCCGCCACGGCCTCACGCCGCGCGGCTATGCCCTGGTGATCGGCACGGGGGCAGCGCACAAGAATCTCGCGGCCCTCCAGCACGCCATCGGCGCCCTGGCCGCGCGGGGGCTGGTGCTGGCGGTGGCGGGCGCCAAGGACGCGGCGGTGTTCCGCCAGGATGGCGCCCCGCCCAGCGAGAATGTGAAGCCGCTGGGGCGCGTGTCCGATGCGGAGCTTCGGGCACTATACGAATCCGCGCTCTGCCTGGTGTTTCCCTCACGCTATGAGGGGTTTGGCCTGCCGCCGGTGGAGGCCATGTGGTGCGGCTGCCCCGTCATCGCCTCGCGCGCCGGCGCCGTGCCCGAAGTTTGCGCCGATGCGGCGCTGTGGTTCGATGCGGCGAGACCCGAAACCCTGGGCGAAGCCGTGGCAGCCCTGGCCGATGCACCAGCCGAGCGCGCCGCGCTGGTGGCGGCGGGCCATGCGCGCACCAGCGCGTTTTCATGGGATTTGGCGGCGCGCCGCCTCTTGGGATTCCTGCCGCGATGAAGATCGCCATCATCCATGAATGGCTCGACAGCTACGCCGGATCCGAGCGCGTGTTGGAGCAGTTGCTGGCCTGCTTCCCCGAGGCCGATCTCTACGCGCTCTGTGATTTCCTGCCGGAGAATCAGCGCGGCTTCCTGGGTGGAAAAATTCCCACCACCAGCTTCATCCAGCGCCTGCCCCTGGCACGGCGGATGTTCCGCAACTACCTGCAACTCATGCCGCTGGCCGTCGAGCAGTTCGACTTGCAGGGCTATGACATGGTGCTCTCCTCCTCCCACGCGGTCGCCAAGGGGGTGATCACCGGGCCCGGCACGCGCCATGTCAGCTATGTCCACAGCCCGATGCGCTACGCCTGGGATTTGCAGCACCAGTATCTGCGCCAGGCCGGGCTGACGCGCGGATTGAAGGGGCTCTACACGCGCTGGCTGCTCGGCCGCATGCGCGCCTGGGACCAGATGAGCGCTGCCCGGCCGGATGTGATCCTCGGCAATTCGCGCTACATCGTAGAGCGCATCCGCAAGGTCTGGCGGCGAGAAGCCTCGGTGCTGCATCCGCCGGTGGACCTCGCGGGCTTCCCCTTGGGCTCCGGGCCGCGCGGCCATTTCCTCGTCGCCTCCCGCCAGGTCCCCTATAAGCGGATCGAGCTGGTGGCCGAGGCGTTTGCCCGCATGCCAGAGCTGAAGCTGACCATTGTGGGCGATGGTCCGGCAGCCCCCCTCGTGGCGGCGGCCGCGGCCGGCGCGCCCAACATCACCATCCGTGGCCGCGTGCCGCAGCCCGAGTTGGTCAGCCTGCTGCAGACCGCCCGCGCCTTCGTCTTCGCCGCCGAGGAGGATTTCGGCATCGCCATGGTGGAAGCGCAATCCTGCGGCACGCCCCTCATTGTCTATGACCGGGGCGGCGCGCGCGATATCGTGGACGAAGGCCGCACCGGCCTGTTTTTCGACGCGCAGACCCCTGATGCCATCATCGCCGCCGTGCGGCGTTTCGTGGCGCACGAAGCGGATTTCACGCCGCAAGCCTGCGCGGCGCAGGCCCAGCAATTCAGCATCGCCGAATTCCGCCGCAAGCTGATGGAGATCGTGGCGGCACCGTCGGGCGCGTCGGGGCTGGCCCCATGATCTCCCTCATCGTCTCCACCAAGGGCCGCGTGGCCGAGATCGGGGCGCTGTTCGACAGCCTGCTCGGCGATGCGACGGCGGCTTTCGAGGTGATCCTCGTGGACCAGAATGAGGATGACCGCCTGGCTGCCCTGGCCACGCGATACGCCCCCCTCATGCCGCTGCGCCATCTGCGCAGCCCGCGCGCCCATGCCAATGCCGGGCGCAACCTGGGGCTGCGGCATGCGCGCGGCGATCTGGTGGGCTTTCCCGATGATGATTGCGTCTTCCCCCCCGGCGCGCTTGCGCAGGTGCGTGCGGCTTTTGACGCTGATCCGAGGCTCGCGATCCTCACCGGGCCTGCCGCCGCCCCGGAAGGCGGGCTTGGCTCGGGCCGCTGGAATGAAGCGGGCGGCCCCATCACCCTGGCGAATGTCTGGACCAGCGTGATCGAGTTCAACCTCTGGCTGCGGCGGGATGTGGCACTGGCCATGGGTGGCTTTGACGAAGCCATGGGGCCGGGTGCCCGCTTCGGTTCGGCGGAGGGCAATGATCTGGTTTGCCGCGCCATGGCGGCCGGCCATTTCGCCCGCTACGCGCCAGGCTTGCGCATCATCCACCCCGACAAGCGCCTGACGCCGGAGGCCGTGGCCCGCGCCGGACGCTATGGGCTGGGCCTCGGCTTCGCGCTGCGGCGCCATGCCGTGCCCGCCAGCACCTGGGCGCCGCTGCTCTATCGCCCGCTGGGCGGCATTGGCGTCTCGCTGCTGCGTGGGCGGTGGCTGCATGCGCGCTATTATTGGGCGACGTTGCAGGGGCGCCTTGAGGGTTTTCTTGCGGGAGAGGCGACGTCCCTGCCCCACCCCGCCGCACTGGAGCCCATCCCGTGAGGATCGCCATCGGCATCGCGACGCGCGGCCGCCCGGCCATCCTGGCCGAGGTGCTGCGCGAACTCGACCGCCAGACCCGCCCGCCGGACCGCATCCTGGTCTGCCACGTGACGCCTGCCGATGTGGCCGATCTGCCGCGTGATTTTCCGGGCGTCGAATTCCTGACGGGCGAGGCCGGGCTGCCGCGCCAGCGCAACCGCATTCTGGATGCCCTGGGTGATTGCGACGCCGTGCTGTTCCTGGATGATGATTTCATCGCGGCCCCTCTTTGGCTCCAGGCGCTGCAAGCCGTGCTGACAGCGCACCCTGATTGCGCGGTGGCCACCGGCACCGTCATCGCCGATGGCGCCAAGGGGCCGGGGATCACGCCGGAGGAAGCCCGCGCGATCCTGGCTGGCGACACTCCGCCCGCCAGCCTCACCGCGGCGCATGAGCATTTCAACGGCTATGGCTGCAACATGGCGTTGCGCCTGGCCCCCATGCGGGAATACGGGCTGCGCTTCGATGAGAAGCTGCCGCTCTATGCCTGGTATGAGGATATTGACCTGACGCGCCGCCTGCTCCCGCACGGCAGGATCCTTCGCCTGGAAGCCGCGCGCGGCGTGCATCTGGGCGTGAAGCAGGGGCGTGTGCCGGGGCTGCGGCTGGGCTATTCGCAGGTGGTGAATCCCATCTACCTGGCCCGCAAGGGCAGCTTCCCCTGGTCCCACGCCATTCCATCGGCGGCGCGGCATTGCCTGATCAACCTGCTGCGCTCCTTCAATCCCGAGCCGGAAGTGGATCGCTGGGGGCGCTTCAAGGGCAATCTGCGCGGCCTGCTGGACCTGCTGACCGGGCGGGCTGATCCGGAACGGATCCTCTCCCTGTGAATCGCGCCGCCTGGCGCATCGTCACCATCCGCGAGCGGCCGGACCTTGTTCCCCTCGTCGCCAATTGGCTCTGGGATGCCTTCTGGCACCCCAATGGCCACCCGCTGGAAGAAGTGCGCGAGATCTTGCGCGAATGCACCGCGGAAGTGGGCACCCCCCAATCCTTCGTGCTGATGGCGGGCGAAGTGCCCTGCGGCACGGCCAGCTTCGTTGCCGCCGATCTCGAAATCCGCAACGAAATCGGCCCCTGGCTCGCTGGCGTCTATGTCGTGCCGGAGGCGCGCGGCCAGGGCTGCGCGCAACGCCTGATCGAGACGGTCGAGGATGCTGCCCGGGACGCCGGGCACAATGCCTTGTTCCTCTACACGCATGACGCGCAGAAGCTTTACGCGGCCCTGGGCTGGTATGTGATCGAGGAGACGGTGGATGCGCACCGGCCGGTGAGCATCATGCGGCGGGACCTGTAGCCCGCCTCAGGGGGCTGGCAGGAGTGCGCTGGTGCGCCCGAGCAGGCGATAGATCACGAGGCCGGTAAATTCCCGGATGGCCCATTCGGCCTGGCCCAGCCGGAAGGAAAATGGCGGGTCGAACCAGCCCTGCCCGCCCGGCGCCGTCGAGTAATTCACCGGCCAGGCCGTGATTTCCCAGCCCGCCCGGCGAAAGCAGCCCATGGAGCGCGGCATGTGGCTGGCCGAGGTGACCAGCAACCAGCGCTCGCCAGGCTTGGGTTGCAGCAGGGCGTGGGTGATGGTCGCGTTTTCCCAGGTGTTGCGCGCCTGGTCCTCCAGGATGACGCGCGGGCCCTCCAGCCCCATCCCCGCCCAGAGTTCGCGCGCCACATCGGCCTCGGTCTTGGCTCCGGGCAGCAGCGTGCCCTGGCCGCCGCTGAAGACGATCCTCGCCTCAGGGTACAGCCGTGCGAGCGTGACGGCCTCGGTCATGCGCTCGGCCGCGCCATTCAGGGCGGGCATGCCGCGGCGCTCGGTCAGCAATTGCTCCACGGCGCCGCCCAGGATGATGATGCCATCTACGCGCGCCGGTGCCTCGGGGCGCGGAAAGCGATCCTCCAGCGGCAGGGTGAGCCAGGCGGATAAGGGCGTCACCATCACGGTCACGAACCAGCCCAGCCCCAGCAGCAACGGCCAGCGGCCCCAGCGGCGCCGGGCCAGCAGGGCACCCGCACCGACGCATGCCAGGAAAAGGGCGAAGGTATTGGGCCGGGCAAACAGCCAGAAGACTTTGGAGACGACGAAGAGGGTATCCTCGATCATTCCGCTTCCACCCGCCGCCAGAGTTCCACCGAGCCGCGCACCTCAGCGAAGCTCGCCGCCAGTTCATAGCCCTCTTCCAGGGCTTCCGTCAGCATGGACATGGCGGAGGGGCGCATCGCGAACCACTCGGTCCGGTCCAGCACGATGAAGCGCGGACGGGAAGCCAGGATGCGCGCGACTTCGGCATCCGTATCCACCCCGGCAAGATTGGCGAAGCCGCCGGTCAGATGCACCGGGAAGGGAAAGCGGGTGGGCAGCCGCGCATTGGTGAGGAAGTAAACGACCGGCTGATAATTCGGCACGAAGATGGTGTCGCCCGGTTGGAGCTCATCATTCATCAGGGCCGCCATGCGCCGGGGCGTATCGGGCGCGCCGACGGCGAAGCCGCGCGACAGCCGCGGCGCCACATCGATGGAGACGAGGTCAATCGCCACGAAGCCGGCCACCGCCGCCAGCAGCCACCGGCCCCGGGCCCCCGCGATGCGTTCGGCGAAGGCGTAGATGCCGATGGCCGCGAGCAGCGCCAGCGGCGGCAGCAAGATCAGGAAGTAGTGCGGAAAGAAGAAGCCGGGCACCGCCACGGCCAGGCTGGCGGCACCCAGCCACGCCAGGGCAAACAGCGTCAGCCGGCGCAGCGCGGGGTCCCGCCAGGGCAGGAACAGCGCCCCCAGGCTCAGCACCAGCAGCCAGCGCAGCGCGATCGCGGAGAGGGTGATGCGCCAGAACATCTGCTCCAACGGAATGCGGCCGGAGGCATATTGCAGCGGCGCGAGCACCGTACTCTCGAACCAGATGTCGAACTCGCCGCGCAGCCAATAGAGGCCGGCCACCAGCAAGGTCGGCATCAGGCAAAGCAGGGCATAGACGGCGGCCGTCGCGAGCAGCAGGCCCCAGCGCCTTTGCCGCAGCAAAGGCCAGGCGAAGATGGCGTAGGCGAGGCAACCCTCCGGCGTCACGACCTGCTTGATCAGCAGGGCACACCCCACCAGCAGCCCCATGCCGACCAAGCGCGGCCAGACCGGCCCGCGCGCCAGAGCCAGCGCCATGCTGGAGACGACGAGCGGCGCGAAGATGATCTCGGTGTTGGAGGCGAGCCCACCCATCAGCACGGTATGCGCCGCATAGAAAATGGCCGCCGCATAGCCTAGCCGGCGCGGGGCACCAACGACCCGGGTCAGCGCGATCAGCGCATATCCCGTGGCTGCCACGCAGAACACGCCCAGCAACCGCACCGTGAACAGGCTCTCGCCCAGCAGCAGGAAGGCACCGGCGATGACCGCTGGCGCGCCGGGCGGATGCATGTCCCAAACGCCGGAGAAGGGCCAGTTCCCGCGCAACCACTCCCGCGCCTGGAGGATGTAGAGCGTCTCGTCCCAGTCAATCACCGAAGGCAGGAAAGAGGCCCAGCGGATGACGGCCACGGCCAGCGGAAGCAACGCCAAGGCGATGAGCCAGCGGTGATGCGGCAGGCGCGTGGAAAATTCAGCGGACATGGGTTCCCATTGGCCCCAAGCGCGCCGGGCCGCAACCTCGGCGGCGGCTCACCGCTTCAGTCCCAGCTGGACTTCCCGCCACCAGATGTAGAGACCCGACCCGACCAGGATCAGGATGCCCATGCCGTCCCATCCATCCGGCGCCTCCGCCCAGATCAGCGCGCCCAGCAATGTGGTCCAGATGATGCCTGAGTATTCGAAGGGCGCCACCAGGGTGGGCTCGCCCGAGCGGTAGGCATCGGTCATCAGCAATTGCGCCAGGGCCGAGACGATGCCGATCCCCAGCAGGAGCAGCCACTGCCACGCACTCGGCCAGATCCAGACCGGCAAGCTGGCGGAAAACGCAACGAAGGAGGAGCCGACGGCGAACCAGAGCACGATGGAAACGCCACTCTCCCCCGCCTCGCCCATGCGGCGGATGGTGATCATGGCCAGCGCCCAGGCCAGGGCCGCCACCAGCACGATCAGGCTCGGCACCACTTCGGCGGCGCCCGCGCCAAAGGGGCGCACCATCATCAGAACACCCAGGAAACCGATCACCACGGCGCTGCCCCGCCGCCAGCCCACGCGCTCGCCCAGCAACGGCACGGCCAGCAGTGTCAGGAATAGCGGCATGGTGAAGCCCAGCGCCGTGACGGTGGCGAGCGGCATGGTGGAATAGCCGTAGAAGGCGCCCCCCATCCCGACCAGGCCAAACAGAGTGCGCCAGGCGTGCCCCATGGGGTTGGTGGTCCGCAGCGCGCCCCAGCCCCCTGCCTGGCGCAGCAGAGGCAGCAGCACCGGGAAGGCAAAGAGGCTGCGGAACAGCACGAGCTGCGCCAGCGGCACCGCGCCATCCAGCGCCTTCACGCAGGAGGCGGCCAGGGCAAAGAGGATGGCCGCCGCCAGGATGGAGAATACCGCGCGGCGGCGATTGGCCCGCGTGGCAGCGGGCAGCGCCGCCTTCTGAGAAATTTGCAAGCTCTGGCTCATGGACGCGCGTGAGGCGCGAGGTTACGGTCCCCGCGACATGAGCGCCATACCTCCCAAGGATCGGCCACCCAAGGCTCCGCCCATCCCGCCTTATCCCGGCCTCGAAATCCGCGCCGATGAGGTGGTCTGGGCCGGCCGCTTTCCCTTGCAGCGCGTGCGCTTCACCTATGAGCGTTTCGATGGCGCGCGCTCGTCTGAACTCATTTGGGAGTTGTGGCGGCGCAGCGGCGGGGTGGCCATGCTGCCCTACGACCCCTGGTCGGACCGGCTGGCATTGATCGAGCAGTTCCGCCTGCCCGTGCATGCGGCCGGCCTGCCGCCCATCCACACCGAATGCGTGGCGGGCCTGCTGGAGCCCGGCGAGGAGCCCGAAGCCGCCGCCCGCCGGGAAGCGCTGGAGGAAGCGGGCGTCACGCCCGACCTCGTCGAGCATATCGGCCGCTATATGCTGATGCAGGGCGGCTGCGACGAGCTGATGCAGCTCTATTGCGGCCGCGCCCGCCTGCCGGAGCAGCCCGCCCCCGGCACGCATGGTCTGATGCATGAGGGCGAGGATATCCGCCTGCTCATCATGCCGGCCGAGGACGCCTTCGCCATGCTGGACCGCAACGCCATCCAGAACGCCACCTGCGCCCTCACTCTTTTCTGGCTGCGCCAGCACCGCGCCCGCCTGCGCACCGAATGGACCCGCGAATGACCGAGACCTTGTTCCGTGACGATGCCTATCTGCGCGAAGTGACCGCGCGCGTCCTCAGCGCCGATGGCGCTGGCGTGATCACCGACCGCAGCAATTTCTACCCGCGCGCCGGCGGCCAGCCAGGAGATTCCGGCATGCTTCGCTGGCCAAGCGGCGAGGCCGTGATCATCGAAGCCGCCAAGGCCGAGGCGGACGCCATCCTGCACCGCCTGCCGGAGGGCAGCGCCCTGCCCCCGCCTGGCAGCGAGGTGACACTCACGCTCGATTGGGAGCGCCGCCACCGCCACATGCGCATGCACACCACGCTGCACCTGCTGTGCAGCCTGATCCCCGGCGCCGGCGTGACCGGCGGGCAGATCGGCGCCGACAAATCGCGCCTCGATTTCGACCTGGCCGAGCCACCCACGAAGGAATCGCTGACGGAGCGGCTGAACGCCCTGATCGCCGGGAACCACGCGATCAGCGAGACCTGGATCACGGAAGCCGAACTCGACGCCAATCCTGGGCTGGTGCGCACGCTGTCGGTCCAGCCGCCGCGTGGTGCGGGGCGGGTGCGCCTGGTGCGGATCGGCCCCCTGGAAGCACCGGTGGATTTGCAGCCCTGTGGCGGCACGCATGTGGCCGCCACAGGCGAAATCGGCCGCGTGGAAGTGCTCAAGCTCGAAAACAAGGGGCGGCAAAATCGCCGCATCAGCATCGCCCTGGTGGAGGAATGATCTTGGAACATCTGGTCAGCACGGATTGGCTCGCCGCACAGCTTGGCGCGGCCGATCTGCTGGTGTTCGACACCACGAAATACCTGCCGAACGAGCCGCATGACGGTGCGACGAAATTCGCCGAGGCGCATATCCCCGGCGCGCATTTCTTCGACCTCGATGTCGTGGCGGACCCGGACGCGACGCTGCCGCATATGATCCCGAGTGCGGCGCGCTTTGAGAAGCTCATGGGCGCCATGGGCGTCACCAACGCCACCCGCGTGGTGTTCTACGACCAGAAGGGGCTGCAATCCTCGGCGCGGGGTTGGTGGCTCATGCGGTTGTTTGGCCATGAGAAGGCGGCCGTGCTGGATGGTGGCCTGCCCAAATGGCTGCGCGAGGGGCGGCCCGTCGCCTCGGGCACGCCGGTTGCGCCACAGCCCGCGCGCTACGTCGCTGATTTCGTGGCGGGCCGTGTGTTCGGCATCGGCGATATCAAGCGCGTGCTGGCCGATAAATCGGCGCTGGTGCTGGACGCCCGCGCCGCCGGCCGCTTCCACGGCACCGCACCGGAGCCCCGCGCCGGCCTGCCCTCCGGCCACATGCCCGGGGCTTCGAATATCCCGTTCAATGAGCTCTTTGCCGCTGACGGCACCATGCTGCCGCCCGAGGCGCTGCGCGCACGCTTCGCCGCGGCCGGGGCCGACGCCTCACCCGCCCTGGTGACCAGCTGCGGCACGGGTGTCACCGCCTGCATCCTCACCCTCGGCGCGGTCCGCGCCGGGCTGCCCGAACCCGCCGTCTATGACGGCTCCTGGACCGAATGGGCGAGCCGCCCCGAAACCGTGAAAGCGACCTCCTGATGCCAGACACCCACTCCAACACCTTCGGCTTCTCCACCCGCATGAGCCATGCGGGCCGCGAGGGCGTGCGCATCCACGGCTTCGTGAATCCCGGCGTGCATCGCGGCTCGACCGTGCTGTTCCCCAATTGCGAAGCGCGTCGGGACGGCGCGGCCAAGCGCTACGAACAATTCATGACCTACGGTACGCAGGGTGGCCCCACCCATTACGCGCTGGAGGATGTGATCGCCGAGATCGAGGGCGGCACGCGCTGCACCATCGTCGGCACCGGCCTGGCCGCCGTGGTGGTGCCCCTGCTCGCCTATCTCAAGGCGGGTGATCACTGCCTGATGCCCGACAGCGTCTATGGCCCGGCGCGCAACATCGCCAACACCATGATGAAGGGCTGGGGCATCGAGACGACCTTCTACGACCCCTGCGTGGATGAAGCCGGCATGGCCGCGCTGATCAAGCCCAACACCAAGGTCGTCTATACCGAGAGCCCCGGCTCCCACACCTTCGAAATCCAGGACATCCCGGCCATCGCCCGCGCCGCACATGCACGCGGCTGCAAGGTGATGATGGACAACACCTGGGGCATCCATACCTTCCAGCCCTTCGTGCATGGCGTGGATATCTCGATCCAGGCCCTCACCAAATATGTCGGCGGGCATTCCGATATCCTGCTGGGCAGCGTGACCGTGAACAGCGAGGAGGATCACCTGATCGTCCGTGCCGCCGCCTCCACCATGGGTCATTATGCCAGCCCGGATGATGTCTGGCTGGCGCTGCGCGGCGTGCGCACCATGGCCATGCGCCTCAAGGTCCAGGAGGCCGCCAGCATCGAGGTGGCGAAGTGGCTGGAGGCGCAGCCGCAGGTGAAGCAGGTGATGCATCCGGCCCTGCCCTCCCATCCGCAGCACGCCCTGTTCAAGCGCGATTTCAACGGCGGATGCAGCCTGTTCGGCATCGTGCTCGATGCGAAATACACGCAGGAGGACATGTTCCGCTTCATCAACGCCCTGACGCTCTATGGCATCGGCGCGAGCTGGGGCGGCTATGAAAGCCTGGCGCTGCCGACCACCGGCTTCATCAACCGCACCGCCGGGACAGGCGATTTCGGCGGGCAGATGGTGCGCATCCATATCGGGCTTGAGGATGTGAAGGACCTGATCGCCGACCTGGCGCAGGGATTGCGGGTTCTGGGCTGATCGAAAGACCTGACAGGGCTGCCCTGCGAGCCGGAAGCAGGGCAGCCCCGGCATGAAGGAAGCCGGCACAGCGCAAGCTGGCCGGCTGAGCCTACGTCTGATGGGTGATATGGAGTTGGCGCACCCGGAAGGACTGCAATTTGCGTTTCTTTTCAGGCTCTTGAGACTTCCAACCCCGCTTTGATGGCCCATCCGAATCAATGACTTAGGAGCCGTTTTCCAACCCTCAGAGGGCGGTTTCAGACTTGCTTGCCACGGGCGGCCTCCATGATTTTGGCCCAAACCCGATTGCGGCGGGCTTCGTCGTGGTTTCCCTCGCGGAGGTGGTATGCCTCCGCCTCGGCGTGCGATAGCTCGCGTGGCCCAAGCCAGCCCCTCATCACAATTCGCATGGGCGGGGCTTCGATGGTGGTTCCAGACTGGTCATTCGACATTGGCAGGCTCCTCGGCAACGAAGTCGTAAAGAACCCCATCATCGTCATCCATCAGGTAATGCGCCCCCTCGGCGCACTCGACGTAAAGACCCTCTGCGTCCTGCTTCACGACGCATCGCGCCCCGTGATCAAGGCACATCCCGTCCGCTACGGTGAACCCCGTGTCGCAGCGCAGCGTGTCGCCGGCCTTGATTGCGGCCAGCTTGGTGGTTTGTTGGTCGCTCATGCGCCCATTCCCCTCATCGCCTTTCGGACCTCATCAGCCGCGTTCTGGAGGCAGTCACTGGCGAAGTCGTCCCGCGTGCAAAGCTGGGCACTTTGAAGCGCCGCCAGCGCATCCAGGGCATGACGCAGCCCGTCAATCTGGACGCTGCACAGCGCCAGCGGAGGGCATTCGGCATAGCCGTCCGACTTGCCGCCATCGGGCTCGGTGGTTTCAGTCTTCTCGTTCATGGCTTCACTCCTCGCTTGAGCATGTAGGCTTCGCGGTTGCCAAACCGCCTGTAGAGCGTGCTGACGCTGGCCTTGACCTGTTCGGCCACCTGTTCCGCGCTCAATTCGGGATTGGCCCAGGCGTCACCGGCCCGCGCCAGGGCCGCACCCTTGAGCGCAGCGGGTGGCCCGGCATGGCGCGTGACACCGCGCCGCGCCTTGGCCGCGCGCTCCTTCTGCCCTTGGCTTTCGGCCTCGGCCGCGAAGCCGATGGCCTTGGCCGCGTCGGGATGCACCGTCACCACCTGGCCGCTGGCGCAGTCATAGATGCTGGCCCCGGCCTCTCCGATGGCCTGGAGCGCCAGCAGCACATCGGCGCGGGTGGAGCCCAGGCGGGCGGGCGAGTGGATGGCAAGCTCATCACCCTCGCGCAGCGCCCGCAGGGCATCGGTGCGAGCCGGGGTGACATCGGCGCCCGGCTTGGCGCGGCGCGGTGGGGCCTCATCCACATAGACCGGCCCCATCGCGGTGAAGTCATCCACCCCTGCCGCGCGCAGGGCCGCTTCCTGCTGTTCGCGGGTCGGGCCGGCTTTGTCGATCCTGATGTAGCCCAATCTCATTCTTCCAAACTCTATCTGTTTGACAACCTGACAGAGAGTGTGGCAGAAATCAAGCGCACAGAATACCAGGGGCGACGGATTGGCCGCCTTCCCTGTTCCAAACCCCGGAGGCCGACATGCCGACTGACGCCCAGCTTATTGACCTGATCGGGTCGCTCGCTTTTTTCGCGTTGGCTGTCGGTGCCGTCGCCTACCTGTTCACGTCCAAGTAACCCGGTCCATCGAACGCAAAAAACCCGGCGCGGGTTTCCCCGGCCGGGCGGCAACTCTCAAGCGACACTTAAAGGTTCACCCCAGCGCGGCCTTGATCTTGGCCTCACGCGCCAGGACATCCTCCAGGCCGATGTAGCCGCCGTTCCCCCGTCGCCTGATCTCTCGGCTATCGCCGGCATCAGCCAACTTGTTGCCGGACATTGACGCCCAGAAAATGCAGGCCGACCGCGCGGCCCCGGCCCGGGTTTCCAGCGGAGAGGCATCCCCGGATAGCGCCTCAAGCGCCTCGCCCGTCACGCGTGCCAGCGCGGTGTAATTGTCGCGCCCCGTGGTCTGGTAGCAGCCGCGCCCCCTGAACCGCCACCCATCGCCCGGCTGGGTATTGCCCATCCTGTTGCCATAGACGCGCTCGGCCAGCGCGGGGCCATTCGCGGCATAGGGCTGGGCGCTGGCCAGCGTCGGGAAGCGGCTGGGCCACACCTCGGTCATGCGCTGCGCGCTGTAGTGCAGCACCTCGACCAGCCGGGTCAGGTTGCCAGTCTCATGCGTGATGTTGGCCAGGAACGCCGCCATCCGCGCGTCGGTGATGATGCTGTGGCGCTGCATCTCGCCCGAGAGCACAGCGGCCCACGCGGCCGGGTCCTGAGCCCCAACCGCCCGCAAGGCACGCTCTACCCGGGCGGTGAACGCATCCACGGCCAGAGGCGGCACGAACACCGCCGGGGCCGTCACCTCGCCCACGCCCAGCGCGCGCCAGGTGCTCGGCCCCACCACGCCATCGGCCAGGAGGCCCGGCTGATCGTCCTGCCACGCGGCCACTGCGGCGGCCGTCTGGGGGCCATACCAGCCATCGGCCGGGGCAGCACCGACGCGGGCTTGCACCCACGCGACATCCTGCCCGCGCGGCACGCCGAGGCGCAGAACGCGGTCGCCCAGGGCGCGCGGGGCCGGCGCGGGCGGGATCACCACCGCGTCATGGGGGACGGCGAGCGCGGGCGAAGCCATCGGCCGCGCATCATCCGCGCTTGCCCGCGCATCCGCGCTATTGACAGCCGCCCCCGTCACCCGCCGCCACCAAGCAGCGATGCTCATGGCTTCACCTCGCCCACCAGCGCGCCGAGGCGCTCCAACCCCTTCACCGCCGCCTCGGGCAGCCCAAGCGGCTCCGGCGGCGGCTGTGGCGTCAGGATCCGCGCCAGTGCGGCCGCAGGCCCGGCCACAGCCGCCATCAGCGCCAGGATGCGCCCGGCCGACGCTTCGGCCTGGGTCAGCAGCGCGTTCACATCCACGCCCAGCAGCAGCGCGATCAGCACCACCAGCACGCTCAACTGCCCGATGCCGGAACGCGTGGAATCCTCGCGCAGACGCGCGGCAAGCCATTGCATGGGAACCTCCTTCGATGTGTGGAAATCAGCGGCGCCAGATGCGCCAGATGGATGTGGAGCGCGGCGGGCGGATCACTTGCCCGCGCCGCCACCCCAGCGGGACCAGGCCAGCCGCGTGATCGTGGCCCAGCCGAGAACGCCGATGAACCCGCTCAGGCCAGCCGCAAATTGGGCGCTGACTGGCCCGCCCAGCGCAGGCGGCAGGCCCACCAGCGCGTGGAAGGCCAGGAACGACAGCCCGCCCGTGGCGATGGCGTCCAGCAGCACCAGGCGCAGGGAGCGCGGCTGATCGGCAATACTGGCGCGCACGGCCACGGCCACCGCCGCCGCCGCCGCGCTGGCTGCGTCGGGCCATTGCTCCATCCAGCTCGACATCAGGGCGCCTCAAACGGCGTGACGGTATTCTCTGCCATCCACGCGACGAGCAGCCCGCGAAGCCAGGTGTCGGGCGGATGGCTGAGATCGTCGAAATATGTGCTGCCATCCTCCATCACCACGCGGATGCGCGTGGATGGCGAGGCCTCGAAATACGCGACGGATTGGATCATGGATCAGAACTCCGCATCGGCCTGAATCCAGGCGCTGGTGTTGGCGCTGACCGGCACGCATGTGTATTGCGTGGCGACGCTCCCGGCCGCGACGCCGAGGGTCAAAATCCAGACATTCCCGCCTGTATCGGAGCCGGCCGTAAGGCTGTTGCAGGCGACGCCGTTGAGCGAAAATCCCGACGCGGAGGATGTCAAAATGGAAGGGGCGGCGCGCTTCGGGCGGAACGGGATGGGCAGCCCTGTCACCACCATCGGGTTGATGTTGGTCGTGAGCGCCCCGGCCCCGAGATAGGAGCCATTGGCGTAGTTTCGCCGCTCGAAATACCACTGGCACAGCGCCAGTTCCGCAGCGTAAGCCCGGCGCTCAAAGGGCGTGGCGATGGGCCCCGGTTCCAGCTGCGCGAGTGTGAAAGTGCCGCCTGTGAACCGGATCGTCGTGTTCGTGTTGGCGGTAAGGTTGACGGTGCCCTTGTTCGAGATCGCCGAGCCATTGACTGTCGCGGTTGCCGTGCCGGTCCAGGACAGCGTGTGGATGCCGCCCAGGTTGTTCGCGGTCTCGATGACCTGCTCAATGCCGCCGGCCGGCGCGGTAACGGTGCGGACGCCCCCGCTGTCGGTCCAGGATGCGTTCTGCCCCGAGGTCACGACGCGCCAACGGTCGAGCGTGTATTGATTCGCGCCGCTGGTGGCAGCGCCAGAGACATAGGCGCGCTGGTTGATCGTGGGATTGCCGTTGATGAGCAAGTTCCTGAAGCCCGCCAGCGGCCCGCTGCGCTGAAGCGGCAACTCGCGCGCCGGATAGGCGTTCCAGGCCGTGCAGGTCGAGGAGAACGTCTCACCTGCCGTGCTCTCAAGGCGGTCGTTCCAGATGATTTCCGTGATGGTCGCTGTGCCGCCGGAGTTGACCGTCCAGACGCCCGTGATGGTGCGGCCGAGGCCATCGGACAGCACGAAATACGCAGGGCTGGTGGCCCCGAATGCAGCCAGCCAGGAGCGGTAGCCGGTCGGCACTGCACCAAGCGTGATGGTGCTACTGACAGCCACCGGCCCAGGGTTGGCGACCGTGCATTTGACGCGATCAGCGAGCATGGATCAGAGCCTTTCGAGAATGGAAGCGGACCAGGATCGGAAAGCGGCGACCCGATCCACGAAGCCGCGCCGGCCGGGCGTCAGCATGCCCAGGACGGCTTCGGATGATGCGCGTGCGCTGTTGGGAAGCGGGACAAACAGAATGTTCCCTCCCTGCGCCGCGATGGTTTCCAGGGCGTCAAGCCAGCCGATATCCGCGTCGCGGATCACGTCGAGGCGCAGCGCCCATCCGCGCCGCTTTGCGAGATATGTGGCGAAGACGGTCCCGCCGCGCATCTCCGCGTCATCCCGCTTCGGCTCAAGCCCGTAATCCGTGCCCATCGAGATTGCTGCCTCGATGCACGGGCCAGCGTAGCAAAGCGGGATATTCAGCAGGCCATCGGGGTTCGTGGGGTCCGCGATATCAATCTGCATGGCGAGCGCGGAGACGGCGGCCGGCATGAGGTGCAGCGCCTGGCCGATGCCGAAAGCGACACCGGCCGAGATGGTGCCGCTGTCGTAAGCGCCCACCCGCACGCGCATGGTGGCGCTGGTGGTCAGATTGGTGCGGGACAGGCACGCCGCCCGCCATGACACCGCCGCCGGCGCGGCAATCAGCAGCGATGCCGCCGTCACGCCGAAAGGCGTCTGCCAGGCGACTGAGGATGCCCCAATGGCCGAGCCTTGCGGAATGCGCAGGTTTTCCGCGCTGAACCCATCCGCTGCGCTGGACGGCGCCAGCGTGGTTGCCGTGTTGTCCAGCGCATTCTGATAGCCGAAAAGTGCCATTTAACCCTCAGACCAGCACGAGGAGAGACGCGGTGGATTGCCCGCCGCGCACGCTGTCACCCACCACCTGCCCGCGCGCGCCGGAACGCAGCCCATCGGCGGGCCATGTCAGCCGCACCACGTCGCCAATGTCGCGGAGCAGGACCGCGCCAGTCGGCATCGTCACCTGGTAGAGCTGACGCGGCACGCCCCAGAGCGCGCCGAGCACATGGGCCAAAGACGTGGCGTCCGCTGGGGCCAGCAGCGCCGTCTCAACCAGATCGGGCCGGGACGACTGCGCATAGCGGGTCAGGTTGTTCAGGTCGGCCCAGGTAGCCGTGCGCCAGGGTTTCGTCAGCCGCTCCCGCTCAGCCGCCGTGATGGTGCTGTTCGGCGCGGTGATGAGCGCCTGCGTCTTGCCATAGCCCACGCTCCATACCGCAGTCGGCGGCGTCAGCGGCGCGCCAAGCTGAACGGGCGTCACAGAGACTGCATTGCCCGGGTCAAAGCTGGCGACGGGCACGGCATCGCCCGAGATGGCGCGGAGAGGCCACAGCCGAAGCCCGCCAGAGCGAGAGGACACCAGCCGGGCATTCAGCGCCGCCAGGAGCGGCCTGATAGCCTCCCGCGCCGTCTCACGGCCCGTCCAGGCCCAGCCGCCGGGCCAGGGCGCCACCGCCGCCGTGGTGGTGATGGAGGATTCATCCAGAAAGCCCGCTGGGAGGCCCGTGGTCGTCATCACCAATTCGCGGATCACGGCGGCGGCGGTCACAAAGCCGGCCTGCCCTGCGCCATCCACCGTGATCTCGCCGGCCGGGTCGGAGCCCAGGCGAAGATGCCCGGTCGCGTCATAGACGAAGGTGCCAGCGCCAGGCGAGGCCGCGAAGACATCGGCCACAAGGCCAGCGTTCGTGTAGGTCTGCTTCCCAGCCTCATAGAGCGCCACCAGCGCGCCGCCGCTGTCGTTCCAGCGGTAGATGCGGCTGGCCGCATTGACCAGCACCACCGGGCAGTTGCGCACAGGGCTGGCCGCCGAGCCACCGCGCACCATGGGGAAAGGCGTGCCGGCGAGATCAGCCGGGCCTTCCGCGCCGCCCGTGCCGAGGAACTTCCGCGCCTGGATGGGCGCATCCAGCCAGGCCGATGGATCGCGAAGTGGGATCTCCGCGCCGTCCGTGATCGGCAGCCACGTCATCGCCATGCCGGCGAATGCCTCGACCAGAGCGGCGCTGGTCGGATCGAGGATGATGCCCCGGTCGCTATCAAAGGTCTGCATGCCGGCGCGGAGCCGCACGCGGCGCATCGCCGTGTCGCGGGAGGCGAGCGAGGTATTCGGCAGCACGCCCGGCCGCGCCAGCGTGAGCGAGCCCCAGGCGAAGGTATCGTTTGCGGATGGCGCCAGCGCGACGCGGCGCTCGATGTTCGGACCTCCCGACAGGATCGGCGGATAAGGCTGCGCGCCCCCAACATCGCTGTCTTTGGATCGCCATCCCAGATCGCTGACGCGGATGATGGTCCCGCCGCCCGCGCCTGCAAAAGCTGGCGGGATATCCCCCCACGAGCCGTCAGCCCAAGCAGGCCCGCCTTCCGGCAAAGTGCCGCCGTCCAGCGCCGCCTCGATCTCGGCGATCCAGACCAGCGCGCCGGAATAGCGCGGGTCAAAGGCGGCGGCCGGCAGAGATGGAATGCTGCTGGACGGCGGCACCGGGATGCTGGGCTCTGCCGCCCATGCGTCTTCTGCCCAGACCGTCATGCTGCCGGCCGCATCAGTAGCATCGTCATCGTGGCGCGCAGGGCAGCGACTTCGGCTTTGAGATCAGCGACGCTATCCACGACGCGATCCGTGTTCTGGCGGTCGTTCTCGCGCACCCAGGCTTGCGTGAGCGCCTCGCTGCCGAGCCCGCTGATGGCGCCGATGCGCTGCTCGATCAGGGAGATGGCATCCGCAAAGCCCTGGCCGCCGCCATAGACCTCGCGCGCCGCCAGCCGATACGTCTCGGCCGCCGATTGCAGGCCGGCGATGGAGTTGGCGTCGCCCGCGCTGGCCGCACCGAAGATGGCATCGAACTGCCGCTGCGAGCCCGACAGGCGATCAATCGCCGTGCCCGCGCCGGCCTGGGTGGAGGAGAGCGCGCCGACATAGTCCCGCAGGCTGATGATGGTCGAGAGCGCGCCGCCGGCGGCAGCTTGCAGCGCCTGGGGCGTGAGGCCCACGACGCCGGTTGCAATCGCCGCCTTGCGCGTCTGTTCAGCCTCGGCCGCCTGGATCGCCGTCAGACTGGCCACCGCCGCCGCGACGCCATCAGAGTTGATGCCGAGCTGCGTCAGCTCATCGCTGAGTGCCCGGATTTCCTCCCGCGCGCGGCGCGCCGCATCGAAGGCGTCGGCATCACCTGACACCAGCCCAGCCCGCATGGCGCGGCTCAGAAGGCTGTCGTTCGCAGCACCGAAGCCCAGCGCGCGGGCTTGGCTGGCGGCTTCCAGATCGGCCGCGCGCTGCGCCTCGGCCGCCTGCCGCGCCGCGAGCCGGCCATACGCCTCGGCCTGGAGTGCTCCCGTGAACTGATACACATCGGCGCCGACTTCACCCGCCGTGAGGCCCAGCGCCTGCAACTGCGTGCGCATCTCCTCGATGGCCTGCGTGGTCTGGGCGGCCTCGATCCGCGCGTTGATACTGTCGGCCAGGCCCTGGCCATCGCCCGCCAGCGCGCCGGAATTCACGAGCCGCAGCGCGATGCCATCGCGGATATTGGCCACCTGCGCGTCACGCTGCGCCGTGGCCTTGGCGATGGCTTCCTCGCGCCGCGCGGTCAACTGATCTTCCGCCAGCGAAAGCGTCCGGGCGCGGTCAATGGCATCGTTGTAGGGCTTGGCCAGCGCGTCGAGCTGCGTCTGGAATTCGTTCGTCGCCTCGGCCGTCTTGGCCAGCGCCTTATAGGTGCCCTCATAGAATTCGAGGTTGCTTTTCAGCGCGTCCAGGCTGCCGGAATTGTTGACCAGCTTATTGTAATCGCCGACGGCGACGCTGCGGAACGCCTCCAGCACGAACTGCGCGGCCTGATCGGCTAGGGCCTTGCTGCCCTCCTCATCATTGCCGAACTGCGCCTTGCGGCCGGCCACATCGAGGTAAAGCGTGCGCTCCGTCACACCCACGGCCGCATTGCCATTGATGCGCGCGCCGCCCAGCGCATCGCCCAGCTGCGTGGCGAGGTTGACGATGGACTGCGCGGCCGATGCGCTCTGATCGCGGTTGGCCTGGCTGTAGCGATCCCCGCTCAAGCCCGCATAGGTTTGCGCGCCGGAGTTGAAATCCACGCGGGTTTCCTGGCCGCGCGAGCTGGGCTTCTGGCCAGGGAGGAGAGCGCCTGCGATGGACAGCACCGCAGCTGCAATCCAGCCATAGACCGGCACGGAAAGCCCCGCGATGATGGCCGCGCTCAGGCCCGCCGTCAGCGCACCGCCCGCAACCTGCGCGCCACCACCCAGGCCGCCCTTCTGGATTCCGCTGTAGATGCCGTAAGCGCCGCCCGCGATGCCCGCAGCGCCGCCGATGGCACCGGCCGCCGAGAGCGAGGCAGAGCCATCCACAATCGGAACGCCGCCCGCGCCCACATAGCCCGTCGCAGTCAGGGTAGGCGACGTAAGCTGCGTGTTCAGCAGCCCATCCACGCTACCCCATCCGGTATTGGCCAGGCCGTTGCCGGTGAAGGCGTTGCCCAGGTTGCCATAGCTGCCCGCCTGCCGCAGCCCAGCGAGTTGCCCGGCCTGCTGCGTTGCGCCCGTGAGGCTGCCGCCATTGCTCACCACCGCCTGCGCGTTGCCACCCGGGCCAAGGATGGAGCCAATGCCGCCGGCGCCGTAGATCGTCGGTGAATTCGTGCCGCCCAGCGCGTTCTTCAGCGGGTTGATGACCGCCAGGCGCAGCATCGCCTGCGCGACTTCGCTGAAGACCGCCTTCGCAATATTACCGAATTTCAGGCTCTGGAGCGTGCCGTTGGCGAAGGCGGTCGTGATCGCGCTGCCGATCCGATCGAAGGCCTGCTCGCCGACGCGCTGAATCTCGGTGAAGGCCGATTGCTGCCGCTGGAGCGCCTGCGTCGCTTCGGCGATGCGGGCGGCATTGAGCAAGCGTGGGTCTTCCGCGCCGGGCGCAGCCTCGCCCGTGCCCATGATGCGCTGGCGCTCTCGCAGAACCGCAAGCTCGCGCTCCCGCACCACGACGCCGGCGCCGACCAGTTCCGTCTCGCGCTGGATGAAGGCAAGCTGATCTTCCTGGCTCGACACCGTCGTCGCGCGGTTGAGGGCTTCTTGGGCATCGCGCGTGCGCAGCAGCAGCCCGACGCGATTGTCGAGCGCCTGCTCGAAGCGAGGATCGCTCGCCTGATATTTGAGCAGGGTTTCGTTGTAGGCTTGGATCGCGATGCGCGCTTCGTTGGCGGCCCGCGTGCCCAGCGCCTGGGCCTCGGCCTGCGCCTCGATGCCCGTGATGTTGCGCTGGATGATGCGGTTGTCGTTGGCGAATTCCTGCGCCAGACGCTGCCGCACCAGCCGCATGGCCTCGCCCGCCGCCGCGGCCCCGCCGCTGGCATTCTCGACGGCGATCAGCGCCTGGGCCATCTCCCGATCGGCGCCGTCGGCGTGCTGGGCGAGCGTGATCTGTTCGCGCAGCCCCTTCAGGTAATCCGCGACCGGGCCCTGCATCCCGCGATAGGCCTCGTTCAGCTCCTGGAGCCTGGAGCGCAGCAAGCGCGCGTCATCGCCCGTGGCGCCTGGGAGGGCATCGCGCGTCGCGCCGGCAAGCTCCCGGTTGTCCCGCTGCTGGAGGAAGCGCGGGTTGGCTTCACGGGCCAGTTGAAGCTGCCGTTGCAGCGCCGTCTGGCCGGAGTTGCTGGAGGTGGCTGCCGGGCCTGCGGGGTCGCCGAAGAAGAAGCGCGCGACGTTGCTGTCGCGGAGCGCCGCGGCGAGGTCGTTGATCCCGCCGACGAGCGCGGCGATCGCGCGCACCGCCAGCGAGAGGCCCGTGACGAGGAACGTGCCGACGCCGACGACGACGGGCTGGATGCCCTGCCAGAGCCGGGTAAAGGCGTTCGACAGTTCCTCGGTCGCGCGCTGGAGCGGCGTCTTGGCGATCTCGCCGATTGCTCGGTTATAGGCGTCCAGCGTGAGGCGCGCGGCATCGGCGACGCGGCCCTGGTTCTCCAGGCTGCGGATCGTGCGGACGAGCCCCTCGTCCATTGTGCGCAGGCCGCTGGTCGCCAGTGCCTCGGCCGCCTGGCGCGGGCGGTCGAGGGCCTCGGCCATTTTCGTTGCCGCCGTTGCGACATCAGTGCCCATCGCAACCGCGAGTCGCTTGGCTTGCGAAATCAAACGCTCCTGCTCATCCCCGCCACCCGTGAAGTTGCGCGATGATGCGATGATGCGCCCGGCCGTACGGGCATCATTGGTGCTGATCGGCCCGCTCGCCGCCGCGCGCCTGGCCGCGTTCTCTGTGGTCTGGGCAAGCGCCTCATAGTCGTCGCGCGTGATGCGCAGCCGGTTCGAAAGCTCGGCCAGCGCGCGACCCTGCGATTCCGCAATTATGGTGACAGCCGCGATGGAGGCGCCAGCCGCCACGGTCGCGCCGATGGTGCTGAAGGCCGCCGCGCGAAGCAAGCCGAAGGCCCGGCCGATGCCACCCACGGCATCGGTGATCTGCGGTCCCTGCTGCACCAGCACCATCAGCGGGTTCATCCCGCCGAGCAGCGTCACGCCCACGTCGGCGATCTGAGGCGAGAGCTGCTGAAGCTCGCGCGCCGTGAGGCGGGCGGATGAGCCGACGCCGCTGATGGCAGCGCCCGCGCCCGCGTTCGCCTTCTCCAGGGCGGCCAGGTCTTCGCGTGCCTTCTGGACGCGCAGGCCCATGGCAGCCAGGGCGCGCTCTGCCGCCGCCTGGCGTTCGCCGCCAGCCGCCAGATCGACGTTGAGGGCCTTCTGCGCCGCCGCCTGCTGTTGCTGCGCCCGGGTGACGCGCTGCGACGCTGCCGTCATGGGGTCGGCCGAGCGAAGCCAGGATTCGGCCGATCGGGTGGAGCGCGTGACCTTCTCGTCCGTCTCGACCACCGCCACGCCAAGCTTTTTCATCGAGGCCGCGGCAGCATCCGCGCCGGCGCTCATCTGGTCGTCAAAGACGCCACGGTAGGCGGCGCGCGTGACCTGTTCGATCGTCGCCATCAGATCCTCGCCGAGATCACGAGGGCCGGGCTCTGGACGGTCTTCCCGTCGCCGGTGCGATACTTGCCGGGGAAGTTCACGTCATACCGGCGATAGGCGTCCACCGCGTTGCCGAAGCGGCCTCGCAGGGCCTTAGCCGCGTCGCCGTAGAGGTCGGGCGGAACCTTGAATCGCAGCCGGCGACCGCCGACCTTCTGGACATCCACGAGGCGGTTGTAGGGCTCGACGTTGCCGATCGTGATCTCTGCGACATCCGGTGTCACCGCCTCCGGGTTGAAGTTGGCGGCCCGCACGAACTTGCCCGCGCCGCCCTTCGTCATGGCGATGCCCAGGAAGAAGCCCTTCTTGAAGTCGCCCGACAGCACGGGCGATCGAGCCTGGAGGAACGCCAGCGCGAAGGCGGCCACGTCGCCCAGGTAGTAGAATTCGTCCACGATCAGGCCGGTGGGCTTCACGCTGGAGGCCGGTGCGTTCTTCACGCCGTCCACGATGCGAGTGAAGCGGGGCGCGGCCCGGCGTGATGCGATCAGATCCCGCGTGCCGCGCTCCGCCACATCGGCGAGCGCCGCCGACATCGCCGCCGGCGAGAGCGAGCGGCTCAGGAAGACATCTACGCTGCGCTGGAATGCCGTCCCGCTCATTGAGGCTTCGCCGCCCTGCGGAGGCGCTCCTGTTCGTTGTGGATATCCATGAACTGGTCGTCCATGGCGCAGATGCATGCGTCGAGGAACATCGTCTCTGCCTCGCTGTAGCGATGCGCCGAGGCCCAGCGCATCACGGTTGTCCAGGGCAGGTGCATGGGCGATGCGCCCATGCCGCCGATCCATGGCCGGTCGCCCCGATGCAGGCGCCACCAGCAGCGCCAGACCCAGAGCAGAGCGGGATCAGGAATCACCTGGTCCCGCATTTTGTCGGCGGCGAGTGCGGCTGCGATTTCGTCGCCAGTCTCTTCCGCGATCTCCTGGAGGTTGACTGCGTCGGTGCGCGCCTGGCTCAGTTGCCAGCCAAGGGCGGCGCAGAGTTTCCCTTGGCCTCATCGAGCACCCCCGCGCGCTGCTGGCCGACCTGCGCGGCCGCCTTGAAGCATGCGAGGAACAGCTCGGGGTAATCGGGGTCGCGGAGAAGGTCGAAGAACTGGTCAGCGGTGACGGGCACCCCGGCGTCGTCGGTCAGGTTCCGCACGGGGGGCTCGAGCAGCACATGCTCGATGAGGCACTCGATATTGATCTCGCGCCGCTCGGCGGTCAGGAGCTTGCGCTCGTCGCCGCCATACTTCTGTGCCGCGCGCCGCTGCCGCGCGGCCTGGGCATCGTAGTAGGCGTCCGTGAAGCCGCGGGTGTTGATTTCCAGGTCGTCGTATTCGTCGCCGACGCGAATCCACTCGCCGTTGCGGATGAGCGTGCTGTTCTGTCGAAAGCTGCTGAATTTCGCCATAGTCGATCCTTCTCGGGGTTGCGTCGCCATCACGGCGATGCGTTGCGGGGTGCGGGAAATGGGGGTGGACGCCCCCCGCAGAACGTCCACCCCCTCACCAGCGCGCGGTGCCTCCGAGGCGCACGCGCACCCGGAGCCTTATTCAAAGTATTCCAGGCGATCCAGCGTGATCATCACGCCCGTCAGCGTGTCGCGGCTGGCCTTCATCATCGCCTTCAGCATCACGTCGCTGTTGCGCGAGCCGGCGTTCGGATTGCCGCTCATCGGCGTCACCCGGGGCAGGCCCCAGACGAGAGCCTGGCTGTTCTTGAACACGCGCCAGGACAGGTTGGTCGGCGTGCCGCCCATGACCTTCGTGAAGATGACGTTGTCGCCGAAATAGACCTCCAGGTCGGCCGTCACGTCGAGCGATCCCGAGCCCAGGTCAACCGCGGCGATGGCGTCCACCGCTTCAATCATCCGCATGTTGTTGCGGATATTGAGGGTAATGGAGCTGGCCCAATTCGACGTGGTGATCTGCACGCCGTTTTCGGCGAGGCGTCCGACGTTCGCGCTGCCGGCCAGGACCTGGAAGATGGCCGGGTCCGGAGCCGCGTCGTATGTCGAGCCGTTGGCGACCGTGCCCTGGCCGCCACCCATGCCCATGAAGGACAAGCTGCCGCCGATCTTCTTCTTCTTCTCGAAGGGCAGCGAGAGGCTATCCACGGTCATCCCGCGCTGGATGATATGCGTGGGTGCGGCTTGGCCAAGGAAGCTGCGCTCCAGCGATATGCCGATCTCGGTCGTGCCGTTGCGCAGCCGATCGCCGAAGAAGATGCGGATGGTCTTGCCAGCACCTGCGTCCACCGCGGCGCTGGGCATGTTGTCCAAGGTCAGAGCGGTGGCGCTGATCGCGGTGATGCGGGCCCAATCATTGCGCGCGGCGGTGGCGAACTGGAATGCTGCGCCCGTGCCGCCGACCTTGATCCACTGGCCGACCGCCAGGCCGAGCGTCGTGAAGTTGAGCGTGGTGCTGGCAAGCCCGGTTGCCGTCGCGGTGATGTCGCCGCTGACGCCCTGGCAGCCCACCACCTTAGCGCGCGACGCGGCGGGCGGCACGGCCTCCGCGACGAAGCCCGAGGCTGTGCTGACGAAGCTGGTCGCGCCGCCGGTGGTGACGGGGAACAAGCCGTTGTTCGCAGCCTGCGCGTTGCCGGTGAGGCGCACCAGGTGGCCGACGACGAAGGCAGCGCCCGTGGTGCAGGTCAGGGTGTTGGCGGTGGTGCCGATATCGGTGATCACCGAATCCGCGGTGCCATCGTTGTCCCGTTCGGGGGTCTGCACGAAGCTGCTCTGGAACGCGCTCTCCAAGACGGTCGAAAGCAGCGTGCTCGGCATGGGATAGATCAGCTCGAAGTTGATCCCGCCGTCGTTCTTCTCGCCCACCTTGAAGGGATCGACCGTCTGGCGGTCGTCGCGGATTTCCTCGCTCTCCTCCATCTGCGGCTGATAGGCGAGGCTTTCGCCCTGCATCCGAAAGCCGCGCATGCGAGGGGATGCAGGCGTGGTGCCCAGCGTCGTTTCGCGAACGCCGCTCAACCTTACGCGATTTGTGTCGGTCACTGGGTGGGCTCCTTCAAAGGGAATGCGGCGTCATCACGACGCTGCGGTCAGGCCTTGCCGAAGGGCCGGATTAGGCGCCGCCTGGTGGCGGGAAGGGTCAGTCGCCGTCGCGCGGGGCGTCGGGCGTGCGGAGCGGCTTCGTGGCTCGGGTGGGAAGCTCGGCCACCGCCTCGGCCGGTGCCGGGGGCGCCTCCAGATGGCCGATGCGCTGCCAATCGGCGACTGTCATGGGGCCGTCCAGCTGCTCGGGCTCGATCTCGGCGCCGGCCGGGAAATGGCTGGTCGGTGTGGTGATGTCCTTCAGGACGCGCATGGGGATTATCCTTTGATCCAGTTGATGCGGACGGGCAGCGCCCACCATGCGCCCCGATCCTCTGCCGCGACGCCCAGGCCGATGCTGATGTCGCGGAACTCGATATCGGCCAGCTGGAGGCCGCGGTAGATTTCGGCCAGCGCGGAGGCATAGGTGCGGGCCAGAACGCTGCCGATGCCCTCTGGCACTATGACGGTCAGGAGAAGGTCGCCCTCCTCCTCCCAGCGATTGGCGAGGCGGTTGCCCGCGCCGATGGATGCCTGGTCGAAAAGGTCGCCGATGATCTGCACATGAACGAAGGGCAGATCGTTGCCGCTGGCGTCGGCCGGCGTGGTGAAGGCCTCGTTGTCCCACGAGAGGGGCGTGGTCGTCCACATGGTTGTGAGGTGGTCGCGGATTTTGGTGAAGGCGTCGAGTGTGCTCATTTCGCGCCGCCTCGCAGCCAGAGCCGGTAGCCAACGACCGTGCTGCCCACGACCAGGGGGTGCGAGCCCATCACGCGCCAGGCGGTGCCGTCCACCTGAAGCAGGTCGTTTGCCGCGGGCGCGGTCAGGGTGCCGACATCGGCGCCGATGGTGGCGCGGCTGTCGCCCTGCTGGATGAGCCCGATGATCTCCGACGGGTTGAAGGCCACGACGAAGCCGGTCACGGCCGTCTCGGTGAACGTCGAAAGCGCGGTTCCCGTGCGGCGACGCAGTGCCATGGGCCGCCCGTTGCGGGCCAGCATGCGGGGCACGGCGTCGGGCAAGCTCATATCGTCACCTGGACATAGGGCTGGAGCATGCCGGCGACCTGCGGCGGAAGGCCGAGCGCCTCGGCGCGCGGGTCGAGGTAGGACACGAGGCCCACGTCCTGCGCGCTCTCGCTGCGCACCATGGCATCCCGGCCGCGCCCCAGATGCGCGGAGGCGACGGCGAGGATGCAAGCCCGCTGGATATCGGCAGGCAGGTCCACGCCAGAGCCGACATCAGGCAGGATGTATCCGCTGATATAGACGACGGTGATCTTGCGCTCGGACCAGTAGGTCCTCTGGTCGCTGACGAGGCGATGGATCAGGGCCGCGCGCTGGTCCACCTCAAAGTCCGTGCCAGAAACCAGGGTTGTGCCATCGGCGACGATGCTGGTGATGGAGGCGATGGGGCGGCGTGAGAGGATGAGGTTGCGCAGCGGAGCCTCGGGCCGGAAGAGTTCTTGGATCGTCTCCCGGACGAAGACCCGCTGGCAGTAGCTTTCGATTGCGGTGCTCGCCTGGGCGATGCGCACGGCAAGCTCGGCGTCATAGGTGGTGACCGTGAGGCCAAGCTCCATCTTCACCGCCGCGAGAGTGCAGAGATCGCGCTCCGTGGCTGGCACGGTGACGGTGAGGATGGAACCGCTCACGCCAGGATTTCCGCCACGCGCGTCGGCGCCAGGATGCCCAGCGTCACGGCATAGCCGAGGAGCTGCGCGGCTTCGGGGCTGTCGAGGTTCACCGTGCCCTGAAAGCCCGCCCCGCGCTCGGCATCGTCCAGGATGGGATTGTCCCGCATCGCGATGCGCTCGGCCCGCGCGAAGCGGTCGAAGAACGCCTTGGCCGAGATCACGCGCGGGCCGAGCGCCGCGATGCGCCCCACCAGGGCATCCGCCACCCAGGCCGGCGCCTCATGCACACCAGCCGGGCGCGTGATCGCCTCTGTCGCGCGGATCAGCGCCACCCAGGCGGGCTGGCCGGTCACATCCACCGTGGCGCGGACGTGCATGCCGGCGACGCTGGGATGGCGCGGCGGCGGCTCGGCCGAGGCATCGGGCATCCAGCCGAGGGCGATGCCTTCATCAGGTGTCGGCCACCAGCCCAGCGCCAGCAGGGCCGTGCGCATGGCCAGCGGCGTGCCCGTCCAGGCCGTGTCGAAATATTCGGTCATGCGATGATCCTCATGCGCGCAGGCCCGGCAGAGCCGCGTCGGGTAAGGCATAGGGGAGGTATCGGAGGGCGCGGCAATAGCCGTACGGGGAGTTGCCGCCCGCAGCCGTGTTGGCAATGCGCAGCGTCGTCATACCGGACGTAGGGGCGCCAGAGACAGACACTACAGCGCCCCCACTTACAGTGTTTGCGATGCGCCCCGCCCCGTCAGACGCGATAGCTGCGTAGAACGATGCACCCGGGGTCATTGAAAATGTCGCGGCATCCACGCCATTCGCGTTAGCGACCACCAGACTTGATCCGGCGCTGTTACGCATAGACCACCGAAACGTGTCAGACGCATCGTCCGTCTGAAGCAGCCACTGCCCCAGCCCAGCCGGCGCGGGCTGCGGCAGCATGAACTCGCCCCAGATCGTGCAGGCGCCGGATGCCGGGATGCCCAGCGCGGCGAGCGAAAAGGTCAGGTTGTCCGTCAGCCGCGTGCCGGCCATGCCCGTGGTGACGATGGGAGAGCTGCAAAACGCGGCATCCTCGAATTGCGGCTGGCAGGAATAGAAGAACGAACCGCTGGCGATGTCAGCCCTCAGCACCATCGGGTAATCCGCAGTCGTAGATGGGACATAGACCCGCGAAATTCGCTGCCACTGATCCCGGATGGAAAGGTTCGCATCCACAAGAGTGGCACTGGATGTGGGGAGGTCCTGCGATAGCGTCAGCGCCGGAGCCCCGCCGTAGTTTTGGCTCGAAGGCAGATATATCCAGCAATGCATCGCGCATTTCTGCCCCGCCACGACCGAGAAACCGGCCAGCGCGCCTACATTGTTGGAGGCCGCGGCCGTATCCCGCGTGTGCTTCCTGATCAGTGTCCCAGCCCCGAAAGAGGGGATATCCGTGCTGGCCACATTCGCGTTGGGGGCAGGGCCTGGATTTGCAATGCCCGCCGCCGAATCAAGCACGCGGTTTGTCCGCTGGCCTTCCAGCATCAGCCCCAGCGTCGGGTCAAAGCGCGGGACGTTGCTCCCATAGGCGAGCAGCGATCCGCCCACCACCTGCCAAGCCGCCGAGCCGCGCGTGAAGTTGGCGGCCGAATGCAGCCCCCGCACATCCATCAGCGAGATGGGGCCGGCATTCCCGCGCCAGAAGCTGATGCCGGTCCCGATCATCAGGCGAGGCCGACGATACCCGTGGCCGTGCTGGCCAACGCCACGCGCCGCGCCCGAATGGGCAGGATCGCCCCCGCCAGCACGTTGAACGTCACAGCCGCGCCACCCGAAGCCGGCGTGGCAATGACGGTCCCGGCACCGCCGATAAACAGCGCCTTCGGGATCGTGGCCAGATCGGTATCAGCCGGCGTGATGGCAAAGAAATTGCGGGCCGAAGCCGTCAAGCCGTCCTGCTGGAAGTTATCGCTCATCCACCTCGCGATCCGCCTCGCTGGGCATGGCCCAGGCCAACTCCTCCAGCTCATCCGGGATCATCGGGAAGGGGTCGTCATGCAGCACGATCCAGCGGGCGGCGAGGATGGCGCCGATCTGATCCGCCACACGCTGCGACCCGCCATCTCGGGCGATGATCTGCTCGCGCGCCGCGGCGAAGGCATCAGGGAAGCGCGGCAGCGCCTCCAGCACGCGGCCCAGCAGCGCCGGCCCCATGGACTTGATCTCGGCCATCTGCGCCTCGCTGGGTGCCGTGGCCCCCTTGGGCAGGGCCAACAGGCCGAAGTTCGTGATGCGGCTGGCATCGGCCGGCAGCAGGCTGGGCGAGAGCGTGCCGCCCATGATGAAGCTGGCCACCGCGTGGAAGCTCTGCGCCACGCCGCCAGCGCCGCCGCGCACGGTGGTGGCGCCCTTGCCGCCACTCATCAGCCGGATGAAAGCGATGACGCGCTGAAGTTTCTCGGCTGCCACCTGGTCATCAGGATCCGCTTCATCCAGCAGCACGCCGCAGGCCGAGCCGGTGATGGTCTGGCGGATGCCGGCCTCGGTGTAATTATCCATCAGGCTGGACAGCGGGCTCGCCGCCTGCAGCAGCTCGAACAGGGTGGATTTGCCGGAGCCCGGCTCCCCCACGATGAAGGCATGCGGGCGCCAGGCGATGGCCGCGCCCATCATGCTGGCGGCCCAGAGCCCGAACATGACCTCGGCCCCCATGGATTCGCGCCAGTTCCACCGCCGGAGCAGGGTTTCCAGCTTGCGCACCTGCTCGGGCGAGGCGGGCCGCGCCGGCTTGGCGGCGGCCGGCAGAGCGGGCCAGAGCGCATCATCCTCCCGGAAGCCCGGGCGACGCCACACATCCGGCTCCTCCGGCTTGGCGCGGCCCCAGCGGATGGTATTGCCCAGATGCAGCACCACGCGGGCGCCGACGCGCCAGACGCCGATGCCGCGCCGCTGCATATCGGGCGCGAAGAGGCCCAGCCGCCCCGATTCCTCGATGATCCAGATATTCACCTTGCGCGTGGCGAATTGCCCGGGGACGGGGTTGCCCTCCTTGTCCTTGGCCGGGAATTTTTCCGCCAACCAGGCGCACCCGGCACCACCGAAGAGGGCCGCGATCTGCGCCGCCTCCCCGATCTTCTGGGCATTCAGGACGCGGATCTGCCCGAGGTAGTCGAAGAAGTAGAAGCCATCATCCCGCTGGCCGAGGAAGCCGACCGGGCAGCCATCCTCCTCCCGTTCGGGCGGCGGCTCATCCGGCGGGGGCGGGGGTGGGGGGCCATCGAATCCACCGGATGGGAACTTCACCACGGCACTCATGCCCACTCCCCGATTTTCTGTTCGATCATATCCGCCAGCACATCGGCGTAATCGCCCCAGGGCTCGCGCGGCAGGCGGATATCGGCTTGCACACCTTGCGGCTTGAGCGCGGCCTGGAGGGCGCGCGCGGCGCGCAGGCCCGTGCCTTCCGGCTTGCCCTTGGGATCGTCCCGATCCGCGAAGATCGTCGCATGCTGCACATCGAAGGGCGGCGCCTGGCGCTGCAACTCGCCGGCCGAAATGCAGGCCCAGCAGGGAATGCCCGTCAGCTTCCACGCCGCCAGCGCCGTCTCGATCCCTTCCGCGAAGCCCAGATGCGGCACGGGCGGCGAGAGGCGGATGGCCGAGCCGTCAATCGGGCCGAGCGCCAGCTTTGCATTGATCGGCCGGCCCTCGGCATCGAGGCCGGAGAGCTTCGTGCCCTCGACCGTCAGATAGGTGCGGTGCACGGCGCGCGGCGCGCCGTCCGGCCCCTGCACCAGCGCCAGCAGCACGGGATGGTCGCAGCCCGTGGCCGGGTGGCGCAGGTGGGCGGAGCGCAGCACCTGGTGCGCTTCCTGCGGCAGGGGCCAGAGGTGCCGGCGCGTGAGATAGGCGCGGGCGATGCCGTTCAGCGGCCCGGCGGCCTGCCAGATGCGCAGGGCCGCGCCGATATGCCAGGCGCGGCGCTCGGCGGCCTCGATCTCGCGCGGGGTGGGCGTGCGGGGCGCGGTTGGCTCCTCCGGCGCTGGCGCAGGGCGGGGGGCGTGGCGCGGGCGGTCCGGCAGGCTGACGCCAGCCTCGGCCGCCACGCGCTCGATCGCCTGCGGGAAGCTCAGGCCCTCGGTGCGCATCACCCAGCCGAAGGCATCGCCATGGGCACCGCAGCCGAAGCAATGGAAGGTGCCGCGGCTGTCATCCACCGTGAAGCTCGGGCTGCGCTCATTGTGGAAGGGGCAGAGGCCCGCCTGCAGCTTGCCCGCGCGCTTGAGGGGCACGCGCCGCGACACCCAGGCCGAGATCGGCATGGCGTGGCGGAGCTGCTCCAGCAGGGCTTCGGGCAGGCGGCTCACGGGCGCACCCGGGGAATGCGTTTGGCGGCATGGAGCTTGCGCGCCAACTCCTCCACCTGCGCCAGCGGCAGGCCGGTAAAGGCCGAGGCGTAGCCGATGGAATGCTGGCCCAGCAGCATGTCCTGCGCCAATTCGCGCGGGGCACGCTCGGCCTGGGGCGCGGCGGCGCTCACAGCTCATTCCGCCAGCGCCGCGCCTCGGCCTGGCGCTCACGCTCGATCAGATGATTGACCCATTGCGTCAGGCCGACGCCCAGCGCCACCGCGAGGATCAGCACCACCACGCAGGCGGCCAGCAGCAGGGTCAGGGTCATTCCCGGCACTCCAGCACGCGGAGCGATTGCCCCTCGCGCAGCCCGGCGCGGAGCCACGCTTCGGCGGCGGCGCAGGAGCGGGCCTCGATGCGCCCCTCCTCGCAGCCGTCGAGGCCGTAGGCGGTGCCGCAGATGATGAAGGACAGGAGCGCGGCGTGGAGCGTCACGGCTGTTCATCCCAGAACGGCAGCGGGTGCGGCAGCTTGGCCGGCGGCGCGGCGCGGCGGATCCACACGGCGAGGCCGATGCAGAGTGCCAGGATGGCCAGGATCGTGGCGCCAAGCAGGGTCACACCAGCGCCCCCACCAGCACCGTGAGCAGCAGCGCGCCGAGGCAGGCGATCACGCACCAGGGCAGGCATGTGGCGAGGATGCGGGGCATCATTCGGCCCGCCCGCCCCTACGCCGCATCCAGGCCGCTGAGCGCTTCGCCGCAGCCTCCCCGGCCGAGGTCCACCATTGGGCCCGCGCGAAGCACGCCGAGCTGATGTAACTCCAGATCCACCCCAGCATGCAGCGCCTCAATCAGGTTCAGGTTGTGCTGGGCGCGCGAGATGCGGGCGCGCAGCAGGGCCGCGCGCGCTTGCTGCGCGGCCAGGTATTCACAGGCGTCAATGCGGCCGGCATTGCCCTCGGCCAGGGAGCGGGCACGCCGCTCACTGACACCCACCGCCCGGGCGAATTCATGCAGCCCGTGGGCGCGGCCGTGCTCGGCGATGAAATCCAGGACAGCGGCCTGGGTGGATTGCGCCACGTTCGTGGCAAACTCTGACAACCTCATGTCTTGGCTCCATGCGAAACAGGGGCATGGCAAGGACGTGGTTCAGCAGATTCAGAGTGACGGGCGCGGCGGGCGGCAACCTGCCGCGCCCCCTTCATGACAGCCGCATGGCGCGCGGCGATGACGGCCGCGACGATGCGGCCGATGGGCTCAGCGATGGGGACAGGCCGGCCTTCACGCATGGCGGGCGCGCCCGGCCGGAAGATGCGCTTGCACGCATCCCCCGGCCTTCGCCACCATGGGGGCGCTTCCACCCACACCATGGAGAACAGAATGGATTTCGGAGCGACCGCGATGCAGATTCTGAAGTGGCCGTGGCGATGGATATCTGCCGTTGCTGCACTGCCTCGGATGCGGCAGGAGATCGACGAATTGAAGCGCGCGGGCGGCGATCCGATGCGGTGCACAGCCTGCGGCCAGCGCCTGAAGGTAACCGCGATCCGGGACATGGAGGGTGTTTATGGTGGCGTGATGGGGGAATACGTTACGCTGCGCTGCGACACGCCGGGCTGCGCATTCACGCCACGGGAGCGGGATATTCGGTTCCAGGAGTTCCGGGCCGATCATCGCGGCTGATCCAGTTTCATCAACCGGGCCTCGATCGCCTCGGCCTGCTCGCGCGTCATGGGGCGCGACAGGCTCATTTGCATGGCCATCGCGCGGGCCAGCATCAGCCGCATCCGCCGCGTCTCTTCGATAAGTTCACGCAGGAGGGCTCGCTCATCCATCACGCGGCCTCGCTCGGCTGGGTGGCGCGCTGGAGGCTGCGCTTGGGTGGCAATGGCTGGGTGATTTCGCCGCGCAGCACCGCCTCGGCACGCTCGATGGATTGGAGGGTAACCAACCCGCGCCGCAGCCTGGAGAGCCATTTATGATCGCGGCCCACCAGCAGCGAGAAGGATCGAGCGCTCATCTTGGTCCGCACCAAGTAGGCGTCGATCTGGGCAAGGAGGGTGTCTCGGGTGCTCATATGGTAGAAAATGGGATATTTTCATCCCGGACGCAAGGACAAACATACCCCGCGCATTTAGGGGCCGCAGGGGGTAAATTTATCCCCATGGCACTCACGCCCATACAGGCCGCGATCCGCTCATTCCTTGACCGCACGGGGGAGTCGGAGCGAAGCCTCTCCCTCCGCGCAGGTCTGCATGAGAAATTCGTTAATCAAATCATGCGCGGAAAGATGCAAAGCAACCGCGGCGTCACGCTCACCAAGCTGGCCGACGCCATGGGGTTGGACGTCAACGACCTACTGAAGCCGGAGGCGGCTTTGACGGGCCGCCCGTCTGACGGCAGGGAGAAGCCGGGCCTCATCATCCGCGAGTATGACGTCGGCGCCAGCGCTGGGTATGGCGCCGAGCCGCCTGTGCTGAACGGCGAGGGCGAGACGCCCATCCTCGCCGAATGGAGCATGCCCGAAGATCTGGTACGGGCGCACACCACGCCGGGCCGCCGCCTTGCCCTAATCCGCGTGGAGGGCAACAGCATGGAGCCCGACTATCACCCAGGCGAGCGGGTGCTGGTGGACCTCTCCCGCCGCAAGCCCAGCCCGCCAGGCGAATTCGTCATCTGGGATGGGATGGGCCTAGTGCTCAAGCGCGTGGAGCTGGTGCCCGGCTTGGTGCCGCGACGCATCCGGCTGATCAGCATCAACCCGGGATACACGCCCTACGAGGTTGACCTGGATGAGCACACGATCATCGCGCGCGTCATCGGAAAATGGCAGTGGCGATGAAGCTCCGCTTCGCCCTACTGCAAGACGGCCAGGTGCAATCCCCAGGCTTCCGCACTCTCGGCTTTAAGGGCCGCGCGGAGATGCTGGCTCTGTGGGACAAGCTGGACGCCGATAAGCAGACACTGCTGCTGGAGCTGGCGCGGCAGATGGTGGCGGCGGATCGTAGGACCGAGGCGCCAGGGCCGCGAGAGGCATAGACCGTGACACCTGAGGCTTGCGGGCCCGACGATTGGGAGAGCCAGTCAAGAACCGAGCTTCGTGCCGCCAAGGTTCTGGCGCAGCAGCAGATGTGGCAACAGGCGTATCAACATGCGGGCTTGGCGCTTGAGCTGGGGTTGAAGGCTGCGATCATGCGGCGGCGCGGAATGAACCGCTGGCCCTCCAACAAGGAAGCCCCTGAACTTTACACGCATCAGCTTGATGTACTCGCGCAGGCTGCCGACCTTCAGGAGAAGCTCCTCAATGAAGTGCTGGCCCAGACCAAGCTCGGCAAGGCATGGCTGGTGGCCAAGGATTTCTCTGTCATGCACCGCTACCCCAATGGTAAGGGTTTCCCGTCCAAATCGGGCCAGGATATGCTGGCCGCCACTGACCAAGGAGGGCTGCTGACATGGCTGCTGTCCCAAAAGCGCTAGAGCCTGACCGCGAAGCCGCCGGCCGCATGATCCTGCAAATGCTGGATGATGTCGGCCTGGAAGTGTACGCTGCGGCGTGGGTGTTCTCTCGTGATACGCAACGCTGGCGCTATGTGGTCTCAACCCCGCTTCTGCGGCTCAAGGGGCCTGGCTGGATCTACGAGCGGCTGCTGAAGGTGTTCGTGGCCAAGGGGTTGCCGGCAGGCGTCACCCCTCTGGACGTATTCATTATTGATCCGGAAATGGAAATGGGCGTTCTGGGCGCAAGCCTCATGGGCATCGAGAACAACGCGCCCGGATTGGATATGCCGCTTATGGCCATCACTGACGCGGACTTCGGGCCGTTTGCAGTCCCCTATGGGTTCATTGCGATCTATCGCCGCATCATGCAGGAGAAGCGCCGCGCGCCCGATGTTATGCGCTTCGCCGACCGCGCTCGGAAGCTTTCGGCCCAACACGCCTAAAGCTCCTATTGGACCGGCACCAGCTCGGCCGTTTCAGCCCACCTGCACTCCCGGCTGCCTGCCCTACCGCCAGCCGCAAGCCGCCTGAAGCGGCCCGATCACCTCGCGCAGGCCGCGCGTCTCGAATCGCAGGGATTTGCGGCTACCGAGGCTGCCTCGCAGCATTAGGCGGGGGCGGTGATCGGCGCTGGGCCTCGGCAAGGGCATCGCTTAAGCCCGCCAGCGGAATGTCACGGTCGATCTGGCCGCCACGAACCGTCGTAACTTGAATGGCGAGGGTCGTCCCTGCTCTCATCTGGGTGGTGAGCTGCTGGCTATTCACAACGGTACACGAGCCAGCGGGGCCGCGACAAAGCCCCTCAATAACGGCGTTCTGCCCAACGCGAAGACGATACGTAACGGGCGGCGGCGACACGGTGATTGTCCAGCTACGTCCAGCATCCGTCGTCCAGAGACTGCCCTCCGCAACACCAAGCGTCTGTGATGAAATTCGACGCCTCACTTCGCACCGGTTTTGATCTGAAAACCGGTCCGCTTGGCAGGATGCCTGCCAAGTCGGCTCCGGAATTGTCGCTGGCACATAGGTACGGAGCGGCTGCGGTGGGCCGCATGCTGCAACCCCCAAGAGCAGTGTCACAATCCCGATCCAGCGCACCACCAGCCTCCCACATCCAACCCGGAACATGATGCGACCTCACGTATGGATTTGGGAAGGGGTGCATGAATAGGATAAAAATGTCCTTGCCAACAGGATTTAACTGGGACATTTTACTTCCATCGCCGCCATCCCGGCGCGATGGAGGCACCCCATGCAAGAATACCGCGTCACCCTGCGCCATGGGCGAGACGGCACCCACGTCCAGCGCCTGAGCGCACCCAACCGCGCCGAGGCGATCCGCCTGGCCCGCCTCGAAGCCGTCGAGATGAGCGGCGGCGGACCCGGCTGGCAGGTCGAAAGCTGCGAGGCACAGCCCGCCCTGCGGAGAGCCGCGTGATGGCCGACATCTCCCCCTTCGCGGACAGCACATGCCCCTCCGCCCTGCTCGCGCTCTCCGCTATTGATGAGATGGTCCGCGGCGTTCTCCGCCAGCCGGGCCTGACCAGCGACATGCTGATCCTCCTTGCCGATTGGCTGGAGGAGGCGGCCGTCGCCTCGCCTCTGCTGAGTGAGCATCGCCGCCTGCGCAGCACGGCGGCCGGCCTGCGGGACCTCTCGCCCAGCTATGCCGCCACACCCTTCCTCGGCGGCCAGCCCATTGCCCTGGCCCGCGCCCTCTTGCGCGCCTGCCCCGTGCCGGCCTGCGCACTGCGCATGTGGCGCGCCGCAATGCCCACCGCGCGGGAGCGCTGGGGCTGGGCGCCCCTGCTGGACGCTTTGATCACGGCGGCCGAGGCGAACGAGCGCGCGGAACAGCTCTGCCCGGGCCAGCGCGCATGAAGCCCTGGCGCCCGCGCGTGACCATCCATCTCGGCGCAGACGCCACAGCCAGTTCCGCCAGGTCGTCGCCCAGACAGCTGATGCGCGCCCTCTCGCTGGCCGCGCAGACGGCTCTGTTCCTGGCCACGCTGGCCACCCCCTTCATCCTGCTGGAGATGATCCCGTGACGCAGCACCCCATCCACACCCTTCCGCCCGCCGAGCTGCGCGGCTACGCGCGCGGCCTGCGTGAAGGCGCCGCGCGCCTGGTCCACGCGACCCCCTTCAACATTCAGAGCACGCGGGCCGATCTGCTGCGCGAGGCCGATCTGACCGAGGGCTTCGCCGCGCGGCTGGAGGGGCTGGAGGTCACGCAGGACGACGCCGAGGAGGAGGCGGAGGAAGGCAACCTCATCGTCTTCTGGCTCGCGCAGGACCCCGACGCCGGGCACTTCGAGACCGCCGAGGATGCCGCCTACAGCGTGCCCGTCCTGGAGCCGTTCGAGATCGCCAGCAACGCCTGGCCCACCACCCGCTGGGCGATCCGCGAATTCATCAGCGAGGACGGCGACACGCAGATCAGCTGGGCCGACACGCGCGAGGAGATGATGGCTTACGCCGCCGATCTCCACGACATCGAGGCTGAGCCGCCCTCGAACAACGAGCCCGCGCCCGCGACACCCACGGCTACCGAGACTGCGCAGGAAGGGCTCGCCGAGGCCGTCGCGGAATCGCTGGCCGCGCAAGAGCCTCAGCCCATCACAGCCACCCCTGTCCAGCGCAGCGACAGCCCCTGGACGGAGGAGCGCCTCACCCTACTTGCCCGCATCTACCCAACGATCATGTCGCTGGAGGCGATGCGCGAAGCCTTGATGGCGCTGCCCGGCCTTGAAATCGCCACCGCCGATGCGGTCAAGATGAAAGCTCAGCGGTTGAATCTGCATCGGCGCGGCGCGCCCATTCCAGATGAATTTGCTGAGGCCGCCCCGGTACGCACCCGCAGTATCGGTGGGCTGGCAAGCAACGGCGGCAAGCCCGGCACATGGACGCGGGAGCGCGTGGCACTGCTGCGGCGTGACTACCCCAGCAAGCGCCCACTGGATGATATCCTGGCCGATGTGAACGCGCTGCCCGGACCGGCGGTGCCGACGATCGGGGCCGTGGCCGCCCATGCCAAGAAGCTCGACCTGAGCCGCCGCCAACCGCCGGAGGTGGGGCCCGCCATTCCCGGCACACCCACGCCCATGAGCACAGAAGACAAGGCCGAGGCGCTGGAGCGGCTGCGCACCGGCACATCCCGCGGCGCGCGCGATATCGTGGACTATTTCGGCTGCACGGCGGAGGAGGCGCAGGAGCTTGTGGACCGCCACCGCGCGAAGATGGGCAAGGCGGCATGAGCGAGCCCCTGGAACTCCGCGCCATCCGCTCCACCCTGGAGCTGGAGCGCGCCATCGCCGCCCGGAACACCGCCCGATTGGCCGAGGCGGAGGAATTGATCCGCCTGGCCTTGGTCGCCTTCGCCGATAGCGAGCGCCACCCCGGGCTCATCCATCGCCTTGGTGCGTTCGGCCAGCATGCAGCGCCCACCACCACCGGAGAGGCTTGATGCCCGACGACATGGACCGCGCCACCGCGCTCACCGAGGCCCACCACCAGGAGAGCCTCGCCGCCGTCACCCGCCGCCTGCGGCAGCCGGGCACGCCCGACTGCGAGATCTGCGGCGAGCCCATCCCCGCCCGCCGCCGCCAGGAAATGCCGAGCGCGCGCCGCTGCCGCCCCTGCCAGGAAGCCATGGAGACGCGCCGCGCCCGATAGCGGCGCTCGGCACGCCACCCACCAACACCCACCCCGGAGAACCCAACCAATGCCTGACGATCCCACCGCCGCGCGCAACTTCGCGCAGCTCATTTCCTCGATGGAGGATGGCCGGCTGCACGGCGACATCAGCGACGCCCAGCGCGACCTGATCGGCGAGCTGAACAACGTGGCCAGCATGAACCGCAAGGCCAAGGGCAGCATCACCATCACCCTCGAATACGCGATCGAGGATGGCGTGGTTGAGGTGCGCGGCGACTTCAAGACGAAGGCGCCGAAGCTCCCGCGGGGCAAGTCCATCTTCTTCACCACCCCCGACAACAACCTGACGCGAAGCGACCCGAAGCAGCCCAGCCTCGAATTCCGCGATGTCAGCATCCCCCGCGCAGCCACCGGCCTTGCGTAACCTCAAGGAGTGACCAGAATGCCCGCACCTGTTGAAACCGAGACCGGCGCCGTGCCCGCCGTGATTGACCTGATGAAGCAACTCGGCGGCAGCCAGCAGCTTGCCATTGCGCATGACGGCACCGCCGTGCCGCTCATCTTGGCCCCGAAGGGGCTGGAGCTGCACGACCCGATGAAGTTCATCCGCGCCGAGCAGGATGAGAAGCGCGACGCGCCGAAGCACCGCAAAGGCACCGCCACGATGACGGACCTGCCGAGCTTCATCCACCACACGAAGCGCTTCGCCGATGCGGACAGCGCCATCTTCGCGAAGCGCGATGAGACGGCGCCGAGCCTGACCTCCGTGCTGGATTACCACCGCCAGACGGCCGAGGGCGCGCCGCGCTTCGGCCGCCATCGCACGCACTATGCCTTTCCACTGAGCGAGACCTGGAAGGCCTGGAAGCTGGTGGACGGCAAGGCGCTGACCCAGGCCGAATTCGCCACCTTCCTGGAGGAGCACATCATGGACATCATGGCCCCGCCCAGCGATGGCCGGAGCGACGCCGGCGCCCTGGCGCTGGACCTGGTGGGGATGATCGGCGGCACAATCGCGGGCCCGACGACGATGCTGGAAACCGCGCGCGGCCTGCGCATCTTCGAGACCAGCGACGTGACCAACGCCCAGAACCTGGCCACGGGCGAGACGGAGATGATCTTCCGCACCGAGCACCAGGATGGCAAGGGCCAGAAGGTGAAGGTGCCCACGCTCTTCGTGGTGCAGACGCCCGTCTTTGATGGTGGCGCGGCCTACAAGCTGCCCATCCGCGTCCGGTACCGGAAGAATGAGGCCCGCATCATCTGGACGCTGGCCCGCTATCGCCCGGACCTGATCTTCACCGACGCGTTCGACCACGCGATGGATCAGGTGCGCAAGGAAACCAGCCTGCCCGTTCTGATGGGCGCCCCCGAGGCAACCTGACGCCACTCGCGGGCCGCCAACACGCGCGGCCCGCCCTTCTGATCACGATGCGAGGCGAGACATGGGCCAGAACAGCGCCATCGAGTGGACCGATCACACCTTCAATCCCTGGACGGGCTGCACCCGCGTCTCACCAGGATGTGACCACTGCTATGCCGAGGCGCTGTCCCGGCGCAGCCCGCAGACCTTCGGCTCCTGGCAGCCAGGCGCACCACGCCGCCGCACCAGCGAGGCCTATTGGCGCCAGCCGCTGGCCTGGAACCGCAAGGTCGCGCGTGAGGGCCGGCGCGCCCGCGTCTTCTGCGCCAGCATGGCCGATGTGTTCGACAATCAGGTGCCAGAGGAATGGCGCCGCCATCTGTGGTCGCTGATCTGGGAGACACGGAACCTCGACTGGCTTTTGCTGACGAAGCGGCCGCAGAACATCGCATCCATGCTACCGCCCGCAGAGTGGCACGCAGAATGGCCGATGCCTCACGTCTGGCTCGGCACCACCGTCGAGAACCAGGCCGAGGCCGATCGGCGCATCCCGCAGCTGCTGGCCGTGCCCGCCGCGAAGCGCTTCCTGAGCTGCGAGCCGCTGCTGGGGCCTGTGGACCTTTCCGCTTGGTGGAAGGAGAGCCCGCCCGGCAGCACCTACTGGCACCCCAACGGCCTGCACTGGATCATCGCCGGCGGCGAGAGCGGCCGCGGTGCGCGGCCTATGCACCCCCACTGGGCCCGCAGCCTGCGGGACCAATGCGCGGCAGCCAGCGTGCCGTTCTTCTTCAAGCAGTGGGGGGATTTCGCTTGGCGCGCCACTGGCGAGGCCGCGGGGGCTGTCAATGGTGGCTTCGCTATCCCGATCGCAGCTGTTCGCGTCGGCAAGAAGGCCGCCGGCCGCCTCCTCGATGGCCGCGAGCACAATGAGGTCCCGGCATGACGCTCACCCACCCCAGCCCCACCGAGGCCGAGGCCTTCCTCGACCGCATGATGCATGCCGCCCAATCCGGCAGCCCCGTCACGGCCGAGGATGTGGCCCGCCTCCGCCGCCTCGCCGACTGGGCCGACGCCGCGCCCGCACCCGGCTGGAACGGCACCCTCGACCGCGGCGAAACCGCCCGCGCCATCCACGCAGCCAGGGAGCGCATGGCCGATGCCTGAAACTGCCACCCACATAGAACCGCTCGACCTGTTCGGCCTCGGCCGCATGTGGTGGCAGGGGCACATCCTTCGCGAGTGCCTCACGGATCAGGCGCGCTTCGATTGCGGAGACCGCATGGAGGTCGCCATCGAGCTGGGCGCATCCGGCTGCCACAACAGCCGCCTGGGCATTGACGTGTCGCAGGATGCGGCTGGCCGGTGGTGGGCCGGCTATTTCTGGCGCTGCTGGCACATGCCGGACGGGACCGCGCACGGTACCAGCACGCCGATCGACGCCTTCCGCGCCGCTACGCGGGAGGAGGCGATCCGACTTGCTGCCACCGGCCTCCTGCAAAACCTGCCGAACATCACCACCGGCAAGGGCGGGCGAATCCTGTCCACCTGGCGCCGCGAGCTGGCCGCGCGGATCGAGAGCGAGAGGAGGGCAGCGTGACGAAGCTGGCCGGTCAGTCCTCTACCGTCAGATCGACACCCGCATCCCGAAGCGCAGCGACTAAGTATCGCGCTTCCATCGACGGAGGCCCCGCAACGGTTGCCGCCGCTCGCGCCCATTCGCTGCTGAGGTTCTCGGGCTTCACAGCACCGTGGGCGGTCAGGAAGGCGTTGGCCGCATCCCAGGCTTCCGTGCGCGATACAACAATGGTCATCAGAGATGGCTCACAACCAACCACGCGCAGCCATTTTTTCCGGTCATGGATGATCATGTTCGGACCATCAACAACAACATCATACATAGGCGCATGTTCCTTCTTGCGGCCGAGAGCGCCTGCCGCTCGGCGCAGAGTCATTTATTCGCAAGCATGTGGCGCAATTCAAGAGGCGGGCACATGACTACCCCCATCCGCCTGCGCCTCAGCCGCGCAAAGGGCTTCGATCTGCAACTGCTGTCTCGGTCCATCAACGGCCTGCCAGCGCGCTCCGTGGGGCGGCCATCGAAATGGGGCAATCCCTATCGCATCGGTCCCGACACCCGCGCCGAGGCCGTGGCCAAGTTCCGCGCATGGATCGGAGAATATCCCGCGACCGCCACCGTGATCCGCGATGATCTACGCGGCCACAACCTCGCCTGCTGGTGTCCGCTGCCCAAACCCGGCGAGCCGGACCACTGCCACGCCGCCGTGCTGCTGGAGGTGGCAAATGCCTGACGGCGGCACCCTTCCAGGCTGGCCGCGCTTTCTCCGCGCCGAGAAGGCCGCAGCCTATCTGGACGTGAGCAAGTCCCAATTCCTCGCCGTCATCGCGCCCGAGCTGAAGGCCATCAACCTCAGCCCCGCCGTGCGCGGCTGGCTGCGCGAGGATCTGGACGCCTGGCTGGACGCGCGGGCCGGTCGCGTTGCAGCATCCCCTGAACACAACCCCTGGCATCAATGAGCCCCACCCGCGTCAGCCTCAAGCATGTTAGCCGGTTCCGGGACCGGCATGGCCATCTGCGCCATTACCTCCGCATCCCCGGCTGCAAAAAGCTGTCCCTGCCCGGCGAGCCCGGCTCGCCCGAATTCATGGCCGCCTATGCCGCCGGCATCGCCCAAGCCCCCCAGGCAGCACCCAAGGTCAAGGGGCCGCCACCTGGCACGCTGGATGCCCTCGCCGTTGCCTACTACAGTCACGGCAGCTTCACCGGCCTTCGGGAATCATCCCAGGCGAATTACCGCCGCATCGTGGAGCAGCTCCGGGCGAAGCATGGCGACAAGCCGATCCGCATGCTGGACGCGGCCGGCGTGCGGGTTCTCATGGCCGAGAAGGGCGAGCACCGCGCCGCGGCGAATCACCGCTTGCGCGTGCTGCGCTCCCTCTGTGGCGTGGCGATTGAGGCTGGCTTAATCGCGGCCGATCCTACGGCCGGCGTGAAGCGCCTGCGCCGCGAGACGAAAGGCTACACAAGCTGGTCTGAGGATGAGATCGCGCTCTACGAAAAGCGCTGGCCATCTGGGACGCGCGAACGCCTGGCGCTGGCGCTGCTGCTCTACACTGCGCAGCGGCGGAGCGATGTAGTGCGGATGGGCCGCCAGCACATCCATGGGGCCTTCATCGCCGTTCGACAGGTCAAGACGCGGGCCGAGATCGAGGTCCCTATTCACCCTGCGCTGGCGGCCGAGCTGGCGCATGTGCCGGCCGGGCAGATGCTGTTCCTGCAAACTGCGCAGGGCGTCGGCTTCACCGCGAACGGGTTTTACATGCGCTTCCGGGCATGGTGCGACGCGGCCGGAATTCCGGCTGGCCGCTCGCCTCACGGCCTGCGCAAAGCCTGCGCTCGGCGGCTGGCCGAGGCCGGCGCCACGACGCACCAGATCGGTGCGGTGACCGGGCACAAGACGCTCTCTGAGATCGAGGTTTACACGCGCGCGGCGGAACAAAAGCGGTTGGCCAGCGCGGGCATGAAGCGCATCCAGCTTCCAACCCCTCGCCGCAGGATTTCCAACCCCTAGTAAAATCAACGCGTTAAGGGGCGATTGGCGCACCCGGAAGGACTCGAACCTCCAACCCCCAGATTCGTAGTCTGGTGCTCTATCCATTGAGCTACGGGTGCTTGCCGTGGGCCGGGAGATACCCTTCGCGGCTGGACCGCGCAACCCCCCGGGCGTCAGCTTTGTGACGTGGTGCGATGCGCTATGCGCATGGGGCCGAACGCGCTCCGCGCGTGGGGCACAACGCGCCCCACGCGCGCCTTACGCGGCCAGCTTGTTCAGCTCCCGCACCACGCTCTCGCCCATCACGGAGCAGCTGATCCGGGCCATGCCAGGCTGCATGATGTCGGCCGTGCGCAAGCCACCCGCCAGCACGCCCTCCACGGCCTGCTCGACCAGCCGCGCCTGCTCCTCCATGCCGAAGGAAAGCCGCAGCAGCATCGCGAAGGAAAGGATCTGCGCCGAAGGGTTGGCGATTCCCTTGCCCGCGATATCCGGCGCCGAACCATGAATCGGCTCATACAACGCATGGCGGCGCCCATCGGCGCCGACAGCGCCCAGCGTCGCCGAAGGCAGCATGCCCAGGGAGCCCGTCAGTGCAGCCGCCAGGTCACTCAGCACATCGCCAAACAGGTTGGAGGCGAGGATCACATCGAACTGCTTAGGCCGCGAGCAGAGCTGCATGGCAGCGTTGTCCGCGTACATGTGCTCCAGCTCCACATCCGCGAATTCCGCCTTGTGGATCTCGCCCACGACGGCGCGCCAGAGGCGGCCGGACTGCATCACATTGGCCTTCTCGCAACTGGTCACCTTGTTGCGGCGCTTGCGCGCGAGATCAAAGGCGACGCGTGCGACGCGTGCGATCTCATCTTCCGAATAAACCTCGGTATCAATGCCGACGCGCTTGCCATTGGCATCGGTATGGATGCCGCGCGGCTCGCCGAAGTAGATGCCGCCCGTGCTTTCGCGCACGATCATGATGTCCAGCCCGCGCACCACATCGGGCTTGAGCGAGGAGGCATCCACCAAGGGGTCCAGCACGATGGCGGGGCGCAGATTGGCAAACAGCCCCAGCTCCTTGCGGAGGCGCAGGATGCCAAGCTCAGGGCGCTGATCGAAGGGCAGGCTGTCCCATTTCGGGCCACCCACACTGCCGAACAGCACGGCATCAGCATCACGCGCCGCATTCACGGTGCGGTCCGGGCAGGGCACGCCCTCCGCATCAATCGCAGCACCACCGACCAGCCCTTCGCCAATCTCGAAGCGCACCATGCGGCGCTGCTCCATCCAGTCAATGACGCGACGCACTTCGTGCATCACTTCGGGACCGATGCCGTCACCCGGCAGGACGAGGAGTTTCTTGTTCGCGATCATTCAAATGTCCTGCCGGTCGGGAGGGTTGGTGTGGCGGCTGCCGGGCGCGGCAGATCAGCCAGCATGCAGCCAGGGCTGGGCGGCGCGCTGCTTCTCTTCGTAGCTGTCGATCGAGGTGGTGTGCTGCATGGTCTGGCCGATATCATCGAGGCCGTTCAACAGGCAGTGGCGGCGGAACGGGTCGATCGCGAAGGGGATTTCCTCGCCATTCGGCCGCACGACCACGTTGCGCTCCAGATCCACCGTGATGCGCGCATTGCCGCCAAGCTTCGCATCCTCCATCAGCGTCTCGCAGATCTCGCGCGGCAGGCGGATCGGCAGCAGGCCGTTCTTGAAGCTGTTATTGTGGAAGATGTCCGCGAAATCGGGCGCGATCACGCAGCGAATGCCGAAATCCAAGAGCGCCCACGGCGCATGCTCACGCGAGGAACCGCAGCCGAAATTCTCAAAGGCGATCAGCACTTCGGCCTTGCGATACGGCTCCTGGTTGAGCACGAAATCCGGATTCTCCGAGCCATCTTCCCGGTAGCGGAAATTGGCGAAAAGGTTCTTGCCAAAGCCCGTGCGCGCGATGGATTTCAGGAAGCGCGCGGGGATGATCTGGTCGGTATCCACATTGGCCTTGGGCAAGGGTGCGGCGATGCCCGTCAGCGTGGTGAAGGCTTCCATGTCAGAGGCTCCCTTTCGGCTGGTAGTCGCGCACATCGGCCAGATGCCCGGCAATCGCCGCCGCCGCCGCCATGGCGGGTGAGAGCAGATGCGTGCGCCCGCCCGGGCCCTGGCGGCCCTCGAAGTTACGGTTGCTCGTGCTGGCGCTGCGCTGGCCGGGCGTGAGCTTGTCCGGGTTCATGCCCAGGCACATCGAGCAGCCAGCCTCACGCCATTCGAAGCCCGCTTCGAGCAGCACGCGGTCCAGCCCTTCCCGCTCGGCCTGAGCCTTCACGAGGCCCGAGCCCGGCACGACCATGGCGCGCACCCCATCGGCCACGCGGCGGCCCTTGGCGATGGCGGCGGCGGCGCGGATATCCTCGATGCGGCTATTTGTGCAGCTGCCGATGAAGGCGACGTCAATCTTGAGGTCCGTCAGGCGCTGACCGGGCGTCAGGCCCATATACTCCACCATGCGGCGCAGCTGGGCGCGGCGCGCCTCATCCGCGGCATCTTCCGGGTTCGGCACCACGCCTGTGATCGGCAGCACATCCTCAGGGCTCGTGCCCCAGGTCACCTGCGGCGCGATCTCATGCGCGTTCAACTTCACGATCTTGTCGTAATGCGCACCGGGGTCCGTCGGCAGCGTGCGCCAATAGGCGATGGCGCGCTCCAGCGCCTCGCCCTTCGGGGCCATGGGTCGGCCGCGAATATACTCGAAGGTCGTCTCATCGGGCGCGATCAGGCCGGCGCGGGCGCCACCCTCGATCGCCATGTTGGAGACCGTCATGCGGCCCGCCATGTCCAGGGCGCGAATGGTGTCGCCACAATACTCGATCACATGGCCCGTGCCGCCCGCCGTGCCGATCTTGCCGATGATGGCAAGCGTCACATCCTTGCCCGAACAGCCGACCGCCAGATTGCCCTCGACCAGCACCTGCATGTTCTTGGCCGGCCGCTGCAGCAGCGTCTGCGTGGCGAGCACGTGCTCCACCTCGCTCGTGCCGATGCCGAAGGCCAGCGCACCCATGGCGCCATGCGTGGAGGTGTGGCTGTCACCGCAGACGATGGTCATGCCCGGCAGCGAGCGCCCCAGCTCAGGCCCGATCACATGCACGATGCCCTGCCGCTCATCGAGCAGCGGGATCAGCGGCATGCCGAACTCCACCGCGTTGCGCTCCAGTGTCTCGACCTGCAGGCGGCTCTCGTCATCCACGATGCCGGTGTAGCGCGAGGCGTCGGTCGCGATGTTGTGGTCAATCACGCCGAGCGTGAGATCGGGGCGGCGGATCTTGCGGCCAGCCAGGCGCAGGCCCTCGAAGGCCTGCGGCGTGGTCACCTCATGCGTGAGGTGGAGGTCGATGTAGAGAAGCACGGTTCCATCCGGCAGCGTCTCGACCACATGGGCGGCCCAGATCTTGTCGAACAGCGTGCGCGGCTTTCCGTCGCTCATTGGCGGCATCTCCCTCTACAAATCGGCAGTCCAGCGGAGGGCCGCGACGGCCCTCCGCACCGGGGCATCAGCCCTCGGCCGTATCCTTGACCGCGGCCGCTTCCTTGGCACCGGCGGGCGTACGCAGGCCGAGCTTCTCCGCGATGCGCGCCGACTTGCCGGTGCGGCCACGCAGGTAATAGAGCTTCGCACGGCGCACCTTGCCGCGACGCACGACGGTGATCTCCGCAATCGCCGGGGAGTGCAGCGGGAAGACGCGCTCCACGCCCTCACCGTAGGAGAGCTTGCGCACGGTGAAATTGCTGTGCAGGCCGCGGTTGGAGCGCGCGATCACCACACCCTCATAGGCCTGAACGCGCGTGCGCTCGCCTTCCACGACCTTCACCATCACGCGCACGGTGTCGCCAGCGGCGAATTCCGGGATGGGGCGCGTCGCGATCAGGCGGGCCTTCTGGTCGGCATCGAATTGCTGCAAGAGGTTCATGGTCAAGTCCTTTCGAAGATTTGGTTTAGGCTGAGGCCCCACGGTCAGCAATGGGGGCTTCAACCTGCATGCGAGTCCAAAGATCAGGCCGCCGCTCACGCGTCACGGCCTCGGATTGGTGGCGCCGCCAGCGCGCAACTTCGGCATGATGGCCGGAGAGCAGCACGGGCGGCACGGCGCGGCCCTGCCATTCGGCGGGCCGCGTGTAATGCGGATATTCGAGAAGCCCCGCGCTATGGCTTTCCTCGACAGCGCTTTCGGCCGCCCCCATCACGCCGGGCAGCAACCGGACACAGGCATCCAGCAGCGCCAGGGCCGCAACTTCGCCGCCCGAGAGCACGTAGTCGCCCAGGCTGACCTCACGCATGCCGCGCGCCTCGATCACGCGCTGATCCACGCCCTCATACCGCCCACAGAGCAGCACGAGGCCGGGGCCTGCCGCGAAATCACGCACCATGGCCTGGTCCAGCAGGCGGCCGCGTGGCGTCAGATAGACCAGCGGGCGGAGATCGCCGTCCGGCTTGGCGGCGGCGATCGCCGCATCCGCCACATCAGGCCGCATCACCATGCCGGCACCACCGCCAAAAGGCGTGTCATCCACAGTGCGGTGGCGATCCGTGGCAAAGCCGCGGATATCCATCGCCTCGCAGCGCCACTTGCCATCCCGCAGGGCGCGCCCCGCAAGGGACACATCCAGCGGCCCGGGGAACATCTCCGGGAACAGGGTGAGGATGCTGGCGTGCCAGGTCATGCCGCACCCGCTTCGGAGTCACCCGGCTGCGGTTCGACGACGACTTCCGCGGGCAGCACCACGGTGATGCGGCGCGCCTGGACGTTCACCTCGGGCACCACCGCATGGGTGAAGGGCAGCAACCGCTCGGGCGGACCCTCCAGCACCAGGAAGGCCCCCGCCCCGTGATCCTCGACCGCGCGAACGCGGCCGAGCGCCTGGCCTTCCGGTGTCACGGCCGCCATGCCCTCGAGGTCGGAGAGGTAGTATTCCTCCGGGTCCTCGGGCGGCGGCAGAGCGTCGCGGGGCACATAGAGGCGTGTCCCGGTCAGCCTGGCCGCCTGGTCGCGGTCCGTCACACCCTCGATGCGCGCGAGATCAGCCGAGAGCAACTCCAGCACGAAGCGGCGAGAGCCCGCCTCATCCGTCAGCGGGCCGTAGGCGGTCAGGTCCTCCGGCTCGGCGGTGAAGCTGCGGACGCGCACCAGGCCCCGCACACCGTGCGGCCTCCCGATTTCGCCCAGCAGGATCATCGCCGTTGCCATGTTGGACTCAGCGCGCGGCGTTCGCTGCGGCGCGTTCCTGCGCCTTCTTCTTCGGCGCCGACTGGATCGGCTGCGTCGGGATGGCGGGCATCTCCATCAGGCCGGCGCGGCCCAGGAACTTCGCCACGCGGTCGGTCGCCAGGGCGCCCTGGGCGAGCCATTCCTTGATGCGCTCCTCCTGCAGGCGCAGGCGGTCGGCATGCTCGGCCGGCAGCATGGGGTTGTAGCTGCCCAGCTTCTCGATGAAGCGACCATCGCGCGGCGAGCGGCTATCGGCCACCACGATGTGATAATAGGGGCGCTTCTTGGCGCCGGCGCGGGCAAGGCGAATCTTCAGGCCCATGGGGTCTTCTCCTTCGGTAAAGTCTGACTGCTAAAAAGGTCGGCGGCCCTGAGGCATGAGCGCGGCGAGCCCGCCGCGCATCATCCCTTTCTGGCCCATCTTGTTCATGCGCTTCATCATGTCGCGCATGTCCTCGAATTGTTTGAGCAGGCGGTTCACCTCCTGCACGGAGGCGCCCGAACCGGCCGCGATGCGCCGCTTGCGCGACGCCTTGATGATCTCGGGCTTGCGGCGCTCACCCACCGTCATGCTGCCGATGATGGCGGCCTGCCTGCGCAGCATGCCGGTGTCCAGATTGGCGTCCTGAAGCTGCGCCTTCACCTTGGCGATGCCCGGCAGCATGCCCATCAGGCCGCTCATCCCGCCCATCTTGCCGATCTGCTTCAACTGGCTGGCATAGTCTTCGAGGCTGAACTGCCCCTTCTGCATCCTGGCCGCGAGCTTCTCCGCCTCGGCCTGGTCAATATTCTCCACCGCCCGCTCGACGAGGGAGACGATGTCGCCCATGCCCAGGATGCGGTTGGCGATGCGGTCGGGGTGGAAATCCTCGAGCGCGTCGAGCTTTTCGCCCGCACCCAGCAGCTTGATGGGCGCACCGGTGACGGCCCGCATGGAGAGGGCCGCGCCACCGCGCGCATCGCCATCCACGCGCGTCATCACGATGCCGGAGATCCCCAGCCGTTCATTGAAGATGCGCGCGGTATTGACGGCATCCTGGCCGGTCATCGCATCTACGACGAGCAGCGTCTCATGCGGCGTGACGGCGGCCTTCACGGCGGCCACCTCATCCATCAGCGCATCGTCGATCGAGAGGCGGCCGGCGGTATCGAGGATCACGACATCATAAAGTTCGCGCCGGCCCAGATCCATGGCGCGCTCGGCGATCTGCAAGGGCGTCTGACCGGCGATGATCGGCAGGCTGGTGACTTCCGCCCGCTCGGCCAGCTGCGCCAGCTGGAGCTGGGCGGCGGGGCGGTGCACGTCGAGGCTGGCCAGCAGCACTTTCTTGCGCTCCCGCCCCTTCAGGCGCAGCGCGATCTTGCCCGAGGTCGTCGTCTTGCCCGAGCCTTGCAGGCCGACCATCAGGATGGCGACGGGGGCGGCGGCTTCCAGGCTGATGCCGCGCGGCCCGGGATCATTGCCGCCCAGCGCTTCAACCAGCGCGTCATTGACGATCTTCACGACCTGCTGGCCGGGCTGGATCGAGCGGATCACCTCCTGGCCCACAGCCCGTTCGCGCACGCGGGCCGTGATATCCTTCACGACCGAGAGGGCGACATCAGCTTCCAGCAGGGCCACGCGGACTTCGCGCAGTGCGTCATTGACGTCGGCTTCGGACAGGGCGCCACGGCCGCGCAGGCGGTCGAACACTCCCTGCAACCTGTTGCCCAACGTCTCGAACACCAATCCATCCCAATTCAAAATCCGCGCTTGCGCGCGGGGCCAACGAAAAACGCGCCGCTGCGCGAAACTCGCGGAGCGGCGGAGATCCCACAGATCGCGGGACCCATGTCAGGATTTCCTGACCGGCGTCGTCTAAGACGCATGTCAGGGGAAGTCAATGAAGAAGGGGGGGTGAGAGGGCGCTGCCCTCTCAAACTTTCAGACGAGGAAACTGACCAGCAGGAAAGCTGCTGCCCTGCCCGAGGTGCTTGAGGGGTTCAGCCCCTCAACCTCCCTATTTGGGCGCCAGCACCATGATCATCTGCCGGTTTTCCAGCCGCGGCATCTGCTCGACCTTCACCAGCTCGACCAGCTCGGTGCGGATGCGTTCCAGCAGCTTCACGCCAAGCTCCTGGTGGGCCATTTCGCGGCCACGGAAGCGCAAGGTGACCTTCACCTTGTCACCCTCGCCGAGGAAGCCCTTCGCCTGGCGCATCTTCACGTCATAATCATGGTCATCAATGTTCGGGCGAACCTTGATCTCCTTGATTTCAACGACCTTCTGCTTCTTGCGGGCCTCGTTGGCCTTTTTCTGCTGCTCGTATTTGAACTTGCCGTAATCGGTGATCTTGCAGACCGGCGGCACCGCGTTCGGGCTGATTTCCAGAAGATCGAGACCCGCCTGGAACGCCTTGTAAAGGGCGTCGCGGATGCTCAATACGCCAAGCATTTCGCCATTCTCGTCAATCAGACGAACCTGTGGAACGCGGATTTCCTCGTTCACGCGGGGCCCCTCCCGGGAGGGGGGCGAAGGGGGCATGGGGCCTCGTGCTATGGTCGTCTCCTGTCTCAGTTACGATACGGCTTCAAAGCGACTTATGGGGCGGCGCGCGTCAGGCCGCAACCGTCTGCGACGAATTTGCCCTCAGGTCGGGAGGGGTTGCCTCTTTTGCAAGCAGCGCCACCGCGTCCTTCAGCGGCAGGCTCTCCTGCTCCCGGCCTGGCAGGCGGCGCAGGACGAGCATGCCTTCCTCCGCCTCGCGCCGGCCGACGACGGCCAGAATCGGCACCCGCGTCTCGATGTGATCCACCACCTTGCGGTTGATCTTCTCGTTGCGCAGATCCGCTTCGGCACGAATGCCGGCGGCCTTCAGCGCGGCGACGACTTCGGCCGCATAGGGCGCCGCATCGTCCACGATGGTCGCCACCACCACCTGGCGCGGCGCCATCCAGAGCGGGAATCGGCCGGCATATTGCTCGATCAGCATGCCCAGGAAGCGCTCGAAGCTGCCCAGGATGGCCCGGTGCAGCATGACGGGGCGGCGGCGAGTGCCGTCCTCCGCCGTATAGAGCGCATCCAGCCGCTCGGGCAGTACGAAATCCACCTGCAGCGTGCCGCATTGCCAATCCCGGCCGATGGCATCCCGCAGCACGAATTCGAGCTTGGGGCCGTAGAAGGCGCCCTCGCCCGGGTTGAGTTCATAGGCCACGCCGGCGATCTCGCAGGCCTCGCGCAGGGCGCCCTCGGCACGGTCCCAGGTGGCGTCGTCGCCCGCGCGGGTTTCCGGACGGTCAGAGAATTTCACGCGGAATTCGGGGAAGCCCATGTCGCGGTAGATGTCGGACAGCAGGGCCACGAACTTCACCGTCTCGGCGGCGATCTGGCTTTCCTCGCAGAAGATATGCGCGTCATCCTGCGTGAAGCCGCGCACGCGCATGATGCCGTGCAGCGCGCCCGAGGGCTCGTAGCGGTGGCAGGCGCCAAATTCGGCCATGCGCAGTGGCAGGTCCCGATAGCTGCGGATGCCTTGGTTGAAGATCTGCACATGGCAGGGGCAGTTCATCGGCTTCAGCGCGTTGATCTTGTGGGCTTCGTCCTGGTCCTCGACGGTCGCCAGGAACATCCCCGCGCGGAATTTCTCCCAATGCCCCGAAGCTTCCCAGAGCTTGCGGTCTACCAGTTGGGGCGTCTTCACCTCCTGGTAGCCGGCGGCATCCAGGCGGCGGCGCATGTAATCCTCCACGACGCGATAGAGCTTCCAGCCGTTCGGATGCCAGAAGACGGAGCCCTGGGCCTCCTCCTGCATGTGGAACAGGTGCATCTCGCGGCCGATGCGGCGGTGGTCCCGGCGCTCGGCCTCCTCCAGCATATGGAGATGCGCGTCCAGTTCCTTCTGGTCGCGCCAGGCGGTGGCGTAGATGCGGCTGAGCATGGCGTTGCGGTGGTCGCCCCGCCAATAGGCGCCGGCCACCTTCATCAGCTTGAAGGCGCTGCCCACGCCGCCCGTGGTCGGCATATGCGGGCCACGGCACAGGTCCAGCCAATCGCCCTGGCGGTAGATCGAGATGGGAACATCCACCGGCAGGTCGCGGATGAGTTCGGCTTTGTAGCGCTCACCCTTCTTCTCGAAGAATTCGATGGCCTGTTCGCGCGGCCAGACTTCGCGGGTGAAGGCCGCGTTGCGCGCGATGATCTCGCGCATCTTGGCTTCGATCCGCGGGAAATCCTCGGGCGTGAAGGGCTCGTTGCGGGCGAAGTCGTAATAGAAGCCGTTCTCGATCGCCGGGCCGATGGTGACCTGCGTGCCGGGGAACAGCTCCTGCACGGCCTCCGCCAGCACATGGGCGGCGTCGTGCCGGATAAGTTCCAGCGCCTCGGCATCCCTGCGGGTGATGAAGCGCAGCGCCGCATCGGCCGTGATTTCGCGGCCGAGGTCCATCATCTCGCCATTCACCACCATGGCGAGGGCGGCCTTGGCGAGGCCGGGCCCGATGGAAGCGGCCACCGCCGTGCCGGTCACTGCGCCGTCAAACTGGCGAAGGGAGCCGTCGGGAAGGGTGATCGCGGGCATTGCATTCTCTTGCTGCTGAAACGGAGGCGGACCATGGGCAGGGTGCCGGCCGGGGTCAAGGGTTGCAGGCGATTGCGTGGCGGCCCGGCGCGGGCGAAGCTTGGCCATGACCGAATTGCGCAGCGCCATCTTTCTCGATTTCGACAATCTGATTTCCGGCCTGCGGGATGGCGCCGGCCCGGAATACGCGCTGCGCTTCGCCGATCAGCCGGAAGCCTGGCTGGAGCGCCTGCTGGCCGACCGGCCGCGCCGCGCCCTGCTGCGCCGCTGCTACATGAACCCCGCCGGGACGCTGGAGGACGGCGCCGGCTCCCGCGTGCGCTATGCCGAATTCCGCTGGGCCTTCATGGCGGCCGGTTTCGAGGTGATGGACTGCCCCAAGCTGACCCGCCTCAAGAACGCCGCCGATGTGCGCATCGCGCTGGATGCGATGGAGGCGATGCTGTCCCCCCAGGTGCATTATGACGAGTTCATTCTGCTCTCCACCGATTCCGATTTCGTTCCTCTGCTGCAGCGGCTGCGGGCGGCGGACAGGCGCACCCGGCTCGTGGCGCACCCCGATGTGGGCCGCGTGGTGCGCGCCGCAGCGGATGAGGTGATCGGGCTCGATCTGCTGGCCTCCTGGCTCGGCTGGCAGCCCTCGCGCGAGCCGGGGCCGGCCTTCGGCGTGGAGAATGCGGCCGATCTTCTGGGCGTGGTGCGGGATATCATGCAGGAGGCCGAGGGGCCCGTGCATGTCCCGCACCTCGGCCAAATGCTGCGTGGCCGCACCGGCGCCACGCTGCGCGGCAGCGATTTCGCCGGCCAGGGCTCGCTGGATGCCATGCTGGAGGCCGCCGGCGGCTTCATCCGGCGTGACGGGCCAGGTGGAGGCCATGTCTTGCGGCCCGAATGGGCGGATCAGGTGCCGGAAAGCCCCGAAGCAGCCTGAAGCACCTCCTCCACGCTCAAGCCCGCCAGTGGCAGGCGGCGCAGGACCACAACATTGCCGCGCGGGGCGCATAGGGCGGGATCGCTCTCGCCGCCGAACAGAGCGAGCGTCGGGCAGCCCGCGGCGGCGGCCAGATGCGTCGGGCCGCTGTCATTGCCGATGGCCAGCGAAGCCCGCCGCGCCACGGCCGCGAGTTGGCGCAGATCGGTCCGGCCGGTCAGGTCCAGCAGGCCCGGCGTCATGGCCATGATCTCACGCGCGAGGGGGATTTCGGCCGCGCCGCCGCACAGCACCACGGGCCGGCCCAGCCGGGCCGCGAGCTGCGCGAAATGCGCCGCGGGCCAGCGCTTGCCCGGCCGCGCGGGCGAGGCGCCGGGCAGCATCAGCGCAAAGCGCTCCGGCAGGTCCAGGCCCGAAATGTCGGTGGCGAGCCAGTCGAGGGCGGGTGCTGGAAAATCCGTGATCCCGGCGGCGCGCAACTGGCCGCGCTGCCGCTCCGCCGTATGCAGAGAGTCGCGCCCGGGATCCGCATCAGGGTGCGAGGCGCCGCGCGCGATGCCGGACCAATCCGCGCCACCACCCACAAAAAGCCGGTAGCGCGAGGAGCGGCTGGAGGTCTGCAAGTCATAGACCCGCGCAAAGCCAGCCTGGCGCAGCCGCAGCGCCAGCCGCAGCACCGCGCGCAGATCAAGCCAATCGGGCCGCCCATCGCTCCAGACCTCATCAAACCAGGGCGAGGCCTCCGCCAGGGCGGCGAAGGGCTTGGTGGTGAGCAGGGTGATCCGCGCCTGCGGGTGATGCGCGCGGATGGCCGCGAAGGGGCCGAAGGCCTGCACGAAATCGCCCAGCGCGGCGAGCTTGATGACCAGGATGCGGCTCAATCGAGCAATTCCCGGTACAGGGCGATGGTGGCGGACTGCATCGCCTCCATGCTGGGCACGCGCAGCCTTGCGGCCTCGCCCATCGCGGCGCGCGTGCTGGCAGGCAGGGCCAATGCCGCGCGTATCCGGGCGGCCAGCGCCGGCACATCGCCGGGCGGAGTGAGCCAGCCGGTGACGCCATCCTCCACCGTCTCGCGCGGGCCACCGAGATCGGCCGCGATGACCAGGCGGGCCATGGCCTGGGCCTCGATCACCGTGCGGCCAAACGCCTCGGGCTCGATGCTGGCATGAATGACGAGATCGGCCGCCAGCAGTGCCGCCGGCATGTCCGCAATGTGACCAGGCAGGCGGATGCGCCCTGCCACGCCGCACGCGGCGGCCAGTTCCTGCAATTCCCGCACATAGGCATCACGGCCCTGGGCATCGCCGGCCAGGACCGCGACGGCCCCCGGGATCTCCGCCAGAGCCTGCACCAGCACCCCCTGCCCTTTCCAGCGCGTCAGCCGCGCGGGCAGCAGGATGACGGGCGCGCCGGCCGGCAGCCCCCAGGCCGCACGCAGCTTGGCAATCCGGGCGGGGTCCACCGCTGCCGGATCAAACTGGCGCAAATCCACCCCGCGCGGGATGAGCCGCGGCGTCACGCCATGCGTGCCTTGGATATGCGCCGCGATATGCCGGCTGATCGCGATGACGCGATCCCCCCGCGCCATCACGGAATTGTAGAGCCGCTTGCCGGGAAATCCCTCGCCATAGGTGCCGTGATAGGTGGTCACGAAATCCGCGCCCGTCCGCCGCGCGGCAAGCCAGGCGGACCAGGCCGGCGCACGGGAGCGCGCATGCAGGATGGCGATGCCCTCCGCCCGAACAAGCCCTGCCAAAGCGCCCGCATTGCGCCAGATCCCGAGCGGCGATTTGGTGGCCAGCGGCAAGGAGATGTGCCGCGCGCCCAGTGCCTCCAGCGCCGGCACCAGCCGCCCCCCCGCCGAGGCGACCAGGGCGCGGTAACCGGCCGCCTGGATCGCCTCGGCGATTTCCAGCGTACCGCGCTCGACACCCCCGGCATCAAGCCGGGGCAGCACCTGCAGGATGGCGGGAGGGGATGACATGCCCTCCCCTGCTAACCTTCCGCATGGACGGCCGCAACCATGCGTGCCATGCCGCATCCATGACGGAAGAACACGGAACGCTCGGACATCTGGCCTATCGGCGCCTTGCGGGCCGCGGGCCCGGCATCGTCTTCCTGGGCGGCTTCAACAGCGACATGACGGGCAGCAAGGCGGAATACCTGGCCGCCTGGTGCGCCGCCCGCGGCCAGGCTTTCCTGCGCTTCGACTATAGCGGCCACGGCACCTCGGGCGGGCGTTTCGAGGAGGGCAGCATCGGCCTCTGGGCCAGCGATGCGGAGCGCGTTCTGCTGGAACTGACGCAGGGCCCGCAAATCCTGGTCGGCTCCTCCATGGGGGGCTGGATCGCTCTCCTGCTGGCGCAGCGCCACCCGGAGAGGCTTGCCGGGCTGGTCGGCATCGCCGCCGCACCGGATTTCACCGAGGATCTGATGTGGGCGCAGTTTCCCCCGGCGGTCCGCGTCCAGATCGAGCGTGAGGGTTTCTGGTTGCGCCCCTCCGAATATGGCGCGCCCTATCCCATCACCCGCACGCTGATCGAGGATGGGCGGCGCCATCTCGTGCTGCGCGCGCCCTTGCCCATCACGGCGCCGGTGCGGCTGCTGCATGGCCAGCAGGATGCCGATGTGCCCTGGGCCCTCAGCCTGCGCATCGCGGAGATGATCACCGGCGGCGATGTGGAGGTGACGCTGGTCAAGCAGGGCGATCACCGCCTGTCCAAGCCGGATGAGCTGGCGCTACTGGGCCGGACGCTGGGCGCCCTGCTCCCCCCGCTCGGCCGCGAAAATCCCGGCTAGCCCCTCGCGATAGCTCGGGAAGGCCCAGGCGATCCCGAGCGCCTGCTGCGTGCGGCGGCTGGCAACGCGCCGGCTTTCATCCCAGAAGCTGCGCCCCATCTCGCTCATCCGCGCATAGGCCTCGGCGAAGGGCGTGGGCGGTGGCGGGGCCACGCCGAGCAGGCGGCAGGCTTCGAGCGTGACATCGGCCTGGGTGCTCGGCTCGTCATCCACGAGATGCAGCACCCGCGCCCCGGGGGCCGGGGGGCGGCTTGCCGCGGCCAGCACGGCGCGGGCGATATCATCACGATGGATCCGGCTGAAGCTGTGGCCCGGCTTGACCACGCATCGTGCGGTGCCGGCACGGACATCATCGAGCGGCGACCGGCCAGGGCCGTAGATGCCGCCCGTGCGAAACAGATCCACCGCGACGCCCGACGCAAGATCGCGCCATTGATCCTCCGCCGCGAGGCGTCGGCGGCTGCGCTCCTGCCCGGGCGAGGGCGGCGTATCCTCCTCCACCCAGGCGCCCTGACGATCGCCATAGACGCCCGTGGTGGAGAGATATCCCACCCAGCGCAGCGGCGCGGCCCGCAGCGCCGCCGCATGCCGCGCCCAGACCGGATCACCGGCGGGGCCCGGGGGGGCCGTGACCACCAGGTGAGTGGCGCCCGCCAGCAATGCCGGGTCATCGAAGGAGATGACACCAGGAGCCCCCCCCGGGTTGCGGGAGGTGATCCGCGCCGCCCATCCCGAGCGTCGAGCGAGGTCCAGGATCGCCTCACCCGTATAGCCATTGCCGATGATCAGGAGGTTTTTCCGCATGGGCGGAGCCTACGCCTCCGCCAGCAAGGCCGCCACATCCAGGCGGCGGGTGAACATCGTCATGGCACCCTCCGCATCCTTGGGCCATTCCTCGCGCGGGCGGTCACGGTACAATTCCACGCCATTGCCATCCGGGTCGCGCAGATACAGAGCCTCACTGACGCCGTGATCCGAGGCGCCGTCCAACTGCACCCCGGCCGCCAGGATCCGCTTGAGGACCGTCGCCAGGGCCACGCGGTCCGGATAGAGCAGCGCCACGTGATAGAGGCCGGTATGATGCGCGGGTGGCGCCGTGCCCCCCGCACTCTCCCAGGTGTTGAGCGCGATGTGGTGGTGGTAGCCGCCCGCGGAGAGGAAGGCGGCGCCCGGCCGTTCCAGCATGAGCGTCAGGCCCAGGGCATCACGCCAGAAGGTCAGCGCGCGGGGGATATCGGCCACCTTCAGATGGACATGACCGATGCGGGTTTCCGGGTGGGCCGTGAAGGCGGGGGATGTGTGTTCCATGGAGGCATGGTGGCACCTGGCGCGGGTGGCGCGCCAATCATCATCGTGAATGAGGGGCATCATTGGGGCTTTCGTCCCACGCCTGCTCGCCCCCTGCGCGTCAGCGCTCGGGTTCGACGCCCATGGCGCGGACCGTATCGCGAATGGCGATGATCTCAGCCTGAAGCCGCGCCTGGGCCGCCTCGGGCGTTTGCTCCGCGGGCGGGAAAACCTCGGTGCCGAAGCTGGCGAAGCGGGTGCGCAGGGCAGGCTCGGCCAGGGCGTCCCGCAGCGCGCCGTTCAACCGCTCGATGATCAGGCGTGGTGTCGCGGCGGGCGCATAAATGGCGTTCCAGAGCAGCAATTCAAAGCCCGCGAACCCGACCTCGGCAAAGGCGGGCGTCTCAGGCAGGGCGGCCAGCCGTCCGCGCGTGGTGACGGCGAAGGGCCGCGCGGTGCCCCCCTGGACCTGCGCCAGCGCGGTGGTGGAAAGATCGCAGATCGTGTCCACCCGGCCCGCCAGCATGTCCTGCAGGGCCGGGGCACTGCCGCGATAGCCGATATCGTTGAACTTCACGCCCAGCCGATGCTGGATCATCAGGCTGCAGAGATGCACCGCCGAGCCGATGCCCGAATGACCCATGTTCAGGCGCTCGCCCTGGCTGCGCATCCAGGCCAGCAACCCGGCCGTATCGCCCACCGGCAGGTCCCGCCGCCCGATCAGCACCAGGGGGCCATAATTGATCAAGCCGATGGGCGCGAAGGCCGTCGCCGTGTCATAGGGCAAAGAGGCGTAGAGCGCCGCACCGCCCGGCAATGCCAAATGATTGAGCAGCAGCGTGTAGCCATCCGGCGCGCTGCGCGCCACGCGGGCCGAGCCGATGGTGCTGCCCGCGCCCGAGACATTTTCCACGAGGAACCGCTGCCCAAGCCGGGCGGAGAGCGCCTCGGCGACGAGGCGGCCCGTGGTATCGGACGGCCCGCCAGGTGCGAAGGCGACGATCAGCGTGACGGGGCGTGACGGATAGGCCGGATCAGCCTGGGCCGGCAGGCCGAGCAAGGCCATGCAGGCAAGGATCAGGGGCAGGCGCATCTCGTCTCCTGGCGAATATGACGCCGGAAACCTGCAAAATCCACGCCAGGCCCATCAGGCCGTGGCGCGGCCCTCCTCGACGGCATGGCAGGCGACCATCGCGTCACCCAGCGGCAGCGCAGACCCAGCCCGGGGCGATGTCACCACCGGCTTCATCACCGGCACTTCCGCCTTGCATCGCGCATTCGCCAGCGCGCAGCGCGGATGGAAGGTGCAGCCCGAAGGTGGCGAAATCGGCGAAGGCACCTCACCCCCCACGGGAATGCGCTGCCGCCCGGTCATCTCCAGATCGGGGATCGCTTCCATCAAGGCCCGCGTATAGGGGTGGCGCGGCGCCTCGAAGAGCGTCTCCGCCGGCGAAAGCTCCACCAGCTTGCCCAGATACATCACGCCGATGCGGTCACTCACCTGGCGCACGACCGCGAGGTTGTGGCTGATGAAGAGATAGGTCAGCCCAAGCCGCGTCTGCAGTTCCTTCATCAGGTTCAGGATTTGCGCCTGCACGCTGACATCGAGTGCGGAGGTCGGCTCATCGCAGACCAGGAATTCCGGGTTGGAGGAAAGAGCGCGCGCAATGGAAATGCGCTGGCGCTGCCCGCCGGAGAACTCATGCGGGTATTTCTGCCCATCCAGGGGAGAGAGCCCGACCTGCGTCAGCAATTCGCCCACACGGGCCAGGATGGCCTGCTTGTCCTGCATCAGGCCAAAGGCGCGAATCGGCTCGGCCACAATATCCACCACCCGCCAGCGCGGATTGAGCGAGGCATAGGGGTCCTGGAAGATCATCTGCATGCGGCTGCGCTGCTTGGAATCGGCACGCGCCAGAGAGAGATCCTGCCCATCGAACATCACGCGGCCGCGCGTGGTCGGATACAGCCCCACCACCAGACGCGCGACGGTTGATTTGCCGCAGCCGCTTTCGCCGACGAGCGACAGCGTCGTGCCCTTCGGAATATCAAACGAAAGCCCATCCACCGCGCGCAAGGTGCGCTTGCCCTCACGCGCGATCAGGCGCTGGAGCAGCGGCTTCGAGACATCGAAATACCGCGCCACATCCTGCGCGGCGAGCATCGGCGTTCCAGAGGCGTGGCCGCCCGAGTGATCAGACGCGCTGCTCATCGGGCGCCCTCCCCGTAGAGCCAGCAGGCGGCGCGGGTGGTGCCCGCATCCAGCAACTCGGGCCGCTCCTCACGGCAGCGGTCAAAGACCTGCGGGCAGCGTGGGTTGTAGGCGCAGCCCTTCGGGATGGCGGTCAGACGCGGCATGGCGCCGTCAATCTGCTGCAAGCGTTCGACGCGGCGATCCAACGGCGGAATGCTGCCCATCAGCCCCTGCGAATAGGGGTGGCGCGCGTGGCGCACCACCTCCCGCACGGGCCCGATTTCACCGATGCGGCCAGCATACATGACGGCCACGCGGTCCGCGGTTTCGGCGATCACGCCCATATCATGCGTGACGAGCATCATCGCCGTCCCCTTCTCGCGCGCCAGGGTCTTCAGCATGGCGATGACCTGCGCCTGGATCGAGACATCGAGCGCGGTGGTGGGCTCATCCGCCACGATCAGCTTGGGCTCGGCGCAGAGGGCGAGTGCGATCACCACGCGCTGCCGCATGCCGCCGGAAAATTCGTGCGGGTAGCTGTCAATGCGCTCCCGCGCGGCGGGGATTCCAACGAGTTCGAGCCAGCCGATCGCCTTCTCCCGCGCCTCGCCCGGGCCGATGGGCAGATGCGTCGTCATCGTCTCCACCAGCTGGCGGCCGATGGTGTACAGCGGGTTCAGCGTGGTCAGCGGGTCCTGGAAGATGGCGCCGATCTGGCGGCCGCGGATCTGGCGCATCTGTTCATAGGGCAGGTTATCAATGCGCCGGCCTTCCAGGAGAATCTGGCCCGAGGCGATGCGCCCCGGTGGCTCCAGCAGGCCGATGATGGCGGCCCCCGTCATGGATTTGCCGGCCCCCGATTCGCCGACCACGCCCAGCACCTCGCCAGGGGCGATGTCGAAGGAAACGTCATCGAGGGCGACCAACGTCCCGCGCCGCGTCGGGAATTCGACGCGGAGATTTTTGACCTGAAGAAGCGGCGTCATCGCACATCCCCATGCGGGAGCGAAGCGACGAACAGGGGCAAGTTGATCGACACCATCTATCGCAGCCTCGGGTTCAATGCGTCGCGCAGCCAGTCGCCCAGGAGATTCACTGAGAGGACCATCACGATCAGGGCGATGCCGGGGAAGATCGTGATCCACCATTCGCCAGAAAACAGGAAGTCATTGCCGATGCGGATGAGCGTGCCGAGCGAGGGCTGGGTCGGTGGCACGCCGACGCCCAGGAAGCTCAGTGTGGCCTCTGCCAGGATGGCAAAGCCCAGGTTCAGCGTGGCGATGACCAGCACGGGGGACATCACATTGGGCAGCACATGGCTGCGCATGATGCGCAAGGGCGAGAGCCCGATGACGCGCGCCGCCTGCACATATTCCTTGTTGCGCTCCACCAGCGTCGAGCCGCGCACGGTGCGGGCGAATTGCGGCCAGTTGGAAATGCCGATGGCGAAGATCACGACGAACAGCGCGACCTCGCTATGCGTCTCGCGCGGGAGGACGGCGCGCACAACGCCATCAATCAGCAGCGCGACCAGGATGGAGGGAAAGGTCAGCTGGATATCGGCAATGCGCATCAGCAGCGCATCCACCTTGCCGCCCAGATAGCCGGCCAACAGCCCGACCGTGACGCCCACCAGCGTCGAGAAGATCACCGCGGCGAAGCCCACCAGCAGCGAGACGCGGGCGCCATACATGATGGCGGAGAGCATGTCCCGCCCCTGGTCATCGGTGCCGAGGGGATAGCTGCGTTCGCCTTCCGACTGCCAGGCCGGTGGCTTGAAGGCGTCCATGAGTTGCAGCGAAGCAAGATCAAAGGGGTTGTGTGGCGCCAGGAGTGGCGCCAGCACCGCGCCCGCGATGCAGATGAAGGCCACGATGGCCGAGATCACCGTGATGGGAGAGCGCGTGAAGCTCCACCAGATGTCTGAGTCGAAGAAGGCTTTCATCTCAGTGTCCCTTCCCCCGGCCCACGCGCAACCTGGGGTCCACCGCGTAATAGAGCAGGTCCACAATGAGGTTGATGGTCACGAAGACCAGCGCGATCAGCATGAGATAGGCCGCCATCACGGGAATGTCGGCAGCCCCTACGCTCTGGATGAACAGCAGCCCCATGCCGGGCCACTGGAACACCGTCTCGGTCACGATGGCGAAGGCGATGATGCCACCCAATTGCAGCCCGGCAATGGTGATGACGGGCACCAGCGTATTCTTCAGCGCATGGCCGAAATTCACGGCCCGGTTGGGCAGGCCGCGGGCGCGCGCGAATTTGATGTAGTCGGTCCGCAGCACCTCCATCATCTCGCTGCGCACCAAGCGCATGATGAGGGTGAGCTGGAATAGCCCGAGTGTGATAGCCGGCAGGATCAAGGCCTTCAGCCCGGACCAGGTGAAAAAGCCCGAGGACCACCAGCCGAAGCGCGTCACATCGCCACGCCCGAAACTGGGCAGCCAGCCGAGCCAGACGGAAAACGTCAGGATCAGCAGAATCCCGATGAGGAAGGTCGGCAGTGAAACGCCGACCAGGCTGAAGGTCAGGAAAAAGCGGCTCAGCCAGGAATTGCGATAAAGGCCGGTATAGACGCCCATCGGCACGCCGATCAGCAAGGCCAGGATCGCAGCACTCAGCGCCAGTTCCAGGGTGGCCGGCGCACGCTCGGCGATGAGTTCCGCAACGGGGCGGGAGAGGCGGTAGGACAGCCCGAATTCGCCCTGCACCGCATTGCCGACAAAGGTGGCGAACTGGACGAAGAAGGGCTTGTCGAGCCCAAGGTCACGGACCAGCGCATCTCGCTGCGCCTCGGTGAAGTCCTGCCCGAGCATGATCGCCACGGGATCGCCCACATAGGCGAACATGGCGAAGCTGATGAGCGAGACGACGAACATCACCGGCAGGGCCTGGAGAATGCGGGAGATGATGAAGGAAAACATGTGGCTATCCCCTGGCCCTGACCGCCATGCGCCTCAATTCACCACAGCCCAGCGGAAATAGGGCTGGTTATTGGCCATGTGCGGGATGGTGAGCGTGCTGCGCATCGCCCAGGGGATCATCTGGTGGTGCAGCGGGATATGCGGGACATCCTCCCGGTACAGCCGCAGCGCCTCGCGGATCGTGGCCTGGCGGGCCTCGCCCGTTTCGACCTTCATGCGCTGGATCAGCGCATCCATGGCCGGGTTGGAATAGCGGCCGTAATTCCAGATGCCATCGCCCTGGGCGCCATTGCGCGTGGCCAGCAGCGACTGGAAGGAATACAGCGCATCCAGCGTCGGCACGCCCCAGCCCAGCATGTAGATGCTGGTGTCGTCGCGCTGGATTTTCGCGAAAAAGGGAGCAAGCGGCATGGAATTCAACCGTGCCCGCACGCCGACCCGCGCCCACATCGCCACGATGGCCTGGCAGATCTGCTCGTCATTGATGTAGCGGTTGTTGGAGCAGTCGAGCGTGATCTCAAAGCCGTTCGGATAGCCGGCCTCGGCCAGCAAGGCGCGGGCGCGCGCCGCATCGAAGGGCAGGCGCACATCCTCCTCACGTGCAAAGCCATTCACCTGCTCGGGAAAGAGCGTGCCGGTGACGACGCTCTGGTTGCGCATGGTGGTGCGATGGATCGCCTGGATATCAATCGCGTGATAGAGCGCCCGCCGCACGCGGACATCGCGCAGCGGATTGCGGCCGCGCACGTCGGAATAGAGCAGCTCATCCCGCGCCACATCCATGGCGAGGAAGATGGTGCGCACTTCCGGGCCTTCGAGCACGCGCAATCCCTGCGAATTGCGCAGCCGCGCCAGATCCTGCAGCGGCGGGTCCATCACGAAGTCAATTTCGTTCGACAGCAGCGCCGCAACGCGCGTCGCATCGCTCGCGATGGGGCGGAAGACGATCTCGGTCACGTTGCCGGCATTGGCCGGCACCTGCCAGCCCCACCAATCGGCGTTGCGCGCCAGGACGGTCCGCACATCGGGCTCGCGCGAGGCGAGCCGGAAAGCGCCCGTGCCGTTGGTGTTGCGGGTGGTGTGCATCTCCTCACGCTGGCGGGTGTTCTGCGGACGGGCGGCATTGTTCCGCTCGCTCCAGGAGCGGGACATCATGAAGACGGAAGCGAGCTTGTTGGGCAGGATCGGGTCCGGTGCCTTGGTGATGATGTCCACCGTCAGCGCATCCACCGCGACGGCGCGCTCGATCGTATCCACGAAGATGCCGAAATTGCTGGTGGGCGCCAGGGCGCGGGTGATGCTGAACACCACGTCATCGCTGGTGAAGGCCTCGCCCTCATGGAAGCGGACATTGGGGCGGAGCGTGAAGCGCCAGCGCGTCGGCTCCTCCAGCGTCCAGGCGGTGGCGAGCCCGGGTTCGAGGCCAAGCTGCGCGTTGCGGCTGATCAGGCTGTCATAGATCTGTTGCAGCACCATGGTGACGGTGCCGACATTCTGGCTGTGCGGGTCCATCGTGTTCGGATCGCCACTCGCGGCCCAGCGCACGGTCCGTGCCTCGGCAACACCCATAATCAGCGCCGCGACAATGGTCGCGGCCCGCCACAAAGCGATCATTTGATGTCTCCCGAACCCCCGGCCTGTTCGGCCCGAAGCGCCCGCTATACGGGCGGATGCGCCTCGGGGGAAGCCTCTTCTGCGGTGCCGGTGGCCCATTCCTTCATGAGGGTATAGCCCAGCGCCAGCATCACCGGCCCCAGGAAAAGTCCGAGGAAGCCGAAGGCGAGGACGCCGCCCAGCGCACCCAGGATGGTCAGCAGCAGTGGCAGGTCGGCGCCACGGGAAATCAGCCAGGGCCGGATGAAATTATCCACCGACGAAATGCCCAGCGCCCCATAGGCCAGCATGAAGACGCCCCAGCCCAGGCTGCCCGTGGCAAACAGCCAGATCGCCGCTGGCAGCCAGACAAGGGGCGCACCGACCGGGAGGATGGAAATCACCCCCGCGATGACGCCGAGCAACGCTGGCTGCGGAACGCCCGCGATCCAGAGGCCAAAAGCCGTCATGAAGCCCTGCACCACCGCCGTGCCGAGCAGGCCATAGACGACGCCGCGCGTCACATTGCCTGTCAGTTCCCACAGATGCGCCGCGCGCGCGCCCGCCAGCCGCTCCAGCAGGGCGTAGGTGTGGCGTGCCAGCGCCGGGCCGTCCTTGTAGATAAAGAAGGCAAGCAGGATCGCGACCAGCATCTCCGCAATGCCCGAGAGCAGCGCCAGCAGAACCGAAAGCCCCAATTGCGCGATGGTACCTGCATAGGGCCGCAGCGCCTGGATCAGATGCGAGGTATCGCCGGCGAAGGCCTGCCACCATTCATTCAGATAGCTGCCAACCACCGGAATTAGCAGGAACGTGGCCGAGAGATCGGGCAGGCCCTCGCTGAAAATCCGCTCGATCCAGTTGCGGATGCCATCAATATCCTCGCGCTGCACCGGCGTCGCGAAGATCAGCGGCAGGCCGATCAGCAGGAATTCGGCGGTGACCATGACGCCCGCCGCCGAACTGCGGCCAAGCTTCATCCGGTCCGTCAGGGCGCGATAAGCCGGCCAGGTGCAGAAGACCAGGATCACCGCCCAGAGCAAGGCCGAGATGAAGGGCCTCAGTACCAGGAAACACCCCGCCGCCAGGGCGAACGCCGCCAGCAGGCCGACCAGCCGCGCCAGTTGTTCCTTCGTCTCCATCATCCACCCTTTGCCCAGATCCGCAGGAAGACTGTAGCATGGTCAGGTGAATATCCTTGCACCACCCCAGCCGCGGCTTTCCGTCGAGATCGTCTTCGATCTCGTCTGCCCTTGGTGCTATCTGGGCATCCGGCGGCTGATGCGCGTGCTGACCGAGCGGCACGACCTCCAGCCCGACCTGCATTGGCGCCCCTTCCTGCTGAACCCCGAAATCGCACCCGGCGGAATCCCGCGGCAGGATTGGCTTGCGCGCAAGTTCGGCGGAGAGGATCGGGCGCGGCGGCTGCATGGCACCATCACCGATCTCGGCCGCGCCGAGGGCATCGAGTTCCGGTTTGACCTGCTGCGCCGCATCCCAGCCAGCCTGGATGCCCATCGCCTGTTGCGCTGGGCCGGCCGCCAGGCCTCGGTGGATCGCCTGGTGGAGCGGCTTTTCGCGGCCTATTTCTGCGAGGGGCTGGATATCGGCCAGAACACCACCCTGGCCGCGCTGGCTGGGGAGGAAGGCTTCGATTCGGCCGCCGCGCTGCGCTTCCTGGGCGGCGCTGGCGAGACGGAGTGGGTGCATCTGGAAAACCTCCGCGCCCATCGCCTCGGCATCAACGGCGTGCCCTGCTTCCTGGTGGATGGCGAGCATGCCATCGCCGGCGCGCAGGAGGCCGAGGTGCTGGAACGGCTGATCGAAGTGGCGCTGGCCGCCGGCTGAGGCAGACTACTCCACCCGCGCCCCGCTATCCCGCGCCGCCTGCGCCCAGATCGGCGCATCCCGCCGCAACTGGCTCGCGAAATCCTCGGGGCCGAGCCCAGTGAGCAGCAGGCGCATCGCCGCCAGTCGCTCCCGCCCCTGTGCTGTGCGGATCACGCCCAGCACGGCATCGGCGAGGCGCTGGATGATGGCGGGCGGGGTGCCAGCCCGCATGACCAGACCGTTGAAGCCCAGGATTTCCAACCCGCCCGCGAAGCCCAGCTCCTGGAAGGTTGGCACATCCGGCAGCGGTGCAATGCGTTGTGTCCCGGTCACCGCCAGGGCTTTGAGGCGCCCATCCGCCACCTGCGGGATGCTGACCGCCTCGTCATTGATGGACATGAAGGCGTGCCCTGCCAGCACGTCCTGCACCGCCGCAGCCGAGCCACGATACGGCACATGGGACATCCGCACGCCCGCCGCCTTTTCCAGCATGGCGCCATAAAGATGCGACGCGGAGCCGATGCCGAAGGAAGCATACGACAACTCCCCCGGCCGCTGCCGCGCGAGAGCGAGCAGTTCCGCCAGGGAATTGATCCCGCGATCGGGCCGCACCGTCAGTACCAGTGCGGCCGTGCCGAATTGCACAACAGGGGCCATGTCCCGGAAGGTGTCATAGGGCGGCCCTGGATGGATCACCGGATTGATCAGCGTGGTCGAGGCATTCACATAGAGCACGGAATAGCCATCGGGGGGCGCCGCCAGCACCGCCTGCGTGCCGATGATGCCCTGCGCGCCCGCACGATTCTCGACGATGATGGGCTGCGGCAGGACCGTGCGCAGCTGTTCGGCCAGCCAGCGGGCCACAACGTCGGTCTGGCCGCCGGGCGGATAGGGGGCGACGAGGCGGATCGGGCGGTCGGGCCAATGGCCCTGTGCGAAAGCCGGGGTTGCGGCTGCCAGGGCCAGCCCCGGAAGGGCACGGCGATGAAGCATCATGGGCATTCCTCCAGGGAGCCTCTCAGGGCTCCTCCGGGCGGAGGCTAGCGCTGCTGATCCGGGAATTCCCGCAAAATCGTCACGCTGCCTTTGCTTGCTCCACCACGCGCACCAGATTGGCCACCAAGCCGCGCGCTGCCTTCACCCGTGCGTCGAAGGGCAATTCCCGCAGCAAGGCCAGCTTGTGGTCCGGCCGGAGTGACACCAGCCCCTTCTGCGCCGAGACCCAGGCGACCAGCCCGGCCGGATTGGCGAAGCGGTTCTTGTGGAAGGCGATCACCACGCCCTTCGGCCCGGCATCCACCTTCTCCACCCCCGCAGCCCGGCATTGCAGCTTGAGGCCCACCACCTGCAGCAAATTCTCGACCTCCACGGGGATTGGCCCGAAGCGGTCGGCGAATTCGGCGGCGATCGCCTCCACCTCGGCATCCGTCTCCAGCGCGCCGATACGGCGATAGAGCCCCAGGCGCACGGGCAGTTCCTGCACATAGGTCTCGGGGATGAGCACGGGCAGGCCGAGGTTGATCTGCGGCGTGAATTTCCCGTCCGCCTCGCGTGAGCGCTTGGCGCCGGCGCGCAGATCGGCCACCGCCTCTTCCAGCATTTCCTGATAGAGCTCGATGCCGACCTCGCGGATCTGGCCGGATTGCTCCTCGCCCAGCAGATTGCCGGCGCCACGGATGTCCAGATCATGGCTTGCCAGCGTGAAGCCGGCGCCGAGATTATCCAGCGTCTGCATCACCTCCAGCCGCTTCTGAGAGGTGGGGGAAAGCCGGTGATGCGGCGGCCAGGTGAGATAGGCATAGCCCCGCTGCTTGCCGCGTCCCACGCGCCCGCGCAGCTGATAGAGCTGACCCAGGCCGAACATGTCGGCCCGGTGGATGATCAGCGTGTTGACCGCAGGCATGTCGAGGCCGGATTCCACGATATTGGTGGCCAGCAGGATATCGTATTTGCCATCGCCGAATTCGGTCATCACCTGCTCGAGTTCGGTCGGCGCCAGGCGGCCATGCGCCTGCACCACCCGCGCCTCGGGGGCGACTTCGGTGAGGCGCTCGGCCATCTTGGCCATGTCCTCGATGCGCGGCACCACCACGAAGATCTGGCCGCCGCGGAAGCGCTCGCGTTGCACCGCCTCACGCAGCACCAGGCTGTCCCAGGGCATGATGAAGGTGCGCACCGCCAACCGGTCCACTGGCGGCGTCGCGATCACGCTCATCTCCCGCACGCCTGAAAGCGCCAGTTGCAGGGTGCGCGGAATGGGCGTTGCGGTCAGGGTCAGCACATGCACGCCGGCTTCGAGTTCCTTCAGCCGTTCCTTGTGCTTCACGCCGAAATGCTGCTCCTCATCCACGATGACGAGGGCGAGATTGTCAAAGCCGATGGTCTTGCCCAGCAGCGCATGCGTGCCGACCACGATATCCACCGAGCCATCCGCCAGGCCCGCCTTTACCGCCGCCGCATCCTTGGCCGTCACCATGCGCGAGAGCTGCGCCACCTTCACCGGCAGGCCCCCAAAGCGCGCCGAAAACACGCGATGATGCTGGCGCGCCAGCAGCGTCGTCGGCACCACCACCGCCACCTGGCTGCCGGACATGGCGACGGTGAAGGCGGCGCGCAGCGCCACCTCCGTCTTGCCGAAGCCGACATCGCCGCAGATCAGCCGGTCCATGGGCTTGCCCGCGGCCAGATCCTCCAGCACGTCGGCGATGGCGCGGGCCTGATCATCGGTTTCGATGTAGGGGAAGCGCGCGCAGAATTCGTCCCAGGCGCCCTCGGGCGGGGCCATCATCGGCGCCTCGCGCGTCTGGCGTTCCGCGGCGATGCGGATCAGCGCGCCCGCCATATCGGCGATGCGCTGCTTGGCCTTGGATTTGCGCGCCTGCCAGGACGCACCGCCCAGCTTGTCGAGCGCGACACCGCCCGTCTCGCTGCCAAAGCGGGACAGGATCTCGATGTTCTCGACCGGGACAAACAGCTTGTCATTGCCATCATAGATCATGCGCAGGCAATCATGCGGCGCACCGCTCACTTCGATGGTGGCCAGCCCATCATAGCGGCCAATGCCGTGGTCCTGATGGACCAGAAGATCGCCCACTTCGATTTGCGTGGCATCCGCGATGAATTGATCGGCGCGCTTTTTGCGGCGGGCTGGGCGCGCGATGCGCTCGCCCAGCAGATCCTGCTCGGCGGTGATCGAGAGTTTTTCGGCGGTGAAGCCTCGCTCCAGGCCCAGAATTCCAACGCCGACCACACCGGGTGACAGCCGCTGGAACTGGTAGAAATCGTCCACTGGCTCGGCCGCCACGCGATTCTCGCGCAGCAGGGCCACCAGGCGCTCGCGGGAGCCCCGCGTCCAGGCGGCCAGCATGGGCTGCCGGCCGCGCCCGCGCTCAGTCTCGGCGTGGGCGGCATAGGCGGAGAACAGGTTTTCCCCAGCCTGGCGGATTTCGGTGAAAAGCCGCCCAGCCCGGCCGCCGGCGTCAAACCCCTCGGCGCCCTCAGGCTTGTGGAAGGGCGAGAAGTTGAATTGCCGGCCCTGGGCCAACATGGCCCCCCAGCCGGCGCGGTCGAGGTAGAGGCGGCCCGGGGGCGCCGGGCGATACGGCACTTCGCCCTCGCTGATACGGGCGGGAATGCGCCGGGCTTCATAGTGGTCCTGGATCATCTCCAGCCTGGCCGAAAGCGCTTCCTCGGCCTGGGAATCGAGGCTCACGGAAGCCCCGGGCAGATAGTCGAGCAGCGTTTCCATCGTCGCGTGGAACAGCCCGGCCCAATGCTCCATGCCCGGGTGGCGGCGTCCTGCGCTGATGGCGGCATACAGCGGGTCTTCCGCTGCCGCATTGCCAAACAACTCCCGATAGGCGGAGCGGAAACGCTCGATCGAGGCAGGGTCCAGGAACACCTCGCCCACCGGACGCAGGGTCAGCCGTTCGACATGGGCGCCGCTGCGCTGCGTGCCGGTATCCAGCCTGCGGATGCTCTCGATCTCATCGCCGAAGAGATCGAGGCGGAGCGGCTCCGCCTCGCCCGAGGGGAAGAGGTCCAGGATGCCGCCGCGCACGGCGTATTCACCCGGCTCCATGACGGTGCCGGTGCGGTTGTAGCCATTGGTTTCCAGGAAGGCCGTGATCCGCTCGATGCTGGTGCGCCCGCCCTTGCGCAGCAGCAGCGCCGAATCGGCGAAGGCGGTGCGCGGCGGCACGCGCTGGATCAGCGCATTCACCGTGGTCAGCACGATGCGCGGACGCGTCGGTGGCGCGGTGAGTTCGGCCAATGTGGCCACGCGTTCGGCGATCAGCTCGGGGTTGGGCGAGACACGGTCATAGGGCAGGCAGTCCCAGGCCGGCAGGCGCAGGATCTCCGCCTCGGGCATGAAGAAGGCCAGCGCATCGGCCATGCGGGCCATGCGGGCATCATCGCGGCAGACATGCAGGACGGGTTCCTGCGTCTCGGCGCGGCGCTGGCGGAGAAGAAGCGCGTCATAGCCCTCAGGCGCGCCATAGACGTTGAGACCCTGCGCAGCACCCCGCTTGCCGCTGCGCTCCGCTCCGCGATCGGACGCGTCGTCGCCCGGCCGATTCACGCTGCGCTCCGCTTCGCGATCGGACGTGTCACCGCCCGGCCGATTCACGCTGCGCTCCGCTTCGCGATCGGACGTGTCACCGCCCGGCCGATTCACGCTGCGCTCCGCTTCGCGATCGGACGCGTCACTGCCCGGCCGATTCACGCTGCGCTCCGCTTCGCGATCGGACGGATTCACTTCAAATGATCCGGCTTGCCCGCGCCGGGCGCGGCACTCTCGGCGGCGATCCGGTCCAGCAGGGGGCCGCGCGCATCCAGGGGAATCGGACGGCGGCCGGAGAGCCAATCGGCCAGATCCACATCCGGCAATTCCATGATGGCATCCAGCTCGTCCAGTTCGGCAGCCGTCAGGCTCGCGATATGCCGGCGCACAAAGCCGCCGAACATCAGGTCGCACTCCTTGGTGCCGCGATGCAGCGCGCGGAACAGCATCCGGCGCTGGCGATGGGAGAGCTCGGGGGCTTCGTCAGGACTCGTCACACGAGGCATATAGGGGGTTGTGAACCCGAGTGTCAGCCTCTCGAACCTGTTTGAACCGCTCGAAACCCTGCCGGGGGTCGGGCCGAAGCGTGCTGCCCTCATCGCCAAGGCCTGCGGCGGGCCGCGGATTCTGGACCTGCTGTTTCATCTGCCCGACCGGATCGCGGCACGAATGCGCGTGACGCATGCCTCCCTGGCGCCAGCCGATCAGGACGCCGTGCTGCGCGTAACGCCCATCAGCAGTCGCACGGCGCTCAGCCGCGCCACCCGCCGCCGCTATGTGGAGTTGCGCACCGCCGAGGAAGTGACCCTGCGTTTCATGCAATCCAACCTGGGCTGGATCGAGCGGCTGCTGCCGCAGGGGGAAGCGCGCTGGATTTCGGGCCGTATTCGCCCTGAGGGCGATGGCTGGTCCTGCATCAACCCCGATGTGGCGGCAGATGATGCAGCGCTGCCGAGCCTGGAAGCCATCTGGCCGCTGACCGATGGGTTGAAGCGCGGGCATCTCGCGCCGGCGATGGTCGCGGCACTGCAACGCCTTCCGGAGATGGAAGAATGGCAGGATGCCCCCTTGTTGGCGCGCGAATCCTGGCCCGGCTTTGCCGGGGCACTGCGCGCCCTGCATACGCCCCAAACCCGCCCGGATCAGAAGCCATGGGAACGCCTGGCCTATGACGAGGCACTGGCCGGGCAATTGGCCTTGGCCCTGCTGCGCCGGCGCAACCGTGAGGCCCCGGGCCGCCCACTGGCCGGCGATGGCGCGCTGAGGGGCGAGGCCCTGGCCCGATTCGGCCATCCCCCCACACCGGACCAGGCCAAGGCCCTGGCCGAAATTTCGGCCGATCTCTCCGCCCCGCACCGCATGCTGCGTCTGCTTCAAGGCGATGTTGGCTCGGGCAAGACGCTGGTCGCGGTACTGGCCATGCTCCAGGCGGTGGAAGCCGGCGCCCAGGCGGCCATCATGGCGCCCACGGAAATCCTGGCGCGGCAGCATTTGCGCACGCTGGAGAAGCTCTGCCCGGTGCCGGTGGCGCTGCTGGCCGGGTCGGTCAAGGGGCCAGAACGCCGGCGGGTGCTGCGGGGCTTCGCGGATGGCTCCATCAGGATTGCCATCGGCACCCACGCACTGTTCCAGCAGGGGGTGGAGTTCCGGGACCTCGGCCTGGCCGTGGTAGATGAGCAGCATCGCTTCGGCGTGGCCCAGCGCCTCGAGCTGGCCGGCAAGGGCGCCTTGGCGGATATGCTGGTGATGACCGCCACCCCCATCCCGCGCACGCTGCAACTCACGCAATGGGGCGAAATGCGGGTCAGCCGCATTGCGGGCAAGCCGGCCGGCCGCCAACCCATCGCAACCCGCATCGCCAGCGGCGCGCGCCTGCCCGAAATCATCGCCCGCATGCGCCAGGCACTGGAACGGGGTGAGCGCGCCTATTGGGTGGTGCGGGCCATCACCGGCGGTGAGCATGATGACAGCATCGCGGCGGAGACCCGCTTCGCCGAACTCTCCGAGCTGTTTCCGGGCCGCGTCGGCCTCGCCCATGGCGAATTGGAGATGGACCGGCGCGAACAGGCCCTGGCGGATTTCGCGACGGGCCGGACGCAGATCCTGGTGGCGACCACCGTCATCGAGGTGGGCGTGGATGTGCCCGAAGCCACCATCATCCTGATCGAGCAGGCCGAGCGCTTTGGCCTCTCGGCCCTGCACCAGCTGCGCGGCCGGGTCGGGCGCGGGTCCAAGCCCTCCTCCTGCCTCCTGGTGCATTCCGAGCAGCTCTCCGAGCGCGAGCGCGAGCGACTGCTCATCCTGCGCGACACGGAGGATGGCTTTGTCATCGCCGAGGAGGATCTGCGCCTGCGCGGGGGGGGTGAGGCGCTGGGGACCCGCCAGGCGGGCCAGGCCCAGTTTCGGCTGGGCCTGCGCGGCGAGGATGAGGCCGCCGCCAGCCGCGCCGCCACGCGCCAGAACGCGCTGATCGAGATGGCAGCCGGGGATGCCGAGGTTCTGCTGACCCGTGATCCGCACCTGACATCGCCGCGCGGGGTTGCGGCGCGGCAACTTCTGCGGCTGTTTGACAAGGAGGGCGCCGTGGCGCTCCTGGCGGCCGGGTGACTTGAATTCCTTGCCCAGTTTTTTAAATCGGCCTGCCGAACCGGGAGACCATCGGGTGACTGCCCTGATCGAAATCGAAGGCCTGACCAAAAGCTTCGGCGGCTTCACCGCCGTGAATGACGTGAGCTTTGCCGTAGCGCGCGGCGAAGTGGTGGGCTTCCTCGGGCCCAATGGGGCTGGCAAATCCACCACCATGCGCATGCTGGCGGGCTTCATGCTGCCCAGCGCCGGCACCGCCCGAATCTGCGGCGAGGATGTGGTGAAGCGCCCCGTGGCAGCCAAGCGCCAGCTCGGCTTCCTGCCCGAGGGCGCGCCCACCTACCCGGAGATGAGTGTCACCGACTTCCTGGATTTCTGCGCCCGCATCCGCGGCTTCTCCGGCGCCGAGCGGGCCACGCGCGTGGACCACGCCATGGCGCTGACGCAGCTCGAAGGGGTGCGGCTGCAACCCATCGAGACCCTCTCCAAGGGGTTCAAGCGCCGCGTCGGCCTGGCCCAGGCGCTGCTGCACTCTCCCCCTGTGCTGGTGCTGGATGAGCCGACCGATGGCCTCGACCCCAACCAGAAGCATGAGGTGCGCGAGTTGATCCGTGCCATGGCGCCCGAGAAGGCGATCATCATCTCGACCCATATCCTCGAGGAGGTCTCGGCCGTCTGCACACGGGCCATCGTCATCGCCCGAGGCCGGGTCCTGGCCGACGCGACGCCGGCCGCACTGGTCGCTGACGGACGCAGCATGGAGGAGGTGTTCCGCAGCCTCACCCTGGGAGAAGCCCCATGAACGCCGCCGATTCACGCCTCCGGGCCAAGGCCCTCCAGCGATCGGAGGCCAACTGCTCTCCTGCCACCGATTCACGCCTCCGGGCCAAGGCCCTCCAGCGATCGGAGGCCAACTGCTCTCCTGCCACCGATTCACGCCTCCGGGCCAAGGCCCTCCAGCGATCGGAGGCCGCATGAACGCCGCCCTGACGGTCGCCAGGCGCGAGTTCGCGGCCTATTTCGCAACGCCCGTCGCCACCGTGTTCATCGTGATCTTCCTGGTGCTCTCGGGGGCGCTGACCTTCACGCTCGGTGGGTTCTTCGGGCGTGGCCAGGCTGATCTGCTGCCATTTTTCGGCTTCATCCCCTGGCTGTTCCTGTTCCTCGTCCCGGCCCTCACCATGCGTCTCTGGGCCGAGGAACGGCGCCTGGGCACGATTGAACTGCTGCTGACGCTGCCCATCACGGCGGGCCAGGCGGTGATCGGGAAATTCCTTGCCGCCTGGGCGTTCTGCGCGGTGGCGCTGGCCTTGACCTTCCCCCTCGTCATCACCGTGAACGTCCTGGGCGAGCCGGATAATGGCGTGATCCTGACCGGCTATCTCGGCTGCCTGCTGGTCGCGGGCGCCTATCTGGCCATCGGTGCCGCGATTTCGGCCCTCACGCGGAACCAGGTCATCGCCTTCGTGCTTGCCGTCGCGGGCTGTTTCGTCTTTGCCGCCGCGGGCTCTCCGGTGGTGACGGAGTTCCTGTCATCCAGGCTGCCCATCCTTGCCGAGATCGCCCGCGGGGTCAGTGTGGGTGAACGCATCAACGGCTTCACCCGAGGCGTCATCTCCGCCAAGGATTTCATCTTCTTCGCGAGCTTCATCGGCTTCTGGCTTTTCGTGAATGCCGTCATCCTTGAACACAAGAAGGCGGATTGAGGCCATGCGGAATTCCCGCCTCACCTTTTCCCTGCTCGGCGTGGTGGCCGCATTCATGCTGGCTGTCGGCGTGAATATGCTGGCGGACCGCCTGCTCGGCGCCGCACGCGCGGATCTGACGGAAAACCAGCTCTACACCCTCTCCCCCGGCACGCGGCAGGTGCTGGGCGGGTTGCAGGATCCGATCACGCTGCGCTTTTTCTATTCCCGCAAACTCGGTGCCGAGGCGCCGCAATTCGGCGCCTATGCCGAGCGCGTGCGGGAGATGCTGCGGGAATATGTCGCCACATCGCGTGGCAAGCTGCGCCTGGAAATCTTCGACCCCGAGCCGTTCTCCGAAGTCGAGGACCGTGCCGTGGCGCTGGGCATGCAGGGCGTGCCGCTCGATCAGGCCGGCGAGCAGGTCTATTTCGGCCTGGCCGCCAGCAACCAGGTGGATGAAGAACGCAATATCCCCTTCTTCCAGCCCGAGCGTGAACGCTTCCTGGAAGCCGATCTGACGCGCCTCATCTTCGAACTGTCCAGCCCCGCCAAGCCCGTCCTCGGCGTCATGTCGCCCCTGCCGCTGAATGGCGATCCGCGCGCCATGATGATGCGCCAGCCGGCCCTGGCGCAGCCCCAGGTGGTAATGCGTCAGCTGCGCGAGAATTTCACCGTGCAGGACATCGCCTTTGACGTGCAGGTCATCCCGCCCGAGGTGCGGATCCTGCTGCTCGCCCACCCGCAGGACCTGCCGGAGGCGGCGCAATATGCCGTCGACCAGTTCGTCATGCGTGGCGGCAAGCTGTTCCTGATGATCGACCCGCATAGCGAGATGCAGGCGGCGCGCCCGGGCCCCGGCGGCAGGCCGCCCACCAACACCGCCTCCATCCTGCCGCGCCTGCTGGAAGCCTGGGGCATCGAGGCGCCGGCCGATCGTGTGGTGCTGGATCTGCGCGGCGCCTGGCGCGTGCGCGCGGCGCCCACGGAACGTGTGCAGGCGGTGGACTACATCGCCTGGTTCAACCTTCAGGGCGACAGTGTGAACCGCCAGGAAGTGGCAACGGCGCTGATCGAGCAGGTCACCGTCGCCTCCTCGGGTTATCTGCGGCCACGGCCCAATGCAGGGATCGAGTTCATCCCGCTGCTGACCAGCTCCGCACAATCCATGCTGGTGGATGCGGCGCGGGTGCGCAGCGAGCCCTCGCCCACGCGCATCCTGGCGGATTTCCGCGCCGATGGAGAACGCCGCGTGATTGCCGCCCGTGTGCGCGGCAATCTGCGGAGCGCCTTCCAGGAGGGCGCGCCCGCCCCTGCCGAAGGCGTGGAACGCCCGGCCGATTTCCCGGCGCATCTGGCCCGCAGCGAGGGCGCCGCCAATCTCGTGATCGTGCATGACACGGACCTCCTGGAGGACCGCTTCTGGGTCCGTGTGCAGGAATTCTTTGGCCAGCCGGTCGCCAATCCCTTCTCGGGCAATGGCAGCTTTGTGGTGAATGTGGCGGATACGCTGGCCGGATCGGATGCGATGATCAGCCTGCGTTCGCGCGGCGAATCCCAACGCCCCTTCGAGTTGGTGGAAGATATCCGCCGGCAGGCCGACGCCCAGTTCCGCCAGAGCGAACAACAACTGACCGAACGCCTGCAAGCCACCGAGCGCCGCCTGCGTGAGTTGCGCCAGGGAACTGGCGGTGAGGGCGCGCGCAACACCAACCAGACCGTCATCACCGCCGAGCAGCGCGCGGAAATTGACCGTGCGCGCGAGGAAATCGCCAATACACGGCGGCAATTGCGCGCGGTCCAGCTCGAGCTGCGGCGCGACATCGAGACGCTGGAAACCTGGCTGCGCGTCTTCAACATCGCGCTGGTGCCGGTGCTATTGACCCTCTTTGCCGTGGTGCTCGGCGTGCTGCGCAGCCGGCGTCGCGCGAGGGCGCGCGCGTGATGAAGCAACGCGAGGGCGCGCGCGTGATGAAGCAACGCGAGGGCGCGCGCGTGAAGGGCATCATGAGGGCACACGCATGATCGGCAAGCGAAGCTTGGCACTGCTGGCCGGCGCGGCGGCGGCCAGCCTGGGCGGAGCATTCCTGCTGCGGCCGGAAGGGGAAAGCCAGGGCCAGATTGCCACGGGCACCCTCGCCTTCCCTGGCCTTGCCGCGCGGCTCACCGGGGCCGCTCGAATCGAGATCAAACGCGGCGCGCAATCCACCACACTGATCCGTGACGGGGAGAGTTGGGGCATCGCGGAAAGCCAAGGCTACCCTGCCCGGGCTGAGCGCATCCGCGAGATGCTCACCGGCCTCACGGAGTTGCGGCTGATGGAAGAACGCAGCGGCGAACCCGGGCAATGGTCGCGCCTTGGTGTCGAGGATCCTCTGGCGGCGGGCAGCACGGCCGCTCTCCTGCGGGTGCTCAATGCGACAGGCGGGGTGCTGGCCGAGCTTATCCTCGGCCGCCGGCGTGTTCGCACCCAGGGCAATCTGCCGGAGAGCGTCTATGTCCGGCGGCCCGGCGAAAGCCGCGCCTGGTTGGCCGAAGGGCGCATTGGCGCCGATGCCGACCCCTCGCTCTGGATCAACCGCGACATCGCGAATTTGGCCCCGGCCCGCCTGCGCCGCGTCGAGATCGCCCGCAACGGTGCGCCGCCGCTCGTTCTGGCCCGAGCGGGAGAGGTTGATGCGCCACTCGACATCATCACGCCCGAGGATGCGCCCGTCGCCGACCGGGTCGCGCTGGATGAAGTGGGCCGCGCTTTTGACATGCTGACCTTCGTGGAGGTGCGTCCAGCCACGGACTCGGCCAGCGAGGCCGTGGGGGAGGCCCTGGGCGAAACGCGCTTCCACTACACGGATGACGTGACCATCACCGCCCGGCCCAGCCGCGAGGGCGAATTGTTCTGGGTGCGCCTCAGCGCCGCGGGCGGCGAGGAGGCGCAGCAGCTCCAGGCTCGCTTCCAGGGCTGGGCCTTTCAGCTCGGCCTCTGGAAGGAAAAGGCAATGATCCCGCGCGTCGAAGACCTTGCGGTCACGTGATGAGTCGCGAATATCCGGACCGCCCCTGGATCGGCATCGGCGTCATCGTTTTCCGCGGCGAGGAGGTGCTGCTGGTGCAGCGCGGCAAGCCGCCACGCCTGGGCTCCTGGTCACTTCCTGGTGGTGCGCAGCATCTGGGCGAGGGCGCGCAAGCCGCGGCGCGGCGCGAATTGCTGGAGGAAACCGGCGTGACCGTCGGCCCGCTGTTGCTGGCCGATGTGATCGATTCCGTCACGCATGATGACGCGGGCGCCGTGCGCTACCACTACACTATCGTGGATTACTGCGCCGAATGGATCGCGGGCGAGGCGGTGGCCGGGGATGATGTCAGCGCCACCGCCTGGGCGCGCCCGGAGGATCTGCAGAAATATGCCCTGACACGCGAAGCCGAGGCGGTGATCGCCCTGTCCCGCAAACGGCTTGCAGAAGCAGCACTCTGAGCCGCAAGCTGCCGCCACAGACCCGGAGACGAAATCCATGACGATGCGACGCAGCGTGCTTCTCGGCGCAGCCGCCCTGCCTTTGGCCACCCCGGCCCTGGCCCAGTCACGTCCGCTGCGCATCATTGTTCCCTTTCCACCCGGCGGCGCCGTGGATTTGCTCGGCCGCATCCTGGCAGAGCGCCTGCCACCTGCGCTGGGCACTGGCGTCGTGGTTGAAAATCGTGGCGGTGCTGGCGGAATGATCGGCGCCGATGCGCTCGCCAAGGGCGACAAGGACGGCACCATGGTCGGGCTGCTGGGTGTTGCGATCCTGTGCGCCTTCCCCTTCATGACCAACCGACTGCCCTTCAACCCACGCACCGATTTCACGCCCGTCACGCAGATCACCGATGGTGCCCTGCTTTGCGTGGTCAATGCGGAATCCGCGCGCCGCAATGGCTGGACGGATTTTCGCTCGCTCGTGGCCTGGAGCAAGCGCTTCCCCGATCAGGTCAAGATGGGCAGCAGCGGCACCGGCACCACCAGCCACATCAACATCGAGGCGGTGAATGCAGCCTCTGGCGCCAAGATCCTGCATGTGCCCTATCGTGGTGGTGGCCCTGCCATCACGGACATGCTGTCAGGCACGATCGACATGATGTTCGACGTGATGCCCGCGCTGATGCCGCATGTCGCCTCGGGCCGCGTGCTGGCCTTCGCGGTGAGTTCGGCACAGCGCCTGCCCCTTCTGCCGCAAGTGCCGGGCATGGCGGATTTCGCCGATCTGGGCCTGGCTCAGCACAATGTAGTGACCTGGAACGCCATCATGGCACCGGGTGGCACGCCGGCCGAACACATCACGCGCATCCACAATGCGGTGAAGACCATCAGCGTGGTGCCGGAATTCATGGAGCGCCTGAAGCCGCTGGGATTTGGGACCGTGGTGAGCCAGACGCCGGCCGAATTGACGGCGTTGGTGGACCGGGAGACGCCGGTTTGGCAGAGGCTGGTGCAGGTCTCCGGCGCCCGGCTGGAATAGGCAGGCCAAACTTCCGTCCATGAGCGACCCGACGCGCCGCCTGCGCCTTGCTGCCCTGCCGATCCTCTGGCTTGCCGCCCCGGCACAGGCGCAGATCCCCATCGGAGAGACCGGCTTCACCATCACGGGAACGGCCACCTACGGGAGCGACTATGTCTCACGCGGGCTCAGCCAGACTCGCTCACGCATGGCATATCAGGTGACGGCCGAGTTGCAGCATGAGAGCGGCCTCTATCTCGGCGGCTTCATCGGCAATGTCCGCTTCGCCTATACCGATGCGCGCCAGGAGGTGGATGTCTTCGCCGGGTATCGCTTCAGCTGGTCCGGGGTTGATTTCGATATCGGCGGCATTGGCACCTTCTACCCCGGCTATTCCGCCGGCCGTGCCAGCGACGCGGTGGATTTCGGCGAGGCCTATCTCCGGCTCGCGCGCCAATGGGGGCCGGTGCGGCTCATGGGCTCGATCAATGTCTCGCCCAATTACTTCGATGCGACAGGGCTTGGCGTCTATCTGGAATCGGGCGCCGATTGGACGACCGGCTTCTGGGGCCTGACGCTCGGCGCGCGGCTCGGCTACCAGTTCATCGAGAAGAACCCGCGCTTCGGCACGCCCGACTACACCTGGTGGGGTATCGCGCTCAGCCGTGATTTCGAGATCGAGAATCTCGGCACCATCACCGCCAGCCTCGGCTATTTCGACACCAGCATCCACCGGCCTGGCTGTCTCAGCGGCCAGGGCGTGCAGCAGGACACCTGCGCCGCGCGGGTGATCGGCAGCATTGCCTTCAAGTTTTGACGGCATGGGGCTGAGGCTCACCCGGCGCTGCATCCTGGGCCTCACGCTCGCCTCGCCCGCGATGGCGCAGCGGCTGGCGCCCGTCGGGATTGAAGCCTCCGGCCTGCTGGAGCCGCTGCGAGCTGGCGGGCTGGTCCTGTTTTTCCGCCATGCCGACACCCAGGGCGAGCCGTGTGATCGCAGCTTCCGCCTGGGTGACCGAGCCGGCCAGCGCAACATCGCGCCACGCGGCCGGGAGCAATCGCGCCGCATCGCCCAGCGCATGGCCGAGCTTGGCATTCCCGTGGAATTCCCGGTGCTCGCCGGCCCGGTCTACCGCGCGCGCGACACGGCCGAAGAAGCCTGGGGGCCCGCCCGGGTACGCGTGACGGAGAGCCTGCTGGCGGATGATTTCTCAGGCGCCCGTTTGGACTGGGTGCTGGCGGAGCACCGGCGCCTCTTTACGGCGCCCGTATCGCCCGGGGTGAACCGGGTACTCGTGGGCCATCGCACGCCAGCGATCATGATTTTCGGCGATCCGGTCGCAGGGCGGGCCTTTCCCGAAGGCGCCGCGCTGGTAATCCAGCCGGGGGTCATGCGCGTGCTGGGAGTTGCGGAATTCGCCCCCCTGCCAGGCGGCGGCTTTCACGGCTGTTGAGCCGATGCCCCCACCCCGAGGGGGCAGGATCTCGAAGCTCCTCCGCGAATATCCCATCAGCTGGCGCGGGGCTGCCTTCCTTCCGGTGCGGTCGGCGTTCCCGCAGGGGAAGAATCCGCCGCGGCGCCCCCAGCAAGGGACCGGGGACCGCCACGGCCCCCAGCCTCCTTCGGCGTCAAACCGCGAGCGACATCCCGATCGGCGGCACCGCATCCGCCGGCAGCGGGCTCACATAGGGCCCGCCCGCCCGCACCGCGTGATCCGCCTTGGCCGCCGCAATGATCTCCGGCTTCAGCAGCGCATCCACCGCCGTGCCGGCCATCACCTTGGCCACATGCACCATGCCCTTGTGCGCATGCGGCAGCTTGCCCTGGGCGGTCGCCTGCCAGGAATGCAACTGCGTGCCGATGGCATGCGTCGCCCCCCGCGCCTGCACCGTCGGCACCACCCAGGAGACGTCGCCCACATCCGTGCTGCCGATCATCGGCGCGCGCTTGCTGTCCAGCGGCACGATGCTGTCGGCCAGCGGCGCGTCAGTCGGCGGGAGTCCCACCTTACGGAAGGCGGAGGCGATATCGGCCTCCGACAGCGTCGCCTGGAATTCGGCGGCGCGCTTGCGGTCCTCGGCATCGAAGGGCGGCGGGCCGAGGCGGTCCAGGCTTTCCTGCATCAGCTTTTCCAGCGGCGGATTGGCCAGCAGGTTGGACACGGCCGAGATCACCTGGGTTTCCACCCGGCATTCCGCCATCAGCGCCGCGCCATCGGCGATGGCGCGCACGCGCGTCACCAGATGCTGCAGGTCCTTCACATTCGCGGCGCGGATCAGGTAGCGGACCTTCGCCTTGGCCTGTACCACATTGGGCGCGACACCGCCGGCATCCAGATAGGCGTAGTGGATGCGGCTTTCCTGCGGGATATGCTCGCGCAGGTAGTTCACCCCGACCGACATGAGCTCCACGGCATCCAGCGCGGAGCGGCCCAGATGGGGTGCGGCGGCGGCGTGGCTGGCGCGGCCATGGAAGGTGAAGTCAATGCGGGTATTGGCCAGCGAAAGCGGCTCATTCACGCCGGCGAAGGCTGACGGGTGCCAGGAGATGGCGATGTCCACATCATCGAACAGGCCCGCGCGCGCCATGAAGCCCTTGGCGGCACCGCCCTCCTCAGCCGGGCAGCCGTAATAGCGCACGCGCCCCTTCAACCCATTCGCGGCCAGATAGTCCTTCACCGCAGTTGCCGCGAGGAGCGAGGCGGCGCCCAGCAGGTTATGCCCGCAGGCATGGCCGTTGCCATCGCCCGGCACCGGGCTGTGCGTCGTGACACCCGACTCGTTGGACAGCGCCGGCAATGCGTCGAATTCACCGAGGATGGCGATCACCGGCCCACCCTCCCCGGCTTCGCCCATCATGGCGGTCGGGATGCCGGCCAGGCGTTCGGTGACGCGAAAGCCCTCGGCGTTCAGATAAGCGGTATGCTCGGCGGCCGAGCGATGCTCGTTATAGGCCAGCTCCGGCATGCCCCAGACGCGATCGCTGAGTTCGATCGCGGGTTGCGCCTTGTCATCCACATGGCGCCAGACGGGTTCGCTGTTCTGCATGGTCAAATTCCGGAAAGAGGAGGAGTGGTCTCGGCGAAGGCCGGGCGGTTGATCGCCGCCGCGTACCAGGCGGCCAGTGTGTCCCGGCCCTCACGCCATGGGAAGACGGTGTGGCGCCGGTCGCAGTAGCCCAGCGCACAGGCAAGTGCCACTCCCTCCACGCTGAAAGGGTCATGCGCGGACAGGTGCAGCGCATCGAGGATCCGGCCGGCACGGCTGCGCTCCAGTGCCTGGAAGGCGGGCGAACGCTCATGCACGGGGCGCCGCAGATCGCGGTTCCAGACGGCGATTCCATCCGTCAGTGCCAAGGCCTGGCCGAGGCGGGACAGCGCCGCGGGGTCGCTCGGCAACCAGCCCAGATACGCGAGGATCAGCGGCGTCTCGCAGATCAGCGTGCTGCCATCCAGCAGCGCGGGCACGCGGCCGGCCGGGTTGTGGGCCAGTTGGGGTGCGGCGGGGTCGCGCAGCGGGGTCTCGATCTCGGTCAGCGGTACCCCACGCTCGCGGCCCAGAATGCGCAGGATGCGGGCGAAGGGGCTGCCCGGCGCGAAATAGAGGATCAACGCGCGAGCGAGAGGATGTAGGCCACCACGGCATCCAGCTCCCTCTGGCTGAGGCGATAATCCGGCATATTGGCGTGGGGCGTTTGCAGGAAGACACGCAGGCCCGCCTCCGTCGTGCTGGACATGGCGGCCAGGGCAGGAAAGCTGGGTGTCGCATCGCCGGTGGGTGGCGGCATGCCGCGTGAGACAACGTGGCAATTGGCGCACCACTGCCGGGCAAGGCGCAGTCCTTCGCCCGCCATGGGCTGGTCCTGCGCGGCGGCACCGGCAGCACTTGCAAGCAGCCCGAGGGCAAACAGGTAACGCAGCATGGCAGGATCCTCCTGCGCGTCATGCTGCGCGTGTCGGCGGTTTCCGGCAATGAAGGCTTTTTGCGGGGATGAGTTGGAAGGTGACCGAAGACTGAGGCAGCCAGGACGATGATCGAGAGGCGCTGATGGCGCACAGATCGGAACCCAGCGCGGTGCCCACGGCACCAGGGCGCGAAGAAGCGGCCGCGGCCCCTGTTGTGGTCAGTCTGAGAACAGGATCCCGACCGGGCATAGCGCGCCCGACAGGGCCGGGCCGGCCCACCTCATGGCACGCGGCCGATCACCATGGCTAAAGGGGCGATCAAGCCGCGGCGGGTGAGCGCCGCCATCTCTCTTCCCGGCGAAACCCGTGCAGCGGGAGGGCTGCGCCAGGCTTCACCGGGGCTCTCCTCGCCGCCACCACGCTAAATCTTGATATAGGCAAAGCCCTGGTGTTGCAGACGTCCCAGCTGACCGACGCCACTTGGCACAAGATCCTCCTCCCCCGCATCGTACAGCTCATCCAGCCGGATGTTGTTGCTGCGCAGCGTGATCCGGCACACCTCGAAGCGCACGCCAGCGAGCTTCATCTCGTCAATGCTCGCTGCGATCTGCGGGTTTTGCCGAGCGGCGATGCGTAGGAGATTAAGCCCTGCCCCGTGCATGACCACGCGCAGATCATATTGGCCCGGCGTCAGCACGCTCAGGTGATTGCGGAGATTGACCAGGAATTGCCGGTAATAGGCGAACTCCTCCCCACCCGGCTGGTTCAGGTGGTACAGGACTTTCTCCTTGCCGGCCGGGGCTTGGGCCAGTGCCGGTGTCGCAGCCCCCATCGCGGCCAGGGCCGCCATGCCGCCGCGCCGTCCCATTCGCTTGGTCATCCTGGCCTCCCTGTTGTGCTATTGCGGCTCCGACGTGCCGGAGCCAGAGCCCGGTGGGGTGAATTGGCGGCTGTCCATCGTCACGCTCACCGCGCGGCCCTGCCGGCAGCCTGTCATGCAGGTGTCGTTGCCAGTATCCGGGCGGGCTTCCAGCACGAAGCCGTTGCGGTTGGGCATTTCGACGCGCGGCAGGCTTTCACGGTCCATCACCGCATCCTCCGCGACCAGCTCATTGATCGAGAGGATATAGGCGGTCAGCGCGTAGTAATCGTCATTCGTCAGGCTCTGCGGCGCCGCATAGGGCATGGCGCGGCGCACATAGTCGAAGACCGATGGTGCATGCTGCCAGTAGGAGCCGACGGTGCGCCTGGGCTGGTCGGTGGTGAGGGAGCCGCGCCCGCCCATCAGCGCCGGCCAGCGGTCCAGCCCCTCACCGAAATCACCGTGGCAGGAGGCGCAGTGCTGCTGGAACAACTCCTCGCCATCCTTCGCCGTGCCACGCCCCGGCGGCAGGCCCTGGCCGTCACCACGCACGGCGATGCTCCAGCCGGCCACTTCCTGGACCGTGGCGGCGCGGCCAATGCCGGGGATGGCGGCAGGGAGCGCGCCGGCGGCCAGGCGCGGCGCGGGCCAGGCGATATCAGCGCGGGTATGCGGCCCGGGCGGGGCGGGAAATGGGCGGTAGATGGCCATAAGGTCCGGCGCGGCATTGGGCGGGGCCGCCTGCTGAGCGACGGCGATGGCCGCCATAGCCAGCAGCGGCACGCCGACGAGGAACGCCCTACGCATCGATCTGGACATTCACGACGCCTCCATCGGGCTCAACCAGCCAGGTGTGGATGCTGTTCTTGTGGTAAATGCTCTCAACACCGCGCACGCGCCGCAATTCGGCAATGTTGGGCTGCACGCGGCCAGTCTCGTCCATCGCGCGGCTTTGCAGATAGGCGCGCTGGCCCTCCCGCCACTCCCACGGAATCCGGAAGCGCGTCACCGCCTTGGGCAAGGCCGGCCCCTCCAGGGCGGCGGTGCGCCAGGTGTCGCCGCCATCCACGGAGACATCCACCCGCGTGACGCGGCCCGCCCCGGACCAGGCGAGGCCGGAAATCTCGACAAAGCCCGGCCGCCCGCTCAGCGGCTTTTCCGGGCAGGGCTGCGTGATGACGCTGTTCACCTCGTTGACGAAGGTGAACTGCCGCGCCGTGCCATTCGCCATGAGATCGGTGTAGCCGCGCGTCTCCCAGCGGGTGAACCAGGGGCGGTCCCCCACCTCGATACGGCGCAGCCATTTCACCCAGACATTGCCCTCCCAGCCCGGCACGACGAGGCGCACCGGATAGCCCTGCTGCGGGCGCACCGCCTCGCCATTCTGGCCGAAGGCGACGATGGCATCATCCAGTGCCTTGGCGATGGGGATGGAGCGCGCGAGGTGGCTTGCATCGCCGCCTTCCGCCAGCAGCCAGGAGGCGCCGTCCCTGATCCCGCATTGCGCGAGCAGATGCTTCAGCGGCACGCCCGTCCATTCCGAGCAGGCGAGCATGCCGTGCGTGAACTGCACGCCGGACATCTGCGCGCCGCGCCACTCCATGCCGCCATTGGCCGGGCATTCGAGGAAGTGGATGCGCGAGACACTGGGCATGCGCTTGAGGTCTTCCAACGTGAAGACCAGCGGCCGCTCCACCATGCCATGGATCATCAGCCGCCAATCCACCGGATCAACATCGGGCACGCCCCCGTGATGCCGCTCGAAATGGAGGCCGGAGGGCGTGATGATGCCATGCATCTCGGCCAGCGGCGTGAACGACACGGAGGAGACGCGGTCCGGCGTCAGCCACGGGACGTAGCGGCGTACGGCCGTCTCATGCCGGCTGCGCGCGCCATAGGGTTCCTCGATGACGCCCGGCCCCAGGTGGCGGCCCCATTCGGGCAGGTTGGGCGGCTGGTTCTCAGGGTTGCCCGCAGCGAGCACGATGCCACCCGGCGCCGCGAGGCCAGCCGCCGCCCCGGCCCCGCGCAGGAAGCCTCGCCGCGACGCGGAATTGCCGCGCTGATTCTTGGTCATGCCTCGCCTCCCGGCGCCGTTCCCGCGCGTCTTTCAGCCGAACATTTCATCGGTGATGCTTTCGTACCAGCCATCGGCGTAGAGCGCTTCCAGACGGCGATGCTCAGCGCGGCGCGCGGGCGCCAGCGTCGCGTTGCGTGGGCTGATGCCGCCCGAGCCTTCGACCTCCACCAGGCGCTCCGGCGTTCCGCGAAACACGCCGACGATCGAGATCCCGTAATCGGCGCCCACATGGCTGTAGCAGGTGTTGAAATAGCTAGCCGGCGGCGGCGGGCGCCCGGCTAGCGACGCGGCGATGCAGGCCACGGCCTGCTTGGCATGCGAGGATGCTGCGAAGCCGGATTTGGGCATGGGTGCCGCGATCGTAGCATCGCCCAGCACATGAATGTCGGGGACCTGCGCGCTCTCGAAGGTCACGGGCTTCACCGGGCACCAGCCGGACGCATTGGCAAGCCCCGCTTCACGCGCGATGCCCGCTGCCATCTGCGGCGGGATGACGTTGATGACAGCGCCTTTCACCTTCTCGCCGAATTCGGTCTCGACCTCCATGCCCCCAGGGTTCACGCGCATCACGCGCCCGTCATTTGAGGCGCCGCGCCATTCGACCATGCCGGGGTAAAGCTCCTCCCAGGCGTCCTGGAACAGGGGCTGCTTGGAGAAGCCGTTCTTGGCATCCAGCGCGATGATCTTGCTGCGCGGCTTCGCGCGCTTGAGATAGTCGGCGACCATGCTGATCCGCTCATAAGGGCCAGGCGGACAGCGGAAGGGATTATCAGGGATGGTCATGAGGAAAACGCCGCCATCGGGCATGGCTTCCAGCTGCTGCCGCAGCACCGTGATCGGCTGCAAGGCGGGAACCCAGCCATGCGGCATGCGCGCGCTGGCGGCCTCGTCATAGCCCTCGATCGCGCCCCAGCGCAGGTCAATGCCAGGGGACATGATCAGCCGGTCATACGGCACCTCGGCATTGTCGGCGAGGCGCACGCGCTTGCGCGCGGCATCCACCGCGGTGACGCTCTGATGCACCACGCGCACGCCGCGCGCAGCGAGGCGCTCATAGCCGAAGGTGATGCTGGCAAGATCACGCCGGCCAGCGAGAACGAGATTGCCATAGGGGCAGGTGGTGAAGCGGCGGCTGCGTTCGATCAGCGTGACGTCCAGGCCGGGGAAGTTGTCCCGCGCGAAGCGCGCGGCGGAGGCGCCACCAAAGCCACCGCCAATGATGACAATGCGACCTGTTCCAGCCTGGGCGGAAGCCAGGCGCGGCGCCGCCAGAAGCGGCGTGGCTGCGAGAAGTGCGCGGCGGGAAAGCTGCATGATCCCCCTCCCCCCTTACTGCGCGCGCGCGTAGAGCACGGCGAGTGCCGTGATCTCCGCCTCGCTGTAGCCCCGGGCGATGCGCCCCATCACCGTCGCTTCGCGCTGATTGGCACGAAATGCCTGCATCATCGCCACGAAATCCGCGCGGGAATGGGCGTCCTTGATCTGGGGAATGCCGTGAAAGCCTTGGCCAGCCGCCCCGTGGCAGCCCTGGCAGGCGCCGGCGAGCAGAACCGCATCCGGCACCTGGGCCAGCCCTGGCCCCATGCCAAGAAGAACGAAGGCGCACGCAATTCGCAGCGACATGATGCGATTTCCTCTCCAGATCAGCCTTGTTTGGCCGTATAATTAAGACAATACTAATATACGCCGATGCGCGCCGTCCATACGAAAATGCGCCATGGGCCAGGGAAGCGAAGCGCATGGTTGGAGACGCCATTCCGGCGGTGGTTGCTGTGTCCCGTGACCGGGCCGGTATCACGATGTTGGGCCGTCGCGGCCTGTTCATCGGCCTCATCGCGGCAACTCCCGCGCGGGCCGAGACGGGCGCAAACCTGCTGATGCTGGAACGCCATGACTGCCCCTGGTGCCGCCGTTGGCTGCGTGAGGTGGGCGAGAATTCCTGGAACCTTTCAAACCTCGGTCAACGGGCGCCGTTGCGCCGTGTGGATGTCGCGGCCGGGCTGCCCGAGGACCTCCGCTTCGTCAGTAATTGGCGCTTCACGCCGACCTTCGTGCTGGTCCGTGGCGGGCGCGAGCTGGGCCGCATGATCGGCTATCAGGCCGATCACTTCTTCTGGCAGCAGGCGGAAGCGCTGCTCGCCCGATTGCCGTGACAACCTAGGGAGGAATGACCATGACAAGAACACCCCTCGTGCTCGCTGGCCTGCTGGCGGCGACACCACTCGCCGCCAATGATTTCATCCCCTTCCGCATCATGGCGCCGCCCTTGGCACTCGAATTGGCGCAGGCCGCGCTGAAGTCGTGCAGCGATCGCGGCTTTCAGGTGGCCGTCGCCGTGGTGGATCGCTTTGGCGTGACACAGGTGGTGCTGCGGGATTCACTCGCTGGGGCGCATACGCCCGAGACAGCGCAGGCCAAGGCGCGCACCGCCGTCTCCTTCCGTACTTCGACCGAAGCCATGTCGGCGGCGACGCAGGCTGGGCAGTTGAACAGCGCAATCCGGCATCTGCCGGGCTACATCTTCCTGGGCGGCGGCGTGCCGGTGGAATCTGCGGGCGCGATCGTCGGTGGCATCGGGATTTCGGGCGCGCCGGGTGGCGCCGAGGATGACGCCTGCGCACGCGTGGGCATCGCCGCCATCGAGGACCGCCTGCTGATGTAATGGCGGCCCGAGCGCCGCAACCAGTCGCCCGCATCAGCGACGCGTTGCCTTGAAGCCGACAGCGAGGGCAAAGCAACACGAATGGGGTCTGGGGCCAATGGCCCCAGCCGCCGGAGGCCCTTCCCGTCGACCAAGATCGCAGAGTTTCGCTCAAGGGCGCTCAGGGCCGCAGATGCACCCAGCCCTGGAGTGACAGTTCGATGATTTCCGGCAGGCCATTGGGCACCACAGCAATGCCCTCGATCACCGCCTCGGGTCCCAGGCCGAGTGCGTCCAGCGTGGCGCCACAGGCAACGAATTCGATATCGTAAGCCCGCAACGACTGGACCCTCTCCACCACCTGGCTTTCCGCCGCGATCAGATGCCGCACGCCGGGCCCATAGGCCACGACCAGGATGCGCACCTGATCCTGGCCATAGAAGCTCTGCACGTTGATGATATTGCTGAACACCGCATTGGCCCGCGCCGGATCGGCTTCCGCGAGTGAAACCACGATGCGCCGCGGATTTTCAATGCTGGGCCTGGGCTCTGCCAGCGGCGTCTCGCGCGGGCCGGCGGCACCGAGGGCCAGCGATGCGAGGCCGGCGAACATGCTGCGACGGTTCATCTTCCGCTGGCCTCCGGTGAGAGAATGAGATGAGACATCAGCCGGTCCACCGGCGCGTAATCATCGGTGAGGACCGGCACGCGCGCCTCCGCCCAACGGGCCGCGACATAGGCCGCCGGAAGTCGCGCCCACTGCCGCGCCGGGCCGCGATGCGCTGCCAGGCGGGCGCCGGGGCTGGCCGTATCGGATGCCAGGACCAGATAGGTGATGCGCCGCCCGGCAGGCTGCTCGCTCGCCTCCACCCAGACTTCGACGGCAGGAAAATCCTCGGCGAGGGTGCGCAGCAGCGCAAAGAGAAAGCGCGGATCGCTGCGATCCTCCATCACATTGACCAGATAGGCGCCACCTGGCTTGAGCCGCGCGCGCACCGCCTGGTGCCATTCGCGCGTGACCAGATGCACGGGCATGGCGAGGTCCTGAAAAGCATCGGCAAAGACCATGTCGAATTGCGCGGCGGTGGGCAGCGCCTGCAGCGCGGCACGGCCGTCGCGCGGGATGACCTGAACGCCGGGGCCGGTCTCGAGCCAGAACTCCCGCCGGGCAAGGGCCGTGATGGCCGGGTCAATTTCAGCCACCGTCAGGCGCGCATCCGGCCATGTGGCAGCCCAGGCGCGCGGCAGCGTAAAGGCTCCGCCGCCGGCGAAGAACGCGGCGGGCGTCGCGGGCAAGCCACGGCGCTGCATCAACTCATCCACGAGGTGCAGGTAAGGCTGGGCCAGCAGCCCCGGCTCGTCCCGGACGTTCACCCCGTGTGCCAGATGGTCCAGCACAAGCAGCCGCGCGGGTTGCCCCACCATGGACGCGGCATCCACGACGCGCAGGCAGGCATAGGCGCTCTCCACATCACAGACACGGCCATAGGCCTGCAACGCCGAGGCAGCGGCCGGGCACGTGATGGCTGCGACGGCGAGGGCAAGTGCCGCCGCTCGCCGCGCAGCCATCGCCGCATGCAGCGCCGCCAGGGCCGCATACAACCCGGCGCAGACCAGCATGGTGCCGGAGGAGCCGATCCAGGCCACGAAGACGAAGCCCGCCATCAGCGTCCCGCCGATCGCCCCCAGCGCCGAGAGCGCAAAAAGCCGCCCCAGCACGCGGCCGATCTGGTCCCGCTCACCCTCCTCGACGGCGAGCTTGGTCACGATCGGCGAGACGGCGCCGACCAGCAGGCTCGGCGCAAAGAAGCCCGCCAGCGCGAAGCCCAGCATGGCGACGAGCGGCGAGACGCCCTCCCGGTCCAGGTAGGGCGCCGCAAGTCGCAAGGCCGGGACGGCCGCCATGGAGGCCAGCGCGCAGCCCGCCAGCACCCAGGCCAGCCGCCCATGACCGCGCGCGCGGTCGCAATCCGGTCCCGCCAGCCGCCCGCCCCACCAATGGCCAAGCGAAAAGCCACCGAGCACCACCGCGATCACCGCCGTCCAGGAATGCACCGACATGCCCACATAGGGTGCCAGCAGCCGCCCCGCGACGATCTCGACAACCAGGCCCAGCGCACTGGCGAGCAGGATGGTGCCAGCGTCCAGCATGGCTCTCAGGCGCATTGACGCGGCCCCGCCGGATGCGCACATGCTGGTGCAGGAATGAAGGTCTGGAGGATGCGCCCATGCCTCGACTCACCCGCCGCAACCTGCTCACCGGCCTCGCGCTCGCCCCCGGTTTGGCACACGCCGCGCCGGTCCCCACGGATAACGGGTTCACCCAGGACTGGTTCCACGAAGGCTTCCTCGATCTGCCCGAGGATTTGCGCGAAGCCACCGCCGAGGGAAAGCGCCTCGCTGTCACCTTTGACCAGCGCGGCTGCCCCTATTGCCGCGAGATGCACACCGACCACCTGACGCGCCCCGAGATCGAGGGCTTCGTCCGCCCACGCTTCCGCATCATCCAACTCGATCTGCATGGCGCGCGCCCGGTGACGGATTTCGATGGCACAGTGCTGGAGGAACGCGCTCTGGCGCGGCGTTGGCGAGTTACCTTCACGCCGAGCTTCATTTTCCTGCCAGAGCAGGCGCCGCCCCGAATGGGCCGCGAGATCGAGGTGGCGCGCATGCATGGCCTGATGCCGAAGCCGGATTTCCTGGCGATGTTCACCTATGTGGCCGAGCATGGCTATGCGGGCGGCAGAAGCTTCCGCGCATGGCGGGAGCGCGGCTGACTCCGGGCTCATCCAAAGCGCCCCAGATCGGGCCAGCGGTCGAGCAGAAAGGCGCCGATATCCTGAAAGGTGCCAGTCAGCACCATCAGCCCCGTGACCACCAGCAAGCCGCCCACCAGGATTTCGACCAGGCGGAAGTGCCTCCGGAAGCGCTGCACAAACCGCAGGAAGGGCGTGACGAACGCCGCCGCCAGCAGGAAGGGCACGCCGATGCCGAGCGCATAGGCAAAGAGCAACGCCGCCCCCTCCCAGACGCTGTCCGCTGCCGCCGCGATGGTCAGGATGCCGGCCAGCACCGGCCCCACGCAGGGTGTCCAGCCAAAGGCGAAAGCCAACCCCACCACATAGGAACCAAGCGGCGAGACGGGTTTTTCCGTCGGCTGGAAACGCTTCTCGTAGTTCAGGAAGGAAATCCGGAAGACGCCGGCAAAATGCAGGCCGAAGGCAATGAGCACGACGCCGGCGATCATCGCCACCGTATCCAGATGATCGGACAGAAGCTGCGAGATGAGGCTGGCCGTCGCACCCATCGCGGTGAAGACCGTGGCAAAGCCCAGAACAAAGAAGCTGGCCGCCGCCATGACGCGTCCGCGGTCCGGTGCCTCCGCGACCGGCCCGCCAGGTGCGGCGCGCAAGGTCACCCCGCCAAGGAATCCGAGATACGGAATGATCAGCGGCAACACGCAGGGCGAGAGGAAGGACAGCATGCCCCCCAGCAGCGCCGCGGCATACCCGACCTGCATCCCTCAGGCGTTGCGCAGGCGGATGTCGCTGCGCGGTTCGACGCGGACGGGGCCGCGCGCGAGGTGTCTATTCACCACATCCCAGATCGGCGGCCCTTCCGTCGCCTGGTTGATGCTGGCCCAGCCGGCCACGATGTATTCGCGCGCGGCCTCGATCGGCTGCCCGGTGCGCAGCAAAGTCAGGTCAGAGACGCGCTGGCCTGACGCGGCCGTCACATCCAGCGTGAAGGAAATGCCGCCGCTGCGGACCATGTCGCCGCCCTGCTGGTAATAGGGATCGGGGTTGAACAGATTATCGGCCACATCCTCCAGCACGGCTTTTAGCGTCTCTCCCGTCATGCGGTTGCGATAGGCGGCGGGGTAGGTGATGGCGGTCTGTGACCACACATCCTCGGCCGTGATATCGGTGCCCGGCAGCAGCGTCGTGCCCCAGCGGAAGCCGGGCGAGAGCGCGATCTCCGCCTCGCGCTGTTCCAGCAGCGCATCGCAGATCAGGTCATCCCAGGTGCCGGCAGTGTTGCCGCGCCGCCAGAGCAGGCTTTCCGTGCGGCCAACCACGCGCGCGAGGTCAGCGGCGAAGGGCGCACGCTGCCGCTGCACCAGGGCCGCCATCGCCGCATCGGGTGCTATGGCATTGGCAAAGACCGGGATCAGCGCATGGCGGAACCCGGCGAGCCTTCCGCCCTGCACATCCAGATCCAGCCGGCTGACGAACTTGCCATTGGCCCCCGTCGCGATCAGCAGCGTCTGCCCAACCTGGAGCGGGCGCGGCAGCGCATCATGCGTGTGGCCGGTCAGGATCACGTCAATGCCCGGCACGCGGGCAGCGAGCTTGCGGTCCACATCGAAGCCGTTGTGCGAGAGCAGCACCACAAGCTGCGCGCCGCCCGCACGGGCCGCCTGCACGCGCTCGGCCAGCTTCTCCTCCTTGATGCCGAATTCCCAGTCGGGGAACATCCAGCGCGGATTGGCGATCGGCGTATAGGGAAAAGCCTGGCCGATCACGGCCACCTTCACGCCGCCGCGCTCGAACTCCGCGAGGGCTGGGAAGACATCCTCGCTCCATTCGGTGTCCTGGATATTCGCACCGAGGAAGGGAAAGCCGAGGCCATCCACCAATTCACGCACACGCTCGGCGCCATAGGTGAATTCCCAATGCGCGACCATCGCCTCGACGCCCAGTGCCTTCTGGAAGGCCACCATATCGGCCCCCTTGGTTTGCAGGCTGGTCCAGGAGCCCTGCCAGGTATCCCCGCCATCGAGCAGGATGGTCCGGCCCAGCCGCTCCGCCTTGATCGCCTGCACAACCGTGGCGATGCGATCCGCCCCACCCATCGGGCCAAAGCGCCGCGCGAGTTCCGTGTAGTCGAGGTCGGTCAGCGCATGCGCCATCGCTGTGCCGCGCGGCACGTCATAGGCACCGAGCATCGCCGCACCCGTGATATGCGGCGCGAGGCCGCGTGCCGTACCGACGCCGAGATTGGTGGAGGCTTCGCGAAAGCCCATCGGCATCAACTGGCCGTGGATATCCGTGATGTGGATCAGCGTGACCTGACCCAGCGGCTCAAAGCGCAGCAGATCCGCCTGGGTGGGCGCCTGTTGCGCGTGCGCGGGCAATGCCGCCAGCGCAGCGCCGGCGGCCAGAAGATCGCGACGGGTGATCATGTCTGTTCTCCGCCCATCAGCGGCGAACCGAGGGGCTTTCGACCGGCAGGCCCTGCGCCCGCCAGGCCAGGTAGAATTCCAGATTGGTGAAGTCCTCGCCGCCCATCGCCGGCGGTTGCCCACGCACATCGGCGACGCAGCCCTGAAGGCGGAATTGCAGGCTGATCACCCGCTGCTCCTTCAGGCGATAAGTGGGGAAGCCATTGCTCATCCCCTGGGAGAGCAGGTCGGCGCGGAGCGAGCGGCCATAATTATCCTCGTGGCAGGAACCGCAACGCATATCGAGCTGGCCGCGCCGCGTGTTGTAGAAACGCTCCCCCGCGTCAAAGCTGGCGCGCGCTGCGCCATTGATATCCACAGTCACCGGCATGCCGCGCGATTGCAGCGCCACGAAGGTGCTCATGGCATTGAGCGGCCGGCTGTCCACAGGCAAGGCGGGTGCGCCCATGCGCTCGGTGCGGCAGATATTGATCTGCTGCTCCAGCGTCACGACACGTTGCAGGCGCGGGTGATAGGCTGGCATCCGCGCACGCACACCGCGCATCGTCTGCGTCGCGTCATTGTGGCAGGAGGCGCAGGACTGGCCATTCGTGCCTTCGGCCTGGCTCCAGGCCGCCTCACCCTCCTCGGCCCAGAGCATGGCCGGGTTCTGGAAGTCATCGTCCTGGATGGCGAGGGTTTCCGGTGTCGCGAAGTCGCGGCCGGTTTGCGGGTTGGGAATCGCCCGCTGGGGTGCCGGCGGATTGCCCTGCGCCAGCGCCATGACGGCCACGAGGGCCGTGGCACCCAACGTCAGACCCGCTGCCCTCCACATGCCGCGCGCCTCAGCTCAGCCGGATTTCGGCGGTCGCCTTGCGTTCCTCGCCGGCGTCATTGGTCCAGACGAACTCGAAGCTGCCCGCCTTCTCCACCTTGAAGGGGAAGGCGATGTAGGGGTTGGCGGAGATGGCCGAAGCCAGGTCCATGCCGAAGATCACCTGCCCGTCGAATTTCGCTTCGAAGCGCTTGATGATATCGCGCGGGATGATGGCGCCAGCGGCATCGCGCCGCAGGCCGGTTTCCATGATGTGGGAGATCAGCGTGCGGATCTCGATCACCTCGCCGGCGCGGGCCTGGGCGGGGATGCGAACGCGGGGTTGTCCGATGGGGGAGGCCATGTGCTTCTTCCTTCTCGCTCAGCCGCCGCAGCCGCCGATGGTAACCTTGACCTCGGCCCGGACGAGATAGACCGAGCCGTTGCTCATCTCCGCCAGCGCCACGACATCCTGGGTCTGGCCGAGGCGGATGCGCGTATCCGCACTGGCGCGGCCCATCGCCGGGGTGAACTGGAAGGTCGCGAGATCGGGCGTTGGGTTCTTGTCCGCGAAAAGATGGATCGCCTTCACGTGATCCGCAGCCGTCATCGGGCTCTCCACCGAGACGGTCAGCGGCACGGTGTTGCCGTTCTCGGCAATGGGGGGAACGCGCAGGGTGATCCGTCCCTCCTGCAGGCTGCGGGTGCCGCGCACACGGTCCACCGCCGCCTGCGTGGCGGGCGACATCTGGGCGAAGGCAGGCCGCGGCAACAGGCTGATCGCCATGCCACCGGCAGCCAATGCCAGCACGCCGCGTCGGCTGGGTTGAGGGGCGTTGTTCATGCAACTCTCCATCATCATCATCGCAATGTCTGCAGATAGGCGAGGACGTCCTCGACCTCCTGCGCCGTCAGAATGGGGCGCCCGACTGACTCACGGCGCACCGCAACCAGCCCGTGGGTGCGGTAATAGGATGGCATGTTGCTTTCGGGATTGAGGCGCTTGCCGTCCACAACGCGCAGCCGCAACTCACCCAGCGAATAACGCGCGGCCACGCCAGCCAGCGGCGGGCCGAGATTGCCCTGGAAATCAGCCCTGACAGGCAGTTCGTGGCAGGTGATGCAGTTGCCCTTGGCGCGATCAAGAGCAATCGCCCGCCCCCGTGCGGCATCACCCGGGCTCGCCGTCAAAGGCTGCGGAATCGCGTCATCAACGACCTGAAATGGGACAAGGGATTCGCCCTGGCTGGCGGCGTCATGACCGGTCGCCAGGATGACGAGCAAGGTCCATGCAGCGCAGCGGCCGACTATCCTCACTTTGACGTTTCCCCGTTGTTTAGCTTCCGCTTATATAATCACATCAGCGCGGCCAGGGACAAGCACTTCCTGCACGTGTTTCGCCAGGCCTGATCGCTGCAGCCTTTGCTGGAGAAGTGGCTCCCCTTGGCCGGCGCTTTCAGGCGTTGGTTGCCTCAGCCTCTGCTGCGATGGCCGGAGCCTGGGGCGGGCAATAGAGATCGCGCAGCACTTCCAGCAGCCGTGCGGCCTTGGGGTCGGCCAGGCGGTAGAACACGGTCTGCGATGACTTCCGCGTGGCGACGAGCCCATCGGCCCGGAGCTTGGCGAGATGCTGCGAGAGCGCGGGCTGCGAGAGGCCGACGCTGGCTGCCAGCGCTGTCACCGTCATCTCCCCTGCGCCAACGAGGTGGCAGAGCAACAGCAGGCGCCGTTCATTCGCCAGCAAACGCAGCAGGCGCGCCGCTTCCGCTGCATTGTCCTGGATGGCCGAAACATCTGCCCCTGGCTCCACGGTCGTCTTTCTCCATGACGTGTTCACGGTCAGGCACTTATTAGGGGGCGCTTGCCGCAATCTCCAGGCTCCCTTGGCCCGCCGCGTGGTCTCCTGGGAGTTATTTGGTCGGGAAAACACTCTCAGCCCAGGCGATGATGCGCCCGGCTGGCAAGGCACCAGCCTGGCGGGCGATTTCGCGCCCAGCCGCGAACAGGGCGAGGGTCGGGATGCTGCTGATCGCCAATTCCGCCGCCAGCCCGGGGGCCTCCTCCGTCGAAACCTTGAGCAGCCGCATGCGCGGTTCCAGCGTGGCGGCGGCAGCCTCGAAAGCCGGCGCCATGGCGCGGCATGGGCCGCACCAGGAGGCCCAGAAATCCACCAGCACCGGCAATTCGCAGATCCGCAGATGCCGGCGGAAACGAAGCTCGGACAGGGCAACCGGCTTGCCCGTGAACAAGGGCGCCTTGCACACCCCGCAGCGCGGGCCATCGCCGAGCCGCGCCGTCGGCACACGGTTGGCGGCATCGCATTGCGGGCAAGCGATCTGGGTTGTCGGCGTCATCGTGCTGTCCCTCCGTCAAGTCACTCTAACATGGATCGCCATTGCGGCCTGAAGCGGCTCTGCTCCAGCAAACCGGCCGCATTCATGGCTGCGGCGGATCAGACCGTAGACCTGACCGTCCCGTCGCAGAACACGAAGATGGTCTCCAATCCGAACTTGGCGGCCAGCGAACTGGCCGCTTCCGCACCCAGCACCATGAACGCCGTCGCCCAGGCATCGGCGGCCATGCAGGTGCCCGCAAGAACGGAGACGGAGGCGATCCCGTTATCGAGCGGGCTTTGCGTGGCCGGATCCATCGTGTGCGACAAAACTCTGCCTGCAACTTCCACCCAATGCCGGTAGTTGCCGGAGGTCGCGACCGCCCTGTCGGTCAGTTCGATCACGCCCATCGCATCGCGGCTGTACCGGTCGGGGCGTTCATGCGCCACGGCCCAGCTTGCGCCATCCGGCTTCAAACCCTGGGCGCGCATCTCGCCATCAATGCCGACCAGCCAGGTCTGGATGCCAAAGCTGTTCATCACCCGTGCCATCTCGTCCACGCCGAAGCCCTTGGCGATGCCCGAGAGATCGAGCGACAGCGGGGCCGATTTCCGCGCGCGGAAAGCAGCGGCATCCAGTTGCAAAGACGCGCTCGTCACCGCGCGCGGCGATACGGATGCGGTGTCGATGCGGCTCCGGTCCGGCCGGCGCTCGCCCGGCCCGAAACCCCAAGCCTCGACCAATGCGCCAACGCCGATATCGAAGGCGCCTTTCGTGGCCCGGCCGATCTTCAGCGCCTCGGCGAGCACCGTCATCAATTCGCGCGGGATCGCAATCCACTCGCCGATGGGCGCCGCATTCAGGCGGTTGAGATCGGAGTCCGGCTTCCAACTGGACATCTGCCGGTCCACGCGGTCCACAGCTTCGAAGAGCGCAGCGGCCAGGGCCTCGGTCGCCATGCCGTCCGGCGCGAAGAACACGGCGGCATAGCGTGTGCCCATGGTCGGGCCATTCAGCATGTGGCGCACCATCGGCGCCGCCTCAATACACATCTTCAAGATAGCGCCCCTCCGATTTCAGGGATGCGAGGTCGCAGCCGAGGGGCTGCAGGATCGCGTCAAAGGCACAAGCGACGCCGCCCGCCATGTCCCGCCCGCCACAGACCAGCACCTGGGCGCCGTGCCGGATCAGGCTTCGCAGCATCGCGGCGTCCTTTGTCAGCCGGTCCTGCACATAGCCGCCGCCCGGCACGCGGGAAAAGGCGGTGTTCAGCTGCGTGAGGCGCCCATCACCGACATAGGCCGCCAACTCCGGTTCATAGAGGAAATCCGACCCGGGGTGCCGCCCGCCCCAGTAGAGGTGCATGGGACGGCGCGCGATGTTGTGGCGAATGAAGCCCGCAAGCGGGCCGATCCCCGTGCCAGCGCCGATCAGGATCACCGGCGCCTTCCCGCGCAAGGGCCGAAAGCCAGGGTTGGGGCGGATGAAGGCCTGGACCCGCCCGCCCGGCGCCAGCTCATGCAGGAAGCCCGAGCAAAGGCCTCCCGGCTGCTTGCGGACGCATATCTCCAGCACGCCATCTTTGGAGGCGGAGGCGAGCGAATAGAAGCGCGGCAGATTGCCCCCCGGCGCCAGGATCCCGACGAGATCGCCCGCCTCGAAGCGCGGCAGACGGCGCCGCTGCCAAAGCCTGCCGCCATCGGCCGGCACAAAGCTCAGAATGGCCGTTGGCGTCTGCGATTCCGCGCCGTATTCCACGCGTCCGGACAGGGCCAGCGCGATGGTCTTGGGGCGCGCCGCGACATGCGACAGCTCCAGGCTGATGCCCATCGCCCGGCCGATTGCTTCGCCCCAGGCGGCAAATCTCTGTGCCGATTGCCGGTCAATCAGCCAGGTGTCCAGCAGCATGGGAAAGCCCTTGGCGCCAAGCGCCGCGGCGACCTTCTCCGCGAAGCCGCAGAAGCTCGGAAAGCTGCGGTCACCGAAGCCCAGCACCGCGACGGGCAGCACCCCGGCGGAGGCTTCCAGGCGCTGCAGGAACAGCTTCGCGGATGCCGGGGCGTCACCATCTCCATAGGTCGAAGTCAGCACCAGCAGGCGCTCTGCCTGTGCGTAGCGCGGTGCCAGGCTGTTCATCGGCGCGGTATGAACGCGGTGCCCGGCCCTGCTCAGCCCAGCATGCAGCGTGGCCGCGAAGCCCCAGCTGGCATGGCCCTCGCTGCCGACGAGAATGATCGTATCCGCGGCTTGCGCGCCAACATTCTGGCGGAGCTTCGGTAAGGCAGCGCGACGGCGCCACCAGATCACCCCACCAGCACCAGCCAGCACCGGCGCGGCCAGCGCGGCGAGCCCAAGCAGCAACGCCAGCGGCCAGACGCCGCGCCCGGTGTGCAGCATGACGATCGTCTCATGCACCTGCCGCGCACGGGAATTGGGCGTGAAGTCAAGGATTTGCCCAGTTGCCGCATCAACATGGGCAAGGCCCCGTGCCGTGGTCAGCGCGTAGGAGTCGGTCAGATCATCGCCGTAGGGAAAGGTGAGTTCGCGCAGGGCCGACAGATCCACGGCTTGCAGCGCCGCCAGGTGCCCGGGCGGAAGCCGCGCAGCACCGCTCGGCTGTACGAGGGGCGCGACCTCCACCGCCGCGCCATCGGGAAGCACGCCGAAGGTCGCGAGCGACATCCAGCAGCCCGTCAACGCCGAGAGCATGAGGCCGATCAGCGCGAACCGCCCCAACTCGCAATGCAGCCGCTGGGAGAGTGTGCCACGGCTGGCCCGCAGGATTGCCGCCCAGCCGCCCAGCCGCACCGCCAGCAGCATGGCGCCCGAAATGCACAGCACCACCATCGCCGCTGCCCCGAGGCCCGCCGCCACGCGTCCCGCATCGCCCAACAAAAAGGAGCGATGCAGGTTCGTGATGGTGCGGGTCAGGTCCGACGGCTCATGTGGCCCCATCGCCTGGCCGGTCATCGGGTCCACCATTTCCGCGCCCGGCAAATCCGCCTCGAAATAGTAAGCGATGACAGAGCCGGAGGCCGTCCGGACAATCCGCTCCACCTCGGGATGCCGGGTGGCCACGGCCTCGGCGAGGGCGGCCACGGTCGCCTCACCCGCGGCCGGGATGGTGGCGCCCATCCGCTCGGTGATCGAGGCAAACGCCAGGAAGGCGCCTGTCAAAGCCAACGCCGCAATCAGCAGCGCGGCGAAGAGGCCCGGCAGGGAATGGGTGCGGCGAAGCATGTCAGCGATCCCGCGTCGTCGTCACATATCGAACTTGAAGGAGGCGACATAACCGCGTCCGGCGACTGGCCGGCCACTGGCGGCGCCTGTCAGTGGCGCGGTGACTTCCCCTGGATTGTCCCGCCCATTCTCAACCGCGGTATCCACCCGGATCTGATACCCTGCATCAATGAGTGCGTCGGCGATCTCAACACTTACCCGAAGCGCCTGGCCGCTGCCGACGCTGGCACCGGTGATGCCATCAATGCGCGCGGCCTCGCTCGTTCGGCCGCGGGCCCAGGCGCTGAGATGCGTATGATATTTGGCCTTACCCCCGGCGACATGCAGCGTGGAGTGGAAACGACCCTGCGCATCCACAAGATAGAAGGCGAGATAGGCGCCGTTGCCGCCATAGGGGCGCAGCTGCGTGGTCAGCGTGACGCTGCGCGCCTCGGCAGGCGGCGCGAAGGCCATGGCCGGCACAGCGAGGGTCGCCGCAAGGCCGAGTGTGGCGAGCATCTTGTTCATCGGAATTCTCCAGCAGGCGTTTCGATCCTGGAGAGATGGACGCCCAGGCTGACACTCGCCTGAACCGAGAATGCTGATCCGTTCAGAGCCGGTTCAGCGCAGCGCCACACTTCCGGGCAGCCGCACGCGCGCTTCGAAGCCCGATTCACGGCCAGGCACGGGCGAGGAGAGTTCCAGGCTGGTGCCCGCGCCAATCGAAATAGCCTCGGCAATCGCCAGCCCCAGGCCGGAGCCGCTGGCTCGGGTGGAACCGCGTTCGAAAGGGCGCTTGAGGCGGGCCATCGCTTCCGCGTCGATCACAGGGCCATCATTGCAAATTCGCAGAAAGCCGTCCTCGGTCAGCGCGATGGATACCGGCTGATCGGCCGCACCATGCTTCAGCGCATTCTCGATGAGGTTGCGGGCCAGGATGGCGAAGGCATCCGCATCCATGCGCGAGAGCAAGACACCGCTTGCCGGCAAGGCGATGGTGACGCGGGCGGCAAAGCCTGGGTCATCCATGAACTCGTCCAGGACAAACCCCAGCACCTGCGCCAGGTCCTGCGGCGCATCGGCCAGCAACCCCGCTCCTTCGGCCTTGGCAAGTTGCAGCAGCTTTTCCGACAGGCGCGCCAATTGCCGCAACGCGGCCTCCACGCTGCGCGCACGCTCATGTGGGGTACCCTCCGGCAGCTCGGCCAGCAACCGCTGAACCTGGGCCAGCGCCGCCGCGACAGGTGTCCGCAATTCATGCGCGCTGCTGGCGGTGAAGCCGCGTTCTGCCTCCAACGCCCGTTGCAGCCGCGCGATCAGCCGATTGACGGAGGCCGCGACAGGCGCCAGCTCCAGCGGCAGCGCAGGTGCATTGACGGGCGAGAGATCACCCCGGCCGCGCGCCTCGATCTCCTCCTGGAATGCGAGCACCGGACGCAGCGTGAAGCGCACCAGCCCCCAGACACCGAGCTGGCTGAGCGGCAACAAAAGCGCCAGGGGCCAAAGCAGCATGCCCACCGCTTCGATGACGGCCTGGCGCCGATGGCTGATCGCTTCGGCGGCAGTGACGAACAGCGTGCCCTGAACCGCAGCCTCGGTGTAAAGGCGCAGGCCGCGCAGATCCTGGAAGCCTGGCGTCAGCAGCGTTGGAAAGAGCCCAGGGTCGGCATTGTGGGATTGCAGCAGGACGCGGCCCTCGCCGTCCCGAACAATATAGGTGATCTGCTCCTCATGCTGCACCACCGCCGGCAACCGCTGGACGGGGCTCTCGCCCTCAGCCGGCGGATCGCTGTTCAGGATCTCGCTATAGGCGAGCGGCAGGATGCGCTGCGTGACTTCCTGCAGGGCGCTGTCGAAGACCTCGTCAATCTCGTGACGCAGGATCAGCCCCGCCGCGATACTGCCCGCAAGCCAAAGCAGGATCATTGCAAGCGCAAGGCCGCCGCCAAGGCGGCGTTGCAGACTCTGCTGCCGCGCGGGCATCAGGATGACGCTCGCCTTGGTTGCCCAAGCCGGTAGCCCATGCCGCGGATCGTCTCGATGATGTCATGGCCGAGCTTCTTGCGGATTCGCCCGATATAGACCTCGATGGTGTTGCTCTCCACCTCGGCATCGAAGGAATAGAGCCTTTCCTCCATCTGCGCCTTGGTGACCAATGCGCGGGGGCGCTGGACGAAGGCCTCGAACAGGACCCATTCGCGCGCCGTCAACGCGATGGGCTGGCCCGCCCGCTGGATCAATCGTTCCGCCAGGTCAATCGTTAGGTCGCCGATCTCCACCTGCGGATTGGGGTTGCCGGCATAGCGCCGCGCCACGGCGCCAATGCGGGCCGATAGCTCAGCCAGGTCGAAGGGCTTGACCAGATAGTCATCCGCGCCCGTGTTCAGCCCGGCGATGCGGTCGGAAATCTGGTCGCGTGCCGTCATGATGATCACGGGGGTTGCGTCACGCGCGGCCCGGCGGGCCTTGAGAAACTCCAGCCCCCGGCCATCCGGCAGCATGAGGTCGAGCAGGATGAGTTCATAGGTCACGGTCGCGACGCAATCGCGGGCTGTCGCGAGCCTCGTCGCCCAGTCCACCGTATGGCCATCGGCCGCAACCTGGTCGCGCACGGCGGCACCCAGGATGGCGTCGTCCTCGATCAACAGCACACGCATTGCCCGGTCCTTCGCATCAATGGCCGCATGCGGTCATGCCGCGGGCACCTGACAGCCAGCTGAAGCGCCAGCCCGCCGCGTTCAGGCTCCCGTCAGGTGGGCGTGGCCTTATCATCGCCAGCTGCAACTGACAGGATGCGATGCCATGACCCGATCTTTCCCCATGATTGCGCTGGCATTCTGCGCCCTTGGCACCGGCACGGCCATGGCCGACCAGCGCTGCAACGTGCCCTTGGCGGAGTGGCAGCCGCGCAGCGCATTGCAACAGCAGGTCGAAGCGCAGGGCTGGCGCGTCACCCGCATCAGGAGCAAGGATGGCTGCTACCGTGTGCATGGAACCAATGACCGAGGCGAACGCTATGAGGGGACGTTCCACCCCGGGACACTGCGGGTTCTGAAAGTCGAGATCGAGTACGACTGAGGCTCCCTGTTCAACGGCAACCTGCCGCTGAACATGCGGCTCTCCCCCCAGCCCTCCTCATGGCCAGAGGTCTGACCACCCGACCATGCCGGGCGGAGCATCACTCCATGCGCGCGCCGACAGAGCGCGCAATGCCGCCCCATCGCTCGGTATCAGCTTGCAGCAAACGGCCAAGCACATCAGGACCCGTCGCCTGCACCTCCACGCCTTGCGCAGCCAGGGCCTCTCGCAGGGCCGGCCGTGCTGTGACGCTGATAAGCGCAGCGCTCAATGCCGCCAGGATCGGCGCCGGCACCCGCGCCGGGGCGAAGAACGCGAACCAGGTTGTCGCATCATAACCCGGCACGGTCTCCGCGATGGCAGGCAGATCCGGCAGCGAGGCGAGGCGCCGCGGCGTGGAAATGGCCAGCAGCTTCACCTGCCCCTGGCGCCCCCGCGCAACCGCCGCATTCGCGCTGTCCAGATGGAAATCCACCCGGCCAGCCATCAGATCTGGAACCGGCGAGCCACGATAGGGCACATGCACCAGGCTGATCCGGGCCTCACGCTGCAGCAACTCCATCGCCAGGTGGATGGGCGTGCCATTGCCTGGCGTGGCGTAGGTCAAAGCACCGGGCCGCGCCCGCGCCGCGGCGAGCAGCCCCGCCATATCGGTGATGCCATTCTGCGGCGAGGCCGTCAGCACCAGCGGCACATCGCCAAGCAGGCTGAGCGGTGCGAGGTCGCGCATCGCGTCATAACTCAGCTGCGGCATGACCGCCGGTGCCGAGGCGATCGCCGCCGATGTGAACAGGATGGTGTGGCCATCCGGCGCGGCACTCGCGACGGCAGCCGCACCGATGGTGGCCCCGGCGCCGGGCCGCGTCTCCACGACGACGGTCTGGCCGAGCGCCTCGGAAAGGGGGGTGGTGATCATGCGCGCGATCACATCAACCGCCCCGCCCGGTGGGAATGGCACGATCAGCCGCACAGGCCGGTTCTGCAGCGTCTGCGCCTGCCCGGCCCCGGACATTGCAATCGCAGCGGTGGCGAGCATCCATTCACGGCGTCCCATGGTCATGGCTTGTCCTCCGGCTTGCGGGGATGGTCGGGCGCCACGGGTGCCCGGTAAGGCAGGCGCGATCTGATCTTGGTCAGTGTCGGGCTGTCGCCGCTGCGAACATATTGTCGGGCGGCGTCGCTCGGCGGCTGCCAATCCCAGGGCGGACGCTGGCCCTGCGCCAATGCCGTGCGCAGCATATGGCGGCGCTTCTGGCTTTCCAGTGCGGCCCGGTTGACGCGCGGCACATCCCAATGCGCGCGGATGGCGGCAATCATCGTCGCGACCTCGGCCGCGTGTTCCGGCAGCGCGGCCAGGTCACGCGCCTCATGTGGATCAACGGCAAGGTCAAAGAGCTGCGGGCCATGCGTTTCGCTCCAGATCATCTTGCGGGCACCGCGCCGCAGCATGAGCCATGGTTCGTTGCAACCCTCTGCCGTGTATTCGCACAGCACATCCTCGGGCCAATCCTTCGCTTCGCCCTTGGCCAGTGGCAGAAGGTCCCGCCCTTCAAAAGCCGTCACGCGTGGCGCGCCTGCGGCCTGCGCCAGGATCGTGGGCGCCAGATCAAGCAGTGAGGTGTTTTCCGCCCGCGCTCCGCCCTGCGGCCAGCCCGGCCCCGCGACGACCAGGGGAACGCGCACCGAACCCTCAAAGAGGCACATCTTGAACCACATGCCGCGCTCACCCAGCATTTCGCCATGATCGGAGGTGAAGATCACGACCGTGTTCTCATCGAGGCCCGCGGCCTTCAGCGTGGCCATCAGCTGGCCGAGCTTATCGTCAATATAGCTGGTCATGGCGTAGTAGGCGTGGCGGGCATCGCGCAGGCGGTCCGGCGTCACATCATGCTCGTCACAGCGGGTCAGCAGATAGTGGCGCTTGCTCCGGCCATCCTGCTCCTCATAGGGGATCGGTCCCACCGCCGGCATATCGATTTCCGCCGGGTCGTAGCGATCCCAGTATTCCTGCGTGGTGACGAAGGGATTGTGCGGATGGGTGAAGGAAACAGTCATGAAGAACGGCCGCTTATCCTCATCGCGCGCCAGGTCAAAAAGCTTGCGCTGCGCCGCGTAGGCCACCTCCTCGTCGTAATCGAGCTGCAGGCTGCGCGTGCAAAGCCCCGCTTCGACCACGCCCAGCAGGCTCATCCGCGCGCCGGAAGCGGGTGGGCCGGGCGCCTGCCAATCCGGCGTCCATGTGAAATCCGACGGGTAGATATCCGTCGTGATCCGCTCCTCATATCCATGCAGCTGATCGGGGCCGACGAAGTGCATCTTGCCCGCCAGAATGGTGCGATAGCCCTCCAGCCGCAGGTGATGCATCAGCGTGGGCGTGGAGGAGGGGAAATCCGCCCCATTGTCGAAAGCGCCAATGCTCGTCGCGCGCTGGCCGGTCAACATGGAAGCACGTGAGGGCGCACAGATCGGGAAGTTGCAATACGTGTTGCCAAAGACCGTACCCCGGGCACAAAGCGCGTCGATATGCGGCGTCTTCGCTACTCTGTTGCCATAGGCCGGCAAGGCACCTGCCGTCAGCTGATCGGCCATCACCAGGATGATGTTGGGCTTCGGCATGGGGCTGTCCTGTTGCATCATGGGATGAGGATGATCTTGGCGGCGGCGACGCGCCCGGCATCAATATCGGCAATCGCGGCGGCGCCCTCCGCCAGTGGCCGTGTTTCCAGCCAATCCAGCGCGCCGAAGCGCCCGCCGACCAGTAGCCCGACCACGGTGCGGAATTCCTCCGGCGTGTAGCAATAGGTGCCGGTAAAGGTGATCTCCTGCAGCGTCAGCCGCCGCACATCCAGGCCCTCGGCGCCCGGCAGCAGTCCCGCATGCACAATCACGCCACCAGCCCGCGTGAGGCGGCAGGAGGCCGCGCGCGTGGCGGCACTGCCCACAGCATCCAGCACGAAATCGGCGGAGCCGTCGGGCAGCCCCTCCTCCGGCGCACGGCTCAGCGCGATGCCGGCCCGCAGCGCCGTCTCCCGACGCGCAGCATTTGGCTCGATCAGCCAGACTTCGCCAGCGCCCGCCTGGCGCAAGACCAATGCCGAGGCCAGCCCGATCGCGCCGCCGCCCAGCACCACGCAGCACAGCCCCGGCAGCGGCCGCGCCAGCAGGCGCGCCCCGTGATGCACGGCGTGGTAGGCAACAGCGATGGGCTCAGCGAGGGCGGCCTCCTGTGCCGGCATGGCCTCTGGGATGACGACCAGATTCTCGAGCGGCGCGCGCACCCATTCGGCGAAAGCCCCCGGCCGCGGCGGCATCGAGAGAATTTCCCGACGCGGCGAGAGATGTGGCCGGCCCTGTTGCGCAAAGGGGCAATCCATCGGCACCCAAAGCGGATTCACCGCGACACGCTGCCCGGCCAGCGGGCCATCCAGCACGTGCCCCGCAGCCTCATGGCCCAGGATGATCGGCGTGGGCCGGCGCGCGTCGTGGCCATGGATGGCGTGCATGTCGGAACCGCAGATGCCTACCGCCTCGACGCGGATCAGCGCCTCGCCCGCGCACGGTCCCGGCTCAGGCTCATCCCGATAGACCAGGATATTGGGCGCGGTTTGCACGAGCGCTTTCATTTGGCGAGAAATCCTCCATCCACGGCCAGGATCTGCCCGGTCACATAGGCCGCGGCGTCCGAACACAGGAACACGGCCGCGCCGTGCAGATCCTCGAGCCGCCCATTGCGGCCGACGCAGGTGCGTTCCGCCAGGGCCGCCGCGCGGGACGCATCGGCGAAGACGGGGGCGGTCAGCGCCGTCGGGAAAAATCCGGGGGCAAGCGCATTGCAGGTGATGCCCTGACGTGACCATGCCTCGGCGATGGCTCGGGTGAGCTGCGCAACGCCCCCCTTGGCCGCGCCATACGGCGCGCTATCGGGAAAAGCGCGGAAGGATTGCAGCGATCCGATATTCAGGATGCGCCCCCAGCCCCGCGCCGCCATGGCCGGAGCGAAGCGTTGCGTCAGCAGGAAGGGCGCGCGCAGATGCAGCGCCATATGCACATCAAAAGCTTCGGCCGTCACCTCGGCGAAGGGCTGGCGCAGATTCACCCCGGCCGCATTCACCAGGATATCGGGCGAGTCCGTGACCGCGCCGAAATCGGAGCTTGTCAGATCGAGCGGCAGCGCCTCCGCGTTGATGCCCTCGGCCGCAAGTTCATCCACCGCGCGGTCCAGTTCGGCACCGCGCCGCGCCGACAGGACGAGTCGCGCGCCGGCCAGTCCCAGCGCGCGGGCGATGGCCAGCCCAATGCCCGAATTTCCGCCGGTGACAAAGGCCGTGCGCCCCTCCAGGGAGAACAGCGGCGCGAGGCGGTTCATGCGGGACGCACTCCCATCGCCAGGGTGCGCTCATCCATTCGCGCTTCCAGCCGCAGGCCGGGCCGCGTGGCCCAGACATTGATGAGGTTGTAGATCGGAATCACGCACACATCCTCCGCCGCCATCCGCACGGCATCGCGCAGCAAGGCCTCACGCGCGGCGTCATCCGTGGTGACGAGGGCGCGCTCGACCAGCGTATCCATTGCGGGGTTCGAGTAGCGATGATGATTGACCGCGCCCAGGCGACGTTCCCGGTCAAATGTGCCGACGACATTCATCAGCGCGCCAAAGGAATCAGCCGCCGAGGAACCCCAGCCGATCAGATGCATGGCGAATTCCTGCCGTGCGGCGCGCGCGGGGTATGCGGCCCATGGCAGGGCCACAACCTCCGTTCGCACCCCGACGCGCGTCCACATCTGCGCGACCGCCTGGCAGGTCCGGCTGTCATTGGGATAGCGGTCATTGGGCGTGTGCAGCGAAAGGCGGAAGCCCGCCGGGAAGCCAGCCTCGGCCAGCAGGCGGCGGGCGCCCTCCGGATCATAAGCTGGCGGTCCAATGGCCGGATGATGCGAAAATATCCCGGGCGGCAGCCATTGGCCTGCCGGAAGCGCCGTGCCCTCCATGACGCGGGCTGCCAATGCTTCGCGGTCTATCGCGATCGAGAGGGCACGGCGCACACGCTGGTCCCGCAGGGGGTTGGTGGGCAGCGGGCGACCCTCCTGATCGGTCAGGAAGACCGGGTTCTCGAGCCGCGAGAAGTCGGGTGCAAGAAAAATCAGCCGAAGGCTTGGCACCTGCGCGATGGCCACGCGCGGCTCCCGCCGCAACCGCGCCAGATCCGCCGAGGGGACCTGATCAATCACATCCACATCGCCCGCCAGGACGGCGGCCAGGCGCGCACTGTCATTGGTAATCATGCGATAGCTGACGCGCGCCCAGGGCTGCGGCCCACGCCAATAGGCGTCGTTGCGGATGAGTTCGATGCGATCTCCCGCGCGGAACGCGACGAAGCGATAGGGACCCGTGCCGATCGTGGCGCGGCCAGCATTGAAATCCTCCGTCGCCGCGCCACTCGCCGCGTGCCTGGCGATGATGGGGATAAAGCCCAGATCGCTCGGCATGGAGGGATGCGGCCGCGCGGAATGCAGCCTGATGGTCAGCGGGTCCAGGATCTCCACGCGCGTGATGGCGCGCAGGTAAACACCGAAGCCGCCCGGACTATTGGGCACGTTGGGCGCGCGTTCGATGGTGAAGGCCACATCATCCGCCGTGAACGGCCTGCCATCATGCCACAGCACGCCCGCCCGCAGGCGGAACTCCCACACCGTGTCGGACACCAGACGCCAGCTTTCGGCAAGGCCCGGAACCAACCGGGCATCAGCCGTGCGTTCAGTTAGTCGGTCAAAGACATGCGATGCGATGGCGCTGTTGAAGGATGCATTGAAGAAATGCGGATCCATGGACGTGACCGGCGCACCCACGGCGATGGTCAGTCCCGTTCCGGCCGGCCCCTGCGCCCTGGCGGGCAGCGCCATGGCGGCACCGGCGGCGAACACGGTACGGCGGGTTGATTGTGGCATGGCCTTCACCTTCCACTGGTAGCGCGAATGACACGGCCGGGACTGGCCTTGGTGCGCTGGCCATCGCGCAGGGTACAGACCCCGCCCAGCAGGACATGCTCGAAGCCTTCGGGGTGGCGGCGTGGCTCCCGCACGCTGCTGACGTCACGCACGCGCCGCGGATCGAAGACGACAATATCGGCAATCGCCCCGCCATGCAGCCGGCCGCGATCCGACAGGCCAAGCCGGGCGGCAGGCAGAGATGTGATCCGGCGCACCGCCTCCGCGAGGCTCAGCACGCCCTCATCGCGCACATAATGGCCGAGCAGCCGCGCAACCCATCCATAGCCGCTGAGAGAGCCGATCGTCTCGCCAAGTGGTCCGCCTGGCGTCAGGGCCTTGGTGTCCGACATCACGGCGCATTCCGCCTGTTCCAGGCAGAGCCGGACATCGGCGTCATCAAACCCGCGTGACGTCCACATCACATTGTTCAGCGCCTCGCCCTCGGCCTGCAGAAGATCAAGCGCCGCATCCATGGGCTCCGCATTACGACGACGGCCGATCTCGCTGAACGACATGCCGACCAGCTCGGGATGCGCCTCGGAGCGCAGCAGCAGGACGTCGTCAAAGCGGCGTTCGGCCACGAGGCGCCACATCGGGCGGGGGTTATGCTTCATCGCTTCACGCAGGCCAGGATCAGCCAGGCGCGCCAGCAAGCCAAGCGGCCCGCCCTCCCGCGCCCAGGCCGGCAGTGAGGACACGACGGAGGTGTGGTTCCAGTCATGCGGGATGATGTCGAAGGCGACGTCTACATCCTCACGCTTGGCGCGGTCCAGCAATTCCAGCGTGTGCGCCATGGCGCGCTTCGGCGCGCCATATTTGGGCTGGATATGCGAAATCTGCAGGCGGGCGCCCGATTGCCGCGCCGTGGCAACCGCCTCGGTAAAGCCAAGGTCATAATGGACATCACGGTTGCGGACATGCGTCGCATAAAGCCGGCCGTGGCGCGCACAGGCGGAGCAAAGCTCCACCATCTCCTCCATGGGCGCGATGTTGCCGGGGAAATATTCGAGCCCGGTGGAAAACCCTATGGCGCCGGCTTCAAAGGCCTGGTCGGCCAGCCATACCATGGCGCGCAACTCCTCGGGCGTGGTGGGAGTGACGGCGTCGCATTTGATCGCCTGACGGATCGCGCCATGCCCCACCATCGCAGCGACGTTCACGCCAAGCGCCTGGGCGTCCAGCCGGTCCAGATAATCCCCGAAGCTGCGCCAGTTCACCTCCACGCCCGCATCGTGAAAGCCAATGAGCTGGCTGGGTGCCATGTCGCCCGTGAAGGGCGCGCAGGAGAAGCCGCATTGGCCAATCACCTCCAGCGTCACTCCCTGGCAGACTTGGCTATCCGCGCGGCCATCCACCAGCAGCACGAAGTCGCTATGCGTGTGGATATCAATGAAGCCGGGCGCGACGATGCAGCTCGTGGCGTCCAACGTCTCGGCCGCCTCCCCCAGCTCCAGGCCGATCGCGGCAATGCGACCATTCTTCACGCCAAGATCGGCGCGATAGGCAGGAGCGCCGGTGCCGTCCAGGATCTCGCCGCCCTTGATCAGCAGATCGAACATGCTCAAGCCTCACTCCTCCGGGCGAGTTCTTCGCCAATGATCGCAGCGATGGTCCCGCATTCCGCTTCGGTGAGTGTCAGGGGGATGCGCATGTCGCATAGTCGCTCGAGCACTTCGGCCGTTGCTGGCGGCGTGTAAGGATCCCGCAGAAAACCCCATTGCGCGGACACGCTGGTATAACCTGCCGCCTGCTTCGCGCCGAACCATTTGAGATACACACCGCGCGCGCGGCAGCGCTCCAGAAAGGCGGAGAATTGTGCATCGCGCATCCCGCTGACAGCGAATTGGATCGAGGATTGAACGAACTCCTCCTCCTGCGGGCGCTGCGGCAGGCGAAGGCCTGGAAGGGCTGAGAGCGCAACCGCGAGGCGGCCATACCGGTCATTCCAGATACGCGCGCGCTCGGCCAGCAGGGGCAGCTGCGGCCGCGCAGCTGCAGCGACGAGATTTGACATGCGCAGCGAGTAGTTCGGGGTGACATCCCGCCAGCGCTCAAAGGTCGCTTCGTCCGGCCGCACGCGATGCTGGCCGTAGAGCATGTAGCTGCCCGAGTAGAGGACGGCGCGTGCCGCCACATCCGGATCATCCGTGGCGAGCAACCCGCCCTCTCCGGCATTGACGTGCTTATAGGCTTGCAAGCTGAAACAGCCGACCCGGCCAAAGCGGCCCGTCGGGCGCCCCGCCCAGCTGGCCCCCATCGTATGCGCACAATCCTCGATAACGGTGATGCCAAGGCGGTCGCAGAGGCGCATCAGCTTGCCCATATCAGCGATGTGCCCGCGCATATGCGAAAGCAGCAGATGGCGCGCCCCTGAAGCCTCGGCCTTGCCCGCCAGGTCATCGAGGTCAGTCACCAGATCGGGCGTGACTTCCACGAGTACGTGCTCGGCCCCCGCATGCGCCACGGCGCCAGGGACCGGCGCCAGCGTGAAAGCGTTCATCAGCACGCGGTCGCCCGGCTTTATTCCCGTGCAGAGCAGCGCCAGGAACATCGCGCTCCCGCACGAATTCACTGCCACGACGTAGCGGCTGCCCAGCATCGAGGCGAATTCGGCCTCCAGAAGCGACGCCTCGGAAGCGTCGCCCATCGTCTCGCCATAGCGGTGCAGCCAGCCCGATCGCAGCACTGTTTCGACCGCCGCAATCCCGGCCTCAGGAATCGCAGGCGGCGCGGAAAGGTCGCGTTCGAGGCGCAGCATCAGCTTTTTACCGGCTCACCCAGGTCGAAATTCACCCCGGGGAAATACCGCGCGAGGCGAATATCAGCCGAGCGCGCATGCGCCTCCATCCCCTCGGCGCGCGAGATGCGTGCCGTGGCGAGTGCGACATCACGCGAACCCTCGCGCGTCATCTTTTGCCACGAAAGCGGCTTAAGGAATTTATGCACGGAAAGCCCTGCCGAATATCGCCCCGCCGCCTTGGTTGGCAGGATGTGGTTGGGGCCACTCGCCTTGTCGCCATAGGCCACTGTCGTCTCCTGGCCGATGAACAGCGAGCCGTAGTTGCTGAGGTTTTCCAGCCACCACTCCGGCTCCAGCGTCTGGATCTGCAGGTGCTCGCAGCAATAGGCGTCCGAGATGGTGACGGCCTCCTCCCGCGTATCGCACAGCACCACCTCACCGAAATCACGCCACGCGGCGGCACTTGCATCGCGCGCGGTGGGCGGCAGGGCATCGATCAGTGCGGGGACGCGGGCCATCACCTCCTCGGCCAGCGCACGGTCCGTGGAAATCAGCCAGCCGGGGCTTTCATGGCCATGCTCCATCTGCGCCACGAGATCCACGGCAACGATCTCAGCATCGGCCGATGCATCCGCGATCACCGCCACTTCCGAGGGGCCAGCGAAGACATCTATGCCAACCTTGCCGTAGAGCTGCCGCTTGGCTTCGGCCACGAATTTATTGCCCGGCCCAACCACGATGTCCGCCGGCTTTCCGGTGAAAAGGCCATGCGCCATCGCGGCAATCGCCTGCACACCGCCCAGCGTCATGACGATATCGGCGCCCGCTGCGCGCAAGGCATAGAGCACGAGGGGATGCACGCCCTCACTCCCACGCGGGCCGGAGCAGGCGATCACGGTGGGCACGCCCGCCGCCTTGGCCGTCGCCACCGACATATAGGCCGAGGCGATATGCGCGTAGCGCCCGGCCGGAACATAGCATCCCGCCACCTGCATTGGCACCAGGCGCTGCCCCACCGTCACGCCAGGCGATAGCTCAACGGCAAAATCCTGAATGCTGGCGCGCTGCGCCAAGGCAAAGCGCCGCACACGATCCACCGCGAAATCAATATCGGCGCGAATGCCGGCGGGCAGATCAGCGAGGCGCCTGTCAATCTCCTCGCCGGTCACGATGATCTCCCCATGCCAGCCATCAAGGCGGGCCGCATGGGCGCGCACCGCCCCCTCTCCGCCCGCTGCGATGTCGGCCAACATGGCCTCCACCACGCCGCGCGCCTCCGAGGTGGTATCATCCGGCGTGCGGCTCGCCCGCTTGAGGTAAGTGATGGTCATGCTGCGTGTCCTGAGAGGGGTGCGGGCCATGGCCCGCACCGCGAAGGCCTATTGATTCATCGCGAAGGCGCGAAGCTGCGGATTGGCTGCGATGCGCTTCAACACATCATCGGTGATATAGGAAGCAACCGGCGGCGCAGTGGGCACCGTGCCGACCTGCTGCAGGAATTCGCCCAGGCCCTGATACCAACGATCGGCCTGCGAAGGCCCAGCCGAACGATCCATCAGGCGCAACTGCTCCTCCAGCGTGAAGGTCGGGCGGCGGGCAATTTCGGAACGCAGCGCAGCCTCGGAGACGTTGACGCCGCCAGCCGTATAGAAGCGCTGCATGGACTGCACCGCCGCGTCGTGATTGGCCTTCGTCCATGCGATTCCGCGCAGGAACACCGCTAGGAAGCGCGCCGTCGCATCAGGGTTCTGACGCATGTATTCCTCGCGCACGATCACGTTGGAGGGCACGATCGCGCCGGCATCCGCACCGCTGCACAGCGGCACGGCGTTCATCCGCTCCTCTGCCGTATAGACATTCGGCGCCCAGAGGCCGGCCACGCGCCCCTCGCCGGTGGAGAAGGCCGAGAGGATCTGCGCCTGGGCGAGGTTCACCACCTGCACATCATTCCGCGCGATATTCCACATGCGCAGGCAGTTCTGCAGAACGTAGTCCACCGTCGTATTGACGGTAATGAGGAAGCGCTGGCCGCGCAGGCTGGCCGGGTTCGCGCGGATGGCGGCCACTTCCGACGCGCGGGCCATCAGCACGTTTGTCACACTCTCATCGTTGGAAATGCCGATGGTGCGGATGTTGAAGCGCGCGGCTCCCAGCACGCCAGGTGCCGAGCCCGTCACACCCACATCCCAGGTTCCCGCCGCGGCCGCTGCGATCTGCGGCGGACCGGCCGGGAAGGAGGAGAAGCTTGGCTCCAACCCGGCCTGGCGCCACCAGCCCTGCTCGGTGGCAAGATGCAGCGGGAACATTGAATACAAGGCCGGCTGCATCGAGATGTTGATGCGCTGCGGCGCCTGCGCGAGGGCGGGTGCCGCCAATGCCATCGCCGCTGCGATGATGCTGCCCGAGAGCGTCCTGCGAAACATGTAGCGTCTCCTCCTGATGTTCAATGTTCAGCCGGGGCGGCGTTCTGTTCGCGCGCCTTCAGCAATTTCCAGATGCGGCTGCGCATATGCGTGAAGGAGGGCAGGTCCATCACCTCCTCGATGGGCTGGCTTTCCCAGGCCTCGCTCTCACGCAGCGCGCGGATATCAATGGTCTCGATGATGCGACCGGGCTTGCGGCCCATCACCACGACGCGGTCGGCCAGATAGACGGCCTCCTCTACGGAATGAGTGATGAAGAGAACGGTGCGCGGGTTGCGCCGCGCAAGGCGCACCAGTTCCTCCTGCATGACGATGCGCGTTTGCGCATCCAATGCACCGAAGGGCTCGTCCATCAGGAGGGCGTTGGGATTCATCACATAGGCGCGCGCGATTGCGACGCGCTGCTGCATGCCGCCGGAAAGCTGATGCGGAAAGCTGTCCTCATGGCCGGAAAGGCCCATCAACTCCACATAATGCGCGATGGCGGCATCCGCTTCCGCGCGCGGCGTGCCCTTGCACATCAGGCCGAAGCCAATGTTCTCACGCACGGTTTTCCAGGGCATCAGCGCGAATTGCTGAAACACGACGGCGCGCTCCGGCCCTGGGCCTCGCACGGCCTTGCCGCCCACTTCGACGCTCCCGCTGCTCGGAAATTCGAGGCCTGCCGCCATGCGCATAAGCGTTGTCTTGCCACAGCCTGAGGGGCCGACAATCGCGACAAACTCTCTTTCCTCGATGCGTAGATCGGTGGTGTCTATGGCAAGGAAGTTGCCCCCCTTGGCCAGCGCGAAGCTTTTGGTAACGCCGCGGAAAACGATCTCACTCATGCTGCGCGTATTCCTTCCTGGCGCGAATGATTCAGCTCTCCGCGCGAAGCCGCGCTGCGATCATCGGGCGCGCTCATGCCTGCCCCCAGCGCCGCTTGAACCAGGTCTCGACGCCGCGCAGCGCCACATCTATCGCGAAGCCCACCACACCAATGCCGATCATCCCGGCGATGACGATGTTGGTGGCGAGGTTCCCCTGCCCCTGGACCATCAGATAGCCGAGGCCAGCGCCCACCACGATGAGTTCCGAGCCAACCAGCGATTGCCAACCCAGCCCCGCCGAGACCCTCAACCCCGAGATGATCGAGGGCATCGCGCCGGGCACAAGCACATGTTGAATGATCTGGCGGCCACTCGCTCCCATGGTCTGCGCGGCCTCGACCAGGCGCGGCTCGACGAGGCGCGCGCCGCGATAGGAACTGATCAGGCAGGGGGCGAAGGAGCCAACGAAGATGATCAGCAACGGCCCGCCAATCCCTGTGCCGAACCACAAGGCAGCCAGCGGAACCCAGGCAAGAGGCGCGACAAAGCGGATGCTGTCGAAGAGTGGCGTGATGATTTCATCCAGGATGCGATACCAACCCATCAGAAGGCCGAGCGGAACGCCGATCGCAACCGCAATCGCCCAGCCCATCAGGAAGCGACCGATGCTGGCGGTGAGGTGGTCGGCGTAGACGTGCCCCGCGAAGGGCTGGGTCCAGAGCCGCACCAGCGTCTCCCATACCACGCGCGGGGTCGGGAGCAGATTGGCTGGCAGGAGTCCGGACCAGGCCACCAATGTCCAGGCGCCAAAGAACAGGGCGAAGCCCGCGATGGTCAGCAGCCAGAATTCGCCCAGGCCGAGGATGGTCCCGGAGGGGCCAAGGAAATTGCGATTGGCCATCAGATGGCCTGCCGCCAATTGAGGACGCGCCGTTCCAGCAGGCTCAGGAGCCAGGTGGTAGCGGCCCCACACACAGCGACTGCGGCCATGCCCACCAGGATCATGCCGGGGTAGATGTCCTGCCCCGCGATGTTCAGTACCCGGCCCAGGCCGAAGAACGCGCCAACCAGCTCAGCGGCGACCAGCGTCGTCCATGATGCCTGGAGCGAAAGCCGCAATCCGGTGAAGATCATCGGCATCGCGCCGGGGATGACCACGTGCCGGATGACCTGTGCCGTGGAAGCGCCCTGTGTTCGCGCGGCTGCGATCAGCACCGGGTCCACATTGCGCACGCCCGCAAAGGCATTGATCACAGCGGGCACGAAGGCGGTCAGCCAGATGACGAAGACCTTGCCGGTATCACCCAGACCGAACCAGACGATGGCGAGTGGAATCCACGCCAGGGCCGGGATGGGGCGGAGAAGAAGGAATATCGGGTTGATCAGTGCCTCAGCGCGGCGGCTCCAGCCCATCAGCAGCCCGAGCGGAACACCAGTGATGACAGCCACTGCAAAACCGCGAGCGACCAGGCCAAGGCTATGTGCCGCATGCTGCCAAAGGGTCGCGCCGGCATAGCCGCGATCGAGGATTTGCTGAAACGCGACCCAAACCTCGCTGGGGGCCGGCAGGCGGAGGGGGTTGAGCAAACGCAACCCGGTGGTCGCAACCCACCACAAGGCCAGGACACTGGCAATCGTGGCGGCACCCACAAGGAATGCGCGGGAAATTCGCCCTGGGGGCGACATCACTGCCATCTACGTCCCTCCCATTCTTTTCAGGATGCTTTCATCGCTGTTTCGCAGAGTCAAACGAAAATTGATGTACAGCACGGCTACGGTCTTGAAAATTTTTTCATTGAGCGTTAGATCATGCCGATGAGATCGCGCACCCGCCCCCGGCTCGTGGATATCGCCGCCGCCGCTGGCGTCTCCCTCGCCACCGCGTCCCGCAGCCTGGCGCAGCCTGAAATCGTCAGCCCCGAGACCCGCGCCCGCGTGCGTTCAGCCGCGCTGCGCCTTGGCGGGCCCCATGCCCTCGATGCAGCGCGCGGCATCCCGGGCAATGGCATCGCGGCCATCGTGCCAACCCTGGACAATCCAATCTTCGCGCGTGCGTTGCAGGCGATGCAGACCGTGCTGACTGAGGCCGGACATCATCTCCTCGTCGCCTCTTCCGACTACCAGCCAGAGACGGAGCTGGCCGTGCTGCGCGGCCTGCTGGCACGGGGCGTGGATGGGGTGATCCTGGTCGGCGCACAGCGCTCCGCCGACGCCTGGGAGGCGCTGGAAGGCGCCGGCGTGCCCGTCATCCTCACCTGGTGCGACGATGCGCGCTTCGATGCGGTTGTGGTGGACAACCATGCCGCCGGCCGCATTGCCGCCGAACATCTCATCGGCCTCGGCCATCGGCGGCTGGGCGTCGTCTGCGGCGCGCTGCGGCACAATGACCGTCAGTTCGCGCGGGTGGAGGGGGTGCGGAGCGCGCTGGCGGCGCATGGGCTGGACCTGCCGGATTGGCGCGTGATTGAAGAAGGGTTTTCCCTCGCGGGAGGGCGCGCCGGCTGCGCTGCCCTGCTCGCCCTTGCCGAGCCACCGACGGCCATCGTCTGCGGGATTGATCAACTCGCCGTGGGATGCCTGATCGAAGCGCAATCCCGCCAGATCAATGTCCCCGGCGAGATTTCAGTGGTCGGGATCGATAATCTGGAAATGGCCGCCCATGTCTCGCCCGCATTGACCACGGTGCATGTGCCAACAGCCCGGATCGGCGAGGCTGCCGCAGGGCTGATGCTGGCTCGCTTGCGGGGAGACGCCTGCGAACGCCTCATCGAACTGCCGGTCGAACTCGTGGTGCGCCACTCATCGGCCGCGCCAGGACTTCGCGAGATATCTCCCGATCGGCGGTGAGGCTCCTCGCGTCTGCCCAGTGCCATTTGTGGCGGCGTGGAGGCTGAAGCGCCAACCGACTCTGCTTGAGGAGTCCACGCAATCACCAAGCGCGCATGTCGAAGCTATGCATGGCCGATAAGGCCGACCTCGCAGGAGCCCTCTCCCTCCTTTTCAACCGCACTCTCGCTATGCCGCGCTTCGCTGCTCCTGCTCGATACGGCCATCCCGCAACGCTACCATGCGGTCGAAGCGATCGAAGATCTTCTCATCATGCGTGACCACCAGGATCGCCGCCTGCTGCTCCCGGGCGACCTGGCGGAGCAGGTCCATCACGACCCGCGCGCGTTCGGAATCGAGCGCCGCCGTCGGCTCATCGGCCAGGATCACCTGGGGCCGATTGACGAGCGCGCGGGCGATGGCCACGCGCTGTGCCTCGCCGCCCGAGAGCCGCGCAGGCATGGCAGTAGCGCGCGCGCCCACCTGCAGATAATCCAGCAACGCACGCGCCCGCTCGCGCGCTATGCTGCGGTCCACGCCGTCCAGCGTCATCGCCAGCGCGACATTGTCGATCGCGTTGAGGAAGGGGAGCAGGTTGTGGAATTGGAAGATGAAGCCGATGCGCTCGCGCCGCAGCCGCCGTAGATCGGGGACGCGCCAGCGCCCCTCCCAGACCGTCTCACCACCGAGGGAGAGCTGGCCGCCCGTCGGTTCCTGGATGCAGGCAATGAGGTTGAGCAAAGTGGATTTCCCGCTGCCCGAGGGCCCCTTCAACCCGACCACCTCCCCCGCGCCCACAGACAAATCCACATCCGCCAGGGCGCGCACGGCTGTGGGCCCGTCACCGAAGGTCTTGCTCAGCTTCTCGACCTGAACGAGGGATCCGCTCATGCGCATCAGCCTCCCAGGGCCTGCTGTGGCTCGATCCTGAGTGCCGCGCGGATGGAGACCAGGCTGCCCAGCAGGCAGATCATGGCGATCACGCCCGCCATCACCGCAACCTCCGTGGGGCCAAGGGCCACGGCACGCGGGAACATGTCCCGCGCTGAAAAGACGATGGCCACGGCAGCCACATAGGCGACGCCACCGAGCAGCAGCGCCTGCTGCATCACAAGGCCGATGATGGTGCTGTCCGGGGCGCCGATCAGCTTCAGCGTCGCAATCTCCCGCAGCTTGTCCATCGTCATCGTGTAGATGATCAGCGCGATGATGACGGCCGAGACGAACAACAGCACCACGGTAAACATGCCCAATTGCACACGCGCGCGGTTCACCACCGAGAGTGTCAGCAGATTGGATTGCTCAGCATCGGTCATTGCGGCAAGATGCTTCCAGCGCCGCGCCGTATCGGCCACCAGGGCCGGATCGGCGTCGGGGTGCAGCCGGGCGATGATGGCGTTGACCGTATCGGTGCCGGTGCCCAAGGAACTGGCCGCGATGGCGCGCCGCGCCGCCGCTGGCGCCAGCCGGAATTGCAGATCCTGGCTGTCACGCAACTGCATGAAGATCAGCGGATCCCCGCTGGAAGCGACCAGGCCCCGCGTCGTGCCGACCACATGATAGCGATAGCGTCCCAGCATCAGTGTGGCACCAAGCGGCAGGCCAGCGCGGGCGTCGGCCACGATCTCGAAGCGGGCGGCACCCAGGCCGCGCCCTGCCGCGATGACAGAGGGCCCGCCTGGCCGGCCAGGTTCATAGCCGATGACCTGGACGCGGATGATGCCCTGCGGTGCCTGCGCCTCAGCGGTGCGCAAGGTGATCGCGCCGGCCGCGGCCACGCCGGGCAGGCGCGCCACCATCTCCCGCACGTCGCCCGGGATGCGCGACGCCTCGGCAAAGGGGCCCCGCGTTCCCGATTCCACCACCCAAAGATCGGCCCGCAGGCTGCGTGACAAAGCGAGCGCCTCCGAGACAACGCCCTGATAGATGCCCACCATCGAGAGTGCGACCGCCATGAGGAGGCCCAGGCCCAGGCAGGTCAGCACGAACCGCCCGAATTTATGCCGGATATCGGCCAGGGCGAGGTTCACGGCGCCAGCACCGCCCGCGCCGCCCTGCCGACCGCGAAGCGGGTGCCCGGCTGGGCCACAAGGGCAACATCCTCCCGCAGCCCGTCGGTGATGGCCACGCGCCCATCCACGAGGCGCGCCGCGATGCGGACATGCTGGCGCGCGAGCTTGCCATCCGCGATGACCCACACGAGGCCGCCGGCCCCGTCAAAGCCATGCAATGCTTGCTCGGGGATGATCCGGGCGCGTGGCAGGCGCCCCGTCTCGATCACCACCTCCGCCTGTTCGCCCACCACCGGCATGGACGGACAGGAGCGGCAGCGCAGATAGACGCGCCGTTCCTCCGTGACACGATCAGCCTCCAGGCCGATACGAACGATTTCCGCAGCAACCGCGCGGCCCGGACGGCTGCGCAGCGTGACCATGCCGCCTTGGCCGACCGCCAGGTCCCCGGCGCGGCCCTCATCCACGAAGGCCTGCATCCAGATGCTCTCCGGCGCCACCAGCGTGAACACGGCCTCACCAGGATTGAGAGCGGAGCCCGCCTCGCGGGAACGCGCAATCACCATGGCATCGAAGGGCGCGCGCAGCGTGTGCTTCTCCAGTGTTGCACGCTCTGTCGCCAGATTGGCCTGGGCTTCCGCCTGAGCACTCCGGGTCACCATGGCATCAGCGCGGTTCACAGCCAGGTCCCCCCGCGCCAGCTCGACCTCGGTATCGGCCAGCTCCGCGACCTCCAGACTGCCGACACCGCGGGTGGCGAGATCCCGCCGCCGCCGCGCCGTGGCCTGTTTCTGGGCGAATTGCGCTTCGGCACGATCGCGCTGCGCGATGGCCCTGGCCGTATTCGCCTCCGCCGACAATACGGCTGCCTCTGCCCGCGCCACGCGCGCCAGCTGGCTGATCGGGTTGAGCCGCGCGAGCACGGCGCCGGCAGCCACGCGATCTCCATGATCCACGGCGAGTTCGACCAGCGTGCCGGGAACCTCGAAGCCCACGCGTGAGAGCACCTGCGCCTCGATCGCACCCAGGCCAAACACCGTCACCGCCACATCCTCACGGAAGGGCGCTATGGCGACCTCCAGCGGACGCAGATTCCTGAGATATAATACCCCCCCTCCCCCACCGATCAGCAGCAGCGAAAGGGCAAGAAACAGCACGAGCCTGCGACGCATGACCATCTCCTAGCGAGACCGGATGACCCGGTGGATCAACCGGGCCGGATGCAGAAATTCCGTAAGGAATTTGCGTCGCGGCGCTGCGCGGAACCCATCCGGAAGGCATGGAGCCAGACGAAAGCCCATGGCATCCCGCAGGGGCGTGGCAGGGATCAATGGAAATGCTCGCCACGCGCCATCATCAGGTGATGTGGCTGATGATGCGCACCACTCACGAGGAGGCCGGCGAAGCCGAGAGCCCGAAGGCGAATGACCTGTGCAGGCTCCACGGCGGTCACGATCAGCCGCATACCATCAGGCAGGGGTTCCGTGGTCGCTCGCCATCCAGGCAGGCGGTTCAATTCCTGCCCATGGGCGGGGATCATGCGCCGGATGCCGTCCAGCGTGCGGCCGCTGCCGGTCACAGCAATGGCAATGCCGCCCTCAACCGGGCTTTCTGTCGCCACGGCCCGCAGGGTGACCTCGTTCATATCCACCAGATGCTCGCGCAGCGCGCCCAGATTGACCTTGGACCAATCGGTCGTGGGGTCCGCCTGGAGGATCTGGACGATCTCCTGGATCGCGCCGAAGGCGTCCTGCCCCGGCAGCCTTGGCATGGCCGCCGCATGCTGGGCTTGCCGGCCATGACCGCCGTGGGCGGCCGGCTGGCTGTTCACGACATGGGGAGCGCCAACCGCCACGCTCATGCCGAGCAGCAGAACACTCAGATTGGATTTCAGGGACATAGGGTCCTCGCTTTCAATGATTGTCTTTGTATAAGGGCTGCCGGCTGCGCCCTGATATGATCCGGATCATGCCCGGCCGATCGGGGCCGGTTGGCCGCCACGCACACCGCACAGCTTCGCCGCCCGGTTCACCGCGGCAGCGAGAGGACGGCATGCAGCCCCCCCTGGGTACGGTTGGCGAGTGTCACCTCACCGCCCTGCTCCTGGACAATGGATTGCGCGATCGCGAGGCCGAGCCCGCTGCCGCCCGTGTCACAGTTGCGAGATTCCTCGAGCCGGTAGAATGGCTCAAACACGCGCTGGATTTCAGCTTCCGGGATGCCCGGCCCATCATCATCCACGATGATTCGGACTGAGGTGGGCGTGCTCTCGATCGCTGCCCGCGCAGTGCCGCCATACTTCACGGCATTGTCGAGCAGATTGCTGATCGCGCGCCGCAATGCGGTCGGATGGCATTCGAGGATGACGGGCTCAGCCGGGCGCATGCTGACGCCATGGCCGGCATCGGCCATGTCATCCACGACGGCCCCCAGAAGCGCCGCAATATCGGTCCGTCGCAGCGCTTCTGGTGCCTCGCCGCGGGCAAATCTGAGGGTGGCTTCGATCATCGCATCAAGCTCACCGATGGTGGCCAGCATTCGGTCGCGCTCTTCGAGATTGGGCACACCTTCCGCCCGCAGGCGCAGCCTGGTCAGCGGGGTGCGCAAATCATGTGACAGCGCCGCCAGCATGCGGGTCCGGTTGTTCAGCAGCCGTTGAAGCCGCCCCTGCATGTCATTGAACGCATGGGCCACCTGGCGCATCTCGCGGGTGCCCAGTTCAATGATGGGCGGCGCGTTGACATCCCGGCCAAGCCTCTCCGCGGCGCCCACCACCGTGCCGAGCGGCGCCGTCACGCGGCGCACGGCCCAAATGGACACCAGGAGCACGATCATCGCCATCACACTCATGGCGATCAGAAACCGCCAGGAGGATGCAGCCCCGCCCTGCGGCAGCCCGGTTGTGAAGGCAAGCCAGCTGCCATCTGTCAGGCGAATGACGACCTGCAGCCTCTGCCAGCCACCGCTGGCGTGCAGCCATGGCCCGGCCATCATCGGCCCATGCACGCCGGGCCCGGCGCCAAGGGGCCCGCCCATCATTCCCGCCGGAACCCTCCCCGGCCCCACCGGCATGGACGCGGTCAGCGAGAGACTGACCTGCACGGAGGCCGCCAGCGCTGCCGGCAGTTGCTGCCGCAGGAGATCCTGCATGATGCGATCCACAGACCCCGCCTGAGCTGCCGCCGCATCCAGGGCCGGTGGCTGTGGTGAAAGGCTGACGCGCAGGGCAGGATCGCTTGCCGCCGCGACAATACGGCTGCGCCAATCGGCGGGCGCTTCGTCAATCAGGCGCGCCAGGTTCGCAATGCGTTGCGTTGCGGCAAAGCCACCAATCGCGCGCACGGTCTCCGCACGATCCGCCGCATAGATCCAGGCCCCGACCAGATGAGACACCACCAGCCCGGCCAGCAACACCGTGACGGTCTGGCCGAACAAGCTGCGTGGCAGCGGCCATCTCATAGTTGGTGCACAGCCGTCGCCAGCATATAGCCGCCGCCCCAGATGGTCTTGATGACCTGAGGCTCATCGGGATTGCGTTCAATCTTGCGGCGCAGGCGGCTGATCTGGGTATCAATGCTGCGATCAAGACCCGCTGCCGCCCGGCCGCGCGCGAGATCCAGCAACTGGTCGCGGCTCAACACGCGCTGCGGGCGCTCGACCAGCGCGAGCAGCAGGTCATATTCGCCAGTGCTCAAGGGAAGGACCACGCCATCCTCGCGCGTCAGATCGCGTGACTCGGTGTTCAGGATCCAGCGATCGAAAGCGTGCAGTCTGGGCCGATGCGCCGCTTCGGTCATTGGGCCGAGGGCCTCGCTGCGGCGCAGGACCGCGCGAATGCGCGCAATGAGCTCCCTGCTGCCGAAGGGCTTGGCCATATAGTCATCGGCGCCCATCTCGAGCCCGATGACGCGGTCCACCTCTTCGCCCTTGGCGGTCAGCATGATGATGGGCACGCGGCTCTCCGCGCGGATGGCCCGGCAGAGAGAGAGCCCATCCTCGCCGGGCAGCATGAGGTCGAGCAGGACCAGGTCAATCCGCGCATCCGCCAGCGCACGACGCATTGCCTTGCCATCGCCGGCGCTGCTGGTGCGAAAGCCCTCGCGCGCCAGTGCGCGGGCGACGAGATCGCGAATTTCGCGTTGGTCATCAACGATCAGAATGTGCGGACCCGTGTTCATCGGCTGATCCTAATCCGGCTTCGGGCGCTTGGGGCAGGAAGAGTGTGGCAAGGTTTGTCGGAACGGGCGCCAGGCACATCTCGGCACATAAAAGGCCGCAACCGACAAATTCCCGTGACACCTGCTCCGTAGAAGGATGCGGACGGCGGAACGCGCCGTGTTCGGAAACGAGGAAGACAGACATGCGCAAGACGACAAAGTTCCTGGCCATCGGTGCGGCCATCGCGTTGGGCGGCCTGGGTGGCTATGCCGCGGCTCAGCCTGGTCCTGGCATGATGGGCCGCGGGATGATGGGCCCGGGCATGGGTCATGCCATGATGGGCGGCCAGGCCCCGAATTCTGCTGATGCCACGGCGCGCCTTGCCACCCTGAAGGCGGAGCTCGGCATCAGGCCGGAGCAGACGGCGGCCTGGAATGCCTATGCGGCAACCCTGCAAGCGACTGGCGAAAACATGCGCACCGCTCGCCCGGCAGATATGGGCGCGGTGCACAGCATGTCGCCGCAGGATCGACAGGCCTTGATGACCGGCATGCAGACGCGCCGTGACAGCGCCCTTGCCGCGATCCGCAATGCGGCAGAGGCCCTGCTGCCGGCGCTCGACGACGCGCAGAAGGCGAAGGCCCAGCAGCTGCTTCCGGGCCTTGCCCCGCACGGCCCAGGCATGATGCGCCATGCCGGCATGGGCATGCCCTTCTCGGGTCCGGGCAGCATGCCGGCGCGCTGAACGCGGAGGCTTGTTCGGGCAGCTTGCCTGAGCAAGCCGTGAGGATGCTTTACCGGGCGGCGTCCAGCCAAGGTCCATCGTCGGAAGGGCAGCACCGCAGTGGCGCGTTGCATCGAGCGACGCGCCATTTGGATGAGCTGGCGGGCCCGACGTCCTTGAGCAACGCGTCCGGCGCGAGGTCAGCATGGCGCAGACACAGCACACGAACCTCGGTGCGCACGCCGGCGCGCATGATACCGCGGAGCGTCCGGGCGGGCGTAGCGCCAGTCGGGCGCGGCGGCAGGGCCGGGCGACTCACGCCGCACAAGATCAACGGCCGGGCCAAACAGTGCGCCTTGGACCGTGGCGCGATGGGCACACATGTACACGCGGCGCAACGGCCATGGCCTGCAGCTGCGACTGGGCCGTGGTGAGCACGCCAAGGGAGGCGATAGCAGCGCGGCAAATCGTCATCACGGATAAAGAATATTGCTCACGCTTACAAAAAGCAATAATCACAATGACGATTATTCCGCAAAGGATTCACCTTGCGCCTGACCCAGTATTCCAACTTCACGCTCCGCACGCTGCAACTCGTCGCCCTCCGATCGCCCGAGATCGTGACCGTGGACGAAGTCGCCCGCGCCCATCGCATCTCCAAGGCACATCTGGTGAAGGTCGCCGCCGAGCTTTCGCGCCGAGGCTATATTGACGCGACCCGCGGCCGCCGTGGCGGCATGCGCCTGGCCCGCCCGGCCGAGCAGATCACGGTGGGCGAGATCATCCGCTGGACAGAGGCACCGCTGGAACTGGTGGAATGCTTCAACGCCGAGACGAACACCTGCCCGCTGCTCGGCGCCTGCCATCTCTCACGCGGTCTGCAGCGCGCCTTGCGAGCTTTTCTCTCGGTTCTGGATGATCTGACGATCGCCGACATTGCCTTGAATCGCGATGCATTGCTGGCACGTCTCTTCACACCGGAAGCACCGGCCGATCATCCGCCCGGAGCCATGGCCGGCGCGCAGTAAAGACGGTAGAGCGTGGCCAGGATGGCCTCCACTTCCTGACTGGCCAGGCTGTAGAAGATCGTCTGGCCCTCCCGCCGCGTCGCAACCAGGCCGAGGTCCCGCATCCTGGCGAGATGCTGTGACAGGGCGGCCGGCGCCAACCCGACCAGCTCCGCAAGGCACCCGACGGATTTCTTCCCTTCCAGCAGGTGGCACAGCGCCATCAGGCGCTTGGCGTTCGCCAGCGCCCCGAGCAAGCGGGCTGCCGCATCTGCCTTCTCCTCCAAAGCAATCAAAGCATTATCTGTGATAGCGTTTTTCATCTTGACATATTAGAACTTGCGCAGATATGAAGCCAGCAGCATTTCGCTGGAGGATCTCCCCATGGTCAATATCGGTTCATTCGACCGCGCCGCTCGCTTCGTGCTCGGCTCCGCCCTGCTCGCCGCCCCCTTCTTGGTGCCTGACGCCTTCGCATCGCTCGGCCCATGGCGCTTTGCCGTCGCCGGCGTCGGTGCCGTGCTGCTCGGAACTGCGGTGTTCCGCATCTGCCCGGCCTATTTGCTGTTTGGCATCCGCACCTGCGCGATCGGCAAGTCGTGACATGACTGCCACCGACTTCACGCCGGTGGCATCGCTCCTCGGCGGCGCGTTGATTGGCGTGGCGGCGGTGATGCTGATGGCCACGCAGGGCCGCATCGCCGGTGTCAGCGGCATCGCTGTGCGGCTGCTGCCACCCTACGCGGACCGGGAATTGGCCGGCCGCCTGGCCTTCATCCTGGGCATCATCGCGGCACCGCTTGTCGTGCTGCTCGCCACCGGGACGGCGCCCATACCGATCATCGAGGCAGGGCCGGCCCTGTTGGTCCTGGCGGGGCTGTTGGTCGGGTTTGGTTCCGTCTGGGGCAATGGTTGCACGTCGGGCCACGGAGTCTGCGGCCTGTCGCGCCTGTCCATGCGTTCGCTGGTCGCAACGCTCAGCTTCATGGCGACGGCGATGATCACCGTTTTCCTCACACGCCACATCCTGTGAAGCCCGCCATGTCCATCATCGTCCAGTTCGCCATTGGCCTCGTCTTCGGGCTTGGCCTCCTTGTCGCTGGCATGTCCAACCCGGCAAAGGTGCTGAACTTCCTGGATCTGGGCGCCATCCCGACGGGTGGCTGGGATCCGAGCCTGGCCTTCGTCATGGCCGGCGCCATCGCCGTCACATTCATCGGCTTCAAGCTGGTCCTGCGGCGCCCGCGACCGATCTTTGGCGAGACGTTCCACCTGCCGGGCGCCACCGAGATCGACTCACGCATCCTGCTGGGCCCTGCCATCTTCGGCGTGGGCTGGGGTCTCGCCGGCTTTTGCCCTGGGCCGGCCTTCACGGCGCTGGCGAGCGGGGGCGGCGCCGCGGTATTCTTTGTCGTCGCAATGCTGTCTGGCATGGCCGCTGCACGATGGCTCGCCAACCGGATCTGACGCCATGAACACATCCGAGAGGAAACCTTCCATGAACGTCCTTCCGCAACACGTCGATCTGTCCATAAAACCCGAGGTCACGGCCTTCTTCGACGCACCGACCAACACCATCAGCTACGTCGTGAAAGACCCCGCTTCCCCCGCCTGCGCCATTATCGATTCTGTGATGGATCTCGACTACGCGGCCGGCCGCATCACGCATGGCTCGGCCGAGGCGATCATCGCCCATATCAAGGCGCATGGCCTTCGGCTCGAATGGCTGATCGAGACGCATGTGCATGCGGACCATCTCTCCGCCGCGCCCTATATCCAGCAGCAGCTCGGTGGCCAGATCGGCATTGGGGAGCAGATCACCACCGTCCAGGAAGTCTTTGGCAAGGTGTTCAACGAGGGCACCGAATTCCGCCGGGACGGCAGCCAGTTCGACCGCCTGCTCAAGGATGGCGATACTTACAGCATCGGCGGCATGACGGCCTTCGCGATGCATACCCCGGGCCATACCCCCGCCTGCATGACGCATATTGTGGGCAATGCCGCCTTTGTCGGTGACACGCTGTTCATGCCGGATGGCGGTTCGGCCCGTGCCGACTTCCCGGGTGGTGATGCACGGACGTTGTTCCGCTCAATCCAACGCGTGCTGCAACTTCCGCCCGAGACCCGGCTCTTCATGTGCCACGACTACGGCCCGAATGGCCGCGACATCCAGTGGGAGACCACCGTCGCCGAGGAGGCCCGGCATAATATCCATGTGAAGGATGGCATCACCGAGGACGCCTTCGTGGCAATGCGTGAAGCGCGTGACGCGACACTCGGCATGCCGCGGCTGATCATTCCATCGCTGCAAGTGAATATGCGCGGGGGCACTCTGCCCCCTGCGGATGCAAGCGGCAAGGTCTTCCTGAAAGTTCCCGTCAACGCCCTGTGAAACCAACAGCATGCAGCCGAAGCGCATTGGCGCGTCACTCTCCGTCGCTGCTCAGATCACCGCCAACGCCATGGCCAGCATCGCCACCGCCGGGTGCAAATCCGTCATGTGCGATCGCCCGGGTGACGAAGGCGCGGAGCAGCGAGGCTTCGCCGAGATGGAGGCCGCGGCGCAGGCAGCGGGCTATTCCGGGATGACACCACCTGGCACAGCCTGGTAGGCATCGGCATGCATGATGGCCTCGCCACGCGCCTTGGTGCCCGGCAGGATTTCAAAACGTGGGTCGAAATCCACCATCGTGGCGGCCAGCTTGGCCAAGACGGTCACATCACCCTGCACACGCGCCTTGCCCTCGGCGATCTGAGCTTCCAGCGTCTTGGTGCCTGCCATCACCTGTTCGAGGTCGACGCGGTTGATGGTCAGCGTCAATGTCGGATTCGGCGCCTGAAAGCCCTGGATGTTGGTGAGCGTGGCATTCTCCATTTCCACGATGAACTTCTCCCCATTGTCGGGCGTCACGAGGTTGATGGTGAAGCGGAGCCCTTCGGCCTTCTTCGTATCCATCCGGATGCCCAGGAAGTTCAGGAACAGTTCGGTGGACATGGCGCGAATGACGTCAGGGCTGGAAGAGCTGACCGCCTCACCCTGCGGGATGCCGCTGCGCAGCTCATAGGCGCCGGCCAGGAAGCTGTTCCGCAGCCCCGGATTTTCCTGCTGGTAGCCAAGCTGTTCATAGACATCGGCCAGCAAATCCTTCGCCGCCTGGTTCTGCGGCTCGGCCTGCACCAGCTTGTTCAGGATCTCCGTGGAAAGCTTGTATTGCCCCGCATCATGCAGCTGCCTGCCCCGTGCCAGGATGGGCGCCGCCCCACCCATCATCTCGACATAGAGCGGCGCGCTCTCACTTGGTGAAAGCGGGATGAGCGTGGCGGGGTTGCAGTCCCAGAAGCCCAGGAAGCGCTGGATGACGCCCCGCGAATTATGCTCTGGCGAGCCGTGGTAGCCGCGGCAATACCACTTCTGTTGCAGCGTCTTTGGCACCTCATAGACATTGTGCACCTGGTTGATCGTCACGCCCTGATTGGCCAGGTGCAGCACCTGGTTGTTCATGTTGGCGTAGAGGTCGCGCTGCGCCCGCAACACCTCCTGGATGCGCTGGTTGCCCCAGCGCGGCCAGTGGTGGGAGGCGAACATCACCTCCGCCTCCAGGCCGAAGCGATGCAGCGCCTCGGCGATGTATTTCGACCACCGCAGCGGGTCGCGCACCGGGGCACCGCGCAGCGTGTAGATGTTATGCAGGGATGCGATGACATTCTCCGCCATCCACAGCGCCTTCATGCCCGGAATCCAGGTGTTCATCTCGGCGGGCGCCTCGGTGCCAGGGGTATTCTGGAAGACCATGGGAATGCCATCCACCTCGAACGCCTCGATGGCATCCTCGACGATGCGCGTGGGCGCAATCAGCCCAACCGCGCCGGAGGAAACACCTTGGCCAAGCCCCTGCCCCACATAACCATGCGGCGCTGCCGGCAGTAGCAGCCCATACTGGAAGAACAGCCGGCGGTTCATCGCATTGCCGGCGTAGACATTCTCCTCGACCGTGTGGCGCAGAAAATCGCGCGGGGCGATGATCTGCACCTTGCCGGACCGCACATCGGCCTCGCTTACAATGCCGCGAATGCCGCCCCAATGGTCGGCATGGTTGTGTGAATACACCACGGCCGTTATCGGCAGCCCCTCGCCCTTGTGCTGCTGGAACAGGCGCCAGGCGGCGCGCGCAACCTCACCCGTGACCAGCACGTCGAAGACGATCCAGCCGGTGCGGCCGCGCACGAAGGTGATCTGCGCCAGATCGAAGCCACGCACCTGGTAGATGCCGGGCATCACCTCATAGAGGCCGTAATTGTTGTTGAGCTTTGAGATGCGGTGCAGCGAGGGGTGTATGCTGTCGAATTCATCCTGCCGGTCGAGGAACTGGAAGCGCTCCATATCCCAGGCGACATGCCCCGCATCGGCCATGATCTTCAGCTCAGGCATCCGCGCGACCAGGCCGCGGCGGTTTTCGTCGAAATCCTGGGTATCGGCGAAGGGCAAGGCGGCGCGAGCCTCGCGCAGCGCATCCTGGGTGAAGCGGGATGGCGCCTTGCCCTTGGGATGGAAATGGCCTGCCAGCGGCGTGGCGGCCGGCTGGGCCTGGGCCGGGGCGTCGTCCAGCACCAATTTCCCTGCCACGGCGAAGGCAGCACCGGTGACGGGCAGGGTTTGCATGAAATCTCGGCGGCTGGTCATCAGGCGTTCCTCGGTTTTGCTCTGCGGGGTCAAGCTGCGCCGCCTCGCGCCGGGCTGCCTTGCGATAGCGCAATGGAGACAGCGGCTGGCTACCCACCCCATCCCGGATGCGTGCCTTCAGTCGATTGCGAAGGGATCCCAGGCGAAGACCGCATCCTCCCCCACTCAAGAGCGGCAGAATGCCCTCAGCGCAGTTCTTCCCCGGCCGAGGCAGCAACGGCTACCAGCCCGCTGACCGTCACAAGCATCGCCGCAGGCCAGAGCCACATCCACCAGCCGAGGCCGAGCACCGCAAAGCCCGCCGCCACCATCTGCCCCCAACTCGTCACCGCTGGATCACCCAGCCCGACAAAGGCCAATGCAGCCTCGGCCACTACGGCGCCGCCAAAGACGATCCCGGCAGCGGCCATGACCGGCCCTGCCAGATGCGGCAGCAGATGGCGCCGCGCCACCTGGAAAGGTGAAGCCCCCAGCGCCCAGGCCGCGCGCAGGAATTCCCGGCCGAGCAGGCTGCGCACTTCCATCCGCACGATCCGCGCGATCACCGGCCAACGCGTCAGGCCAAGCAGCAGCGCGAGATTCGTGGCAGACCCACCGAACAGGGCCGCCAACAGCACGGCCAGCAGCAGCGCCGGCAGGCTGGCCGTGATCTCGCCCACACGCATCAGGCCCTCATCGACCCACCCCGGCACGATGCCCGCCAACAGCCCAACCAGCACGCCAATCAGCAGGGCCAGGCCAGTCGCCACCGTCGCGACGGTGAGTGAGGTTCGGCCGGCTTGCAGCAATGCCGCCAGCATGTCGCGCCCCAGGTCATCGGTGCCAAGCGGATGCGCCAGGCGCGGCGAAAGCAAAGCCACATGCGGCTCCAGCATCGCGAGGGACCCGCTGGGCGCCAAGATCAGGCAAGCGACGTAGATCGCCACCAACAGGGCCAGCGCCGCGCCGCGCGCCGTCATCGGCCAGCGGGCCGCAGCCGGGGGTCAAGCCAGGGTGCCGCGGCATCGGCCAGGAGGTTCGCGGCCCAGGCCATGCCGCAGGCCGCAACCACCGTGCCGATCACCACCGGATGGTCCCGCGCCATCGCCGCGGAGACGGCCAGCCGCCCAAGGCCCGGCAATGCGAAGGCCACCTCGATCACCAAGGCTCCACCCACCAGGCTGCCCAGGCGCATGGCGGTCAGCGTTGCCACCGGCAGCCAGGCATTTGGCAGCGCATGCCGCCAGCGCGCCGCCGCACGTGACAGGCCACGCGCCTCGGCCGCCACGACATAGGGCTGGCGCATCTCCGCGATCAGCCCGGCACGAACCAGAAGCCCCACGAAGCAGAGTTGGTGCAGGGTCAGCGCCACGATCGGCAGGGCCAGATAGCGCAGCCGCTCCAGCCCCCAGGCCAGGCCGCCAGCCGCCGGTGCGCGTGAATCAGCGATGCCCTGCACCGGCAGCAGACCCAGGCCGAGCGCGAAGACCAGAACGAGCGCCTGCGCCACGACATAGCCTGGCACGGCATGCAGTGCCGAGAGCGCCGCCACCGGCCAGCGACGCTCGCTGGCCGAGGCGGCGAGGCCGATCAACGTCCCGGCCAGGGCCGCAAGCGCCGCCGCCGCCAGCGTCAGGCTCAAGGTCAGCGGCAGACGCTCCAGGATCAGCGCCGCGACGGACGCCTGCTCCCGCCAGGAGTGCCCGAGATCGCCCCGCAGCAGCCGCCCCATCCAGCCGAGCCAGACCTCGAAGGCCGGCCGGTCCAGACCGTAGCGGGCGGCCACCTCCTCCAGATAGCCCGGCGCGCCATACTCCCCGGCCAGCCCCACCGCCGGCCCGCCGGGCGCATGCCAGGCCAGCACGAAGGCAAGGCTGGCCGAGGCGAAGATGGCGATGAACCCGAAGGCCAGCCGCCGCAGCAGAATGCCGGCCAACCGCTTAGGGCCGCCGCCAGGCGCGCTCCGCCACCTGTCCCGACCAGGGCGCGAAATCAGCGAAGCGATCCTGCCAGGCGGCGAGGAAATCGGTTTCAACCAGCCACCAATAGGGCAGGTCCCGCGCCAGGATCGCCTGCGCAGCGCGATAGGCATCGCCCCGGAGTTTCTCGTCCTGCACGGAGGCGGCGATGTCGAATTGCCGGTCCACCTCGGCATTGCGGTAGCCGGCCGCGTTGGAGAACGGCACGTTGCCGATGGCGGAGGAATGCACCATGCGCCGCACGCCAATCTCGGGGTCGGTTCCGTTGCAGTAGGAAATCAGCGCCACATCAAAGTCACGCCGCGTGAACACCGCCTGCGCGAAGGCGGCGGGGTCCGGCATGCGCACGCGCAACGCGATGCCGAGTGGGGCCAATTGCTGCCGCATGATCTCGGACCAGCGGGCGAAGGCAGGGAAGTGCAGGATGTCGAGCGTGGTGCGCACGCCATCGGCCCCGCGGGCAAGCCCCGCCGCATCCAGGCGGCGATTGGCCTCCACCGGGTCGAGCTGCCAGGCCGCCAGGGTGCCTGGCCGATGCGCCCAACCAATGCCCGAAGCGATCGGCGCTTCCGCCACCCGGCCCTGGCCAAAACCCACCAGTTCCAAAATGCGCTGCCGGTCCAGACCGAGCGCCATGGCCTCGCGCAGCGCGATGTTGCCGGGGGTGGGGCGGTCCAGATTGAAGGAGAGGGTCATCACGCAGTTGGATCCACCGGCCGCTGCGCGCGTCTCGGTCAAGGTCACGCCGCGCCCGCGCAACCGCGCGGCATCAGGGGCGGAGATGCGGGCCAGCATGTCCACCTCGCCCGCCAGCAGAGCATTCACCTGGGTATTGGCATCGGGAATGATGCGGAACACCAGACGATCGAGGCGCGGCAAAGCGCTCTTGAAGTAGGCAGGGTTGCGGGCGAGCACCACCTGATCATCGCGCCGGTAACTCTCGAAGCGGAAGGGGCCAGTGCCGATGGGCCGCAGATTGACGGGGTTGGTGGTGGGGTCGGTGCCGGCGAAAAGATGCGCGGGCAGGATGGGCGCCTCGGTCACGTCCAGTTGCCGCAGCAGCGCCGGATGCGGGCGGTTCAGGCGGAACACCACGGTCAGCGGGTCCGGCGCCTCGATCCCGGCCAGGGCGGGTGCCAGGCCGGCGCGGGCACGCGCGTGGAAGCGCAGCAGCATTTGCTCAAAGCTGGCCTTCACGTCGGCGGAGGTGAAGGGTTGCCCATCATGCCAATGGACGCCCGGGCGCAGCCGGAAGGTGACGACGAGCCCATCCGGCGCCACATCCCAGGAGGCCGCCAGATCTGGCTCCGGATGCCCAGCCTCATCCAGCGCGACCAGCCCGTTGAACAGCGAACCAGCGATGGCGTGCAGGGGGCCGGCAGTGGAAATCGCCGGGTTGAGGTGGCCTGGATCGCCCGCGACAGCGATCACCGCCGTCCCACCCGAATGCTGCGCGGCCAGCGGCGTGGACAATGCCAGCGCGGCCGCCAGGATCAGGCAAAATCGGCGAGGCAACACGGCGCGGCACTCCGGCGAGGGGAGAGACAGGTTAGCTACCGTTAAGCGGATTGCCAATAATCGTCACACTCGAAAGCCGGGATGCCGGAGCTGCGCAGTTGCGCTAGCCTCGGTGGCGAGGGAGATCGCCGTGCAACGCCTGACCATCAGCCTCGATGACGACACCGCCGAAGCGCTTGACGCCTTCATGACGAACCGCGGCTACGATAACCGCTCGGAAGCGATGCGCGACCTGCTGCGCGCCGGGCTGCGCGATGCGGCAGGGGAGCGGGACCCATCCCTGCCCTGCGTCGCGGCCGTATCCTATCTGTATGACCATCATGAGCGCGAACTCGGCCGCCGCCTGACCGAGGCGCAGCATGCGCACCATGATCTGGGCGTCACGACGCTGCATCTGCATCTCGACCATCATCAATGCGTCGAGGTCGCGCTGCTGCGCGGCCCGGCCGCCCAGGTGCGGGGCTTTGCCGAGGCGCTGGTGCGCGAACGCGGCGTTCGGCTGGGCGGCATCAACGTCATGCCCATTCCGCAAGCTGCCGCGCCGCCCGCACGCCGGCTGGCCCGGCAAAAAACGTAACGACGAGACGAGCCTGGCGCCCAGCGAGGCGCGCCATGTCCCTCGGCAGCATCTTCGATATGCTGTCAACTCGAACAAGGAGCAGGGCATGATCATCCGCAGCGCCATGCGTCGCCTGCGTCTCCCAGAGCCGCAGGGGCAAGCCATCAAATGGCCAGCCATGCGGGACACCCCCTAGATGAGCCGCATGGCGCTGCTGGCCTGGGTGCTGCTCGGTCTTCTTGGCGGGGCGATCCTGCTGGCGCTTGGCCAAAGCGCCGCGGCCGGCTGGGCCTGGTCCATCACGGCCCTGCCGGTTGCCGCGCATGTCGCCATCGGCGTCGCGCGCTCCCTGCTGGGCGGGAAGCTCGGCGTGGACATCATCGCCCTGGCCGCCATCCTGGCCGCCGTCGCCATGAGCGAGCCGCTGACCGGCGCCGTGGTGGCGCTGATGGTGGCCGGAGGGGAGGCGCTGGAGGGTTGGGCCGAGGGCCGTGCCACGCGGGCGCTGACCGCCCTGCTCGCCCGCGCGCCGCGCCAGGCCGCGCGCGTGACAGCTTCAGGCATCGAGGAGATCGGCGTCGCCGCGATTGCCGTGGGCGACATCCTGCTGGTCCGTAAGGGCGAGACCGTGCCGGCGGATGGCGTGCTGGAAGACGAGGCCGCCACCCTTGATGACAGCGCATTGACCGGCGAATCCCTGCCGGTGAACCTGCTCCGCGGTGGCAAGCTGCGCAGCGGCGCGGTGAATGCGGGGGGCGCCTTTCGCCTCCGCGCCACGCACACGGCCGATGCCAGCAGCTACGCCGCGATCATCCGGCTGACGCGTGATGCCGCTGAAGCCCGCCCGCCCCTCGCGCGCCTCGCGGATCAATGGGCGCTCGGCTTCGTGGCGCTGACGGCAATCGTGGCAGGCGGGGCCTGGGCCTGGACGGGCGATGCCGTGCGGGCACTGGCGGTGCTGGTGGTGGCCACCCCCTGCCCGCTCATCCTCGCGGCCCCCATTGCGCTGGTGGCGGGTATCGGCCGGGCGGCCTCCCGCGGCATCGTCATCAAGGGCGGCGGCGCGCTGGAGCGACTGGCCCGCATCCGCACCGTGCTGTTCGACAAGACCGGGACGCTGACCACCGGCCAACTGCGCCTCGTGGCCATGGATGTGGCGCCGGGGATGGAGCGTGATGCGGCGCTGCGGCTGGCCGGCATCCTGGCGCAGGGCTCAACCCATCCGGTTTCTGAGGCATTGGCAGGCGCCGCACGTGCGCGTGCCCTCGACCTGCCGTTGCTTGACGCGCCGGAGGAAGCGGCTGGCGGCGGTGTGGCCGGCAGCGTGGCGGGCCAGCATCTGCTGCTCGGCAGCCAGGCCTTCCTGGCGCGGCGCGGCGTGGCCGATCTGGGCAGCCTTGGCGCTTCGCCGGCGGTGGTGGCCGTGGCGGGCTCGGTCTCCTGGCTGGCGCAGGAGGGACGGGCGGTCGCGGTCTTCGTCCTGGCCGATGGTCTCCGCCCGGAAGCGCCGCGCACCCTGCGCGCTCTGCGCGCGCTGGGTGTGACGCGGATGGTGATGCTGACCGGTGATCGTGCGGCCGCCGCCGCACCCATCGCGGCGGCGCTGCGCCTGGATGCCGTGCAGGCCGATTGCGCGCCAGCACAGAAGATCGCGGTGGTGCAGCAGGAATCCGTCACGGCGCCGACGGCGATGGTTGGCGATGGCATCAACGATGCGCCGGCCCTGGCCGCGGCCGGGGTGGGCATCGCGATGGGCGCGCAGGGCACGGCGGCGGCGGCCGAAGCGGGCGATGTCGTGCTGCTGGTGGACCGGCTGGACCGCATCGTGGATGCCATCGCCATCGCGCAGCGCAGCCGGCGCATCGCCTTGCAGGCCATCGCCCTGGGCATGGGGCTCTCAGGCCTGGCCATGATTGCGGCAGCGATGGGCTTCCTGACGCCCCTGGCCGGTGCGGTGCTGCAGGAGGGGATTGATGTCGCGGCGATCCTGTTCGCGCTGACCGCGTTGCGGCCTGGCTGGCGTGAGGCGACACCCGCACCACTGCCGGCTTCGGCCGGCCTGGTGGAGCGGCAGGCCGAGCACGCAGCGCTGCGCCACCTGGCCGAGGCGCTGCGCGACGCGGCGGATGCGATGGGGGCCGGGCCAGAATCACTGCCCGACATCGCGGCATTGGAGGCACGACTGAGGGCGGAGGTCCTGCCGCATCAGCGTGCCGAGGAACGCACCCTCTACCCGCTTGCGGCGCAGCGGCTGGGCGGGCTGGACCCGATGGGGCCGCTGATCCGGATGCATACCGCGATCGAGGTGCTGGTCGGTGAAGTCGGCAACCTGATCGCCGCAGCCCAAGGCCCTGATGGCTGGGCCGCGGCCTCGGGCCCCCTGCGCCGCAGCCTGTTTGAGCTGGAGGCGATGCTCAGCCTGCACCTGACCATTGAAGAAGAGGCGCTGGCGGAGTTCAACGCAACGGCCGCGTAGGTTTCAGCCGGGCCTGTGATGTGATCTTTGCGCCAAGGCGACGCGCGCTCCCGCGTGATGGCAGAGGGCCGCCGCGGATGCGCAGCTGTTGCGTTGCTCCACCCCTTGCGCCGCCCGGGGCCATGAGGCCGCTGGTGATCAGCCCGACGCGGCTTCGCTGAGCAGGCGTTGCAGCAGGGCGGTGAGATCCGCGGCACGCACCGGCTTGTGCAGCCGAAGAAAATTCCGTTCGGCGATGCCACGCAGCGTCTCAGTCGAGATATCTGCGGTCAGGATGATGATCGGCACGGCCATGCCCAATCTTTCCCGCAACAAATCGCCAAGCCGCAACCCGTTGATACCCTTGGGCAGGTTGAAATCCGCCAGGATGATTTCGGGGCGGATGGCGCCGCGCGCGATCAGCGCGAGTGCAGCCTCACCATCCGCCGCCGCGATGGCGGCATGCCCTTCCGCCGTCAGCACCCGCACCAGCAGATCACGGACAGCGGCATCATCCTCCACGACGAGGATGGCCCCGGTCCGATGCATGCTGGCAGGCAGCGTGGCCGGTACCGGCAGGATGGCAGCCGCCCCGCAGACCGGCACCGTGATCGAAAAGACGGAGCCTCGTCCAGGCCTGGATTGCACGTCCAGGCCATGCCCCAGCAGCACGGCGAGCCGCTGCACGATGGCAAGCCCAAGGCCAAGCCCGCGCTCCCGCTCGCGCGCTGCATTGTCGAGCTGATGGTACTCGTCAAAGATCGCCTTCTTGTCCTTTTCTGGAATGCCGATCCCGGTATCCCAGACCTCGATGCGGAGCAGGCCTGCGCGGCGCCGGCAGCCCAGCAGGATGCGGCCCTCCCGCGTGTATTTCAGCGCGTTTGACAGAAGGTTGCGCAGAATCTGGTCGAGCAGCCGTGGGTCGCTCCTGATGCTGAGTCCACACGGTACGACACGCAGATCCAGCCCCTGTCCGGCGGCCAGGTAGCTGAACTCCTCACGCAGCTGGTCCAGCAGCCCATCCATGGAGAAGGCGATGGGGTTGGCCTTGAGCGTCCCGGTCTCGATCTGGTTGATGTCGAGCAGCGTATCCAGCATCCCCGCCATCGCGGCGAGTGTGGGGGCCTGCATCGCCACGAGCTTGCGCGCTTCATCACCCTCCACGATCTTCGCCAACAGGTCCCGCAGCAGGGTCAGTGTCTGGAGCGGCTGGCGGAGGTCATGGCTGGCAGCCCCCAGGAAGCGTGACTTCACGGCGCTCGCCTGTTCCGCGCGGTGCGTCGCCTCCTCCAGCAGGGCGGCTGTCTTCCGGCGTTCGGTGATGTCCACAAAGGTGATGACCACACCCGCCACCGTCGCATCCTGCGCGCGATAGGGGAGGACGCGACGATTGAACCAGGCGCCCTCAGCTGTCGTGATCTCCTGCATGCGGGGTGCCGCGCCCGCGAGCACAGCCGCCGCATCCTCCAGCAGGGCCGCATCCGTGGCGAGCGAGCGCAGATCCGCCAGCGGGCGGCCGAGATCGCCGGACAACACGCTGAACACCGCGCGTGTGGCCGGCGTGAAGAACCGGATATGCAAATTCGCATCCAGGAAAATTGTTGCTTCCTCAGTGCTGTAGAGGACGTTTTGCAGATCGTTGGAGGTGGTCCGGCTGTGCTCCAGCGTTTCCTGGAGTTGGCCGTTCAGCACGGTCAATTCCTCGTTCAGCGATTGCAGCTCCTCCTTGGAGGTCAGCAACTCCTCATTGGTGGACTGGTATTCCTCATTCACCGAGAGCGCCTCGTCATTCAGCGCGCGCTGCTCCTCGGCCGCACCTTCGAGGTCCTGAATGGCGCCATGCAATTCGGCACGCGTGCTCTCCAGCTCGCGCTCGAGGACGGCGATGCGTGGCTGGTTTCGGGCTGCAGGGGGCCGGCCCGGCGAAGACACGGCAGGGGGCGCTTCAATGAAGCAGACGAGCAGCAGCATTTCACCGTGATCGAGGATTTGCCGGATATCGATGATCGGATTCCGCCTGTCATCGCGCAGACATGCGCGGCCAGGCTCACGCGCCGCGGCCAAGGCGGATCGCAATCGCGCCCTGAGTCCAGGCCGCGCAATCGCCAGGAGTTGCTGGGTGGCGGCGCCGGACGCATGCAGCAGATAGCGGTCCGTGGGACCCAGCGAATGCAGGCATCGATTCTGCGCATCCACCAGCACGGCGGCGGGGCCATAATGCTGGTCCAGAATACGGCGACACTGCTCCGCCATCCTCATCGGCCGAGGCGGCGTTGCACTGCGTGGCACTGTGGCGAATGCCGCGAAATCCAGGCCATGATTGGCCGGGCTGTCACCCATATGGCGCCGCCAGATGCGCTCGGCCTTCGCCACCACGGCGAAGCCTGTTTCATTGGCGCCCAGGGTCTCCGAGCCGCCGAGCAGCAGGATGCCGCCCGGGCGCAGTGCGAAGCGGAACAACGCGGCCACGCGCGCCTGCGCCTGGGGCCGGAGATAGATCAGCAGGTTGCGGCAGGAGATGAAATCAAGCCGCGAGAAGGGCGGGTCCGCCAGCACATCCTGGACGGTGAACACCACCAGGGAGCGCAGTTCCCCATTGACCAGCCAGGCATCATCCTCACGCGTGAAGAAGCGCTTCAGCCGCGCGGGCGAGACGGCGGATTCAATCACGGCGGGGTAACGCGCCTGCCTGGCTGTCGCCACGGCATCGGCATCCTTGTCGGAGGCGAAGATCTGCAGCCGGATATCCTGACCCGCGGCTGCGATCGCTTCACGAAACAGGATCGCCAGGGACCAGGTTTCCTCACCCGTGCTGCAACCGGCCACCCAGATTCGCAAGGCCTGGCCGGCCGGGTGCGAGGCGAGCATGTCGGGGATGACGCGCTCGGCCAGTAGCGCGAACACCTCTGGATCGCGAAAGAAGGCGGTCACATGGATCAGCAGATCCTTTGCCAGATGCTGGGCCTCGGCGGGATCGGCTTCGAGCAGGGCGAGATAGCTTTCCAGTCCGGGCGTACCGGCCAGCCCCATGCGGCGCTCAATCCGGCGGCGCAGCGTGCCTGGCTTGTAGAGGCTGAAATCCGTGGCTCCGCGCTGCCGCAGCAACGCCACGATCCGCGCCAACCGATCCTCCGCGGCACGCGCGGAGGGTCGGGGCTGGCGCTGCAACGACCGCGCCACCAGCGCCTCAGCCATGGCGGCCACGGGGAGCACCAAGTCTACGGCATTGGCGGCGATGACAGCACCTGGCATTCCGCCGAAGCCGGCCTCGGCCGGCTCCTGTGCCAGCACGAAGCCGCCCGCTGCCCGCAGGGCCAGGGCGCCCTTTGTGCCATCCTCGCCAGTGCCCGACAGCACAACGGCCATGCTGCCCGCCGCATCGGGTTCCGCAGCCAGTGAACGCAGCAGCACATCAAAGGGCAGCCGCGCGCCATGCCGCTCCGTGGGGAGTGAGACCACAAGCCGCCCGGCCCGCACTCCCAGCGTTGTACCGGGCGCGATGATGTAGAGATGCTCGGCCTCGATCACCGCTCCGTCGGTGGCCTGCAGCACGTTCAGAGATGTGTGTGTGGCCAGCAGCTCCACCAGCAGGCTGGGATGCATCGGGTCGAGATGCTGCACCAGAATGAAGGCGAATCCCGGTTGCTTCGGCCAGGCATCCAGGAAGCGGCGACTGGCCTCCAGCCCGCCGGCCGAGGCGCCGATGGCAATGATGGACAGAGCCTTGCCCGGAGAGTCTTGTGCGATGGCTGGCACGGCACGCTCCTGGTTCTGGCGGAGCACTGCTGCGCCCAACCATTCAGCCACTTATCATCATTCGGCCCGCACGCGTGAATATTCAGGCCAGAAATGTATCGTGGGCGTCAGCCAGTTCCGACGTCAGCCACATGGGCCTTGCCTGCAGTTCACCTGACAGGAGGCGTGAGGCAACATCTGGGAGCTTGGGCATGAGGGTGATACCATTCCGGAATGTTGCCGCGTGCCTGGCGGCAAGCCCCAGCTCTTCAGGCGGGGAGCGGAGGAGCCTGATGCTTCGGGTGCTGATCATCGAGGATGAGGTGGTGATCGGGATGTTGCTCGCGCAGCTTCTCGCGGCCATGGGGCATGAGGTGACGGCCGTGGAGGGTACCGAGGAGGGCGCCGTGGCGGCCGCCGGCAAAGCCCGGCCGGACCTGATCCTGGCCGATGAGCGACTGCGTGCCGGCAGTGGTATCTCCGCCGTGGAGCGAATCCTGCGGGATGGCTTCATCCCGCACATCTGGATGAGCGGCGCCCCAACGCATCGGGCGATCCTGTCCCGCGGGGTGGCTGAGCTGCGCAAGCCCTTCTCGGAGCTGGAGCTGGAGCTGGCGATTGCGCAGGTGACCATGTCCGCGGCGGCCATGGGCGCAGCTGGCCCGCAGAACCCCTGATACCCGGGCCGAGGCCCATGGCACGAAGCATCACCTCCGCGTCCTGCCAAAGGGCGGGCGCCGGGCGTTGCGCCGCAACCGAGGGACACTCCGGAGCAGATCGCGCACGCCTTGGGGGAGCACGCGCTCGGCCGGACCTCGGCAGATTGCGCGCGTCACCGACATGGCGCCGCGCCGGCCGGTCATGTAACCCGGCGCCCCCGGAAGCCGCGGGTTGCGCAAACGTCATGCCGCCGAAAGTTGTCGCAGCGCATTTCCGAGCGTTATTCCGACAGCCCGGCACGGTCTTCGTCCGGCAGCCACCCTGAGGAGAGTTTCCAAGCATGCGCTCCATGATGTTCGCCGCCGTTTTCGTGGCGCTTTCACCCCTCGCTGCCGTGGCACAGGACGCGCCGGCGGGCGTGGTCGAAAACGGCCAGCGCCTGTTCAACCAGTGCCGCGTTTGCCACACGCCGAATGAAGGCGGGCGCAACGGCGTCGGCCCCAACCTGTATCGCGTCTATGGCCGCCCGGCCGGCTCGATCGAGGGCTTCCGCTACTCCGCGCCGATGCGCGAGCGCGCGACGGCCGGCCTGGTCTGGAACGAAGCCAATCTGCGCGCCTATCTGGCCGACCCCAAGGCGGTGGTGCCGGCAGGCTCCATGTCCTTTCCAGGCTTCAAGGAAAATGCGCAGAACATCAGCGACGTGATCGCCTATCTGCGCTCGGTCGGCGGCCAGTAGCCACCGACGGGCGTGCCCGGCCACTCCTGGTGAAGTTTTGTGGCCACGTCCTCACCCGGGCATTCCTGCCTGGGTGAGGGCTTCACCGCCGCCAGCGCGTCGCAAGATCCCACAGATGGGCGGCGAGCGCGCCGATCAGGGGCAGCGCAACCAGCGGCCATCCAGCGCCTGTCAGCGATGCCCGGAGGCTGAGCGCGAAGGCGGCCCCTGCCAGCAGGAAGGGCAGGACTGCGGCCAGCGCCACGCCTCGCCCGGTTCGGCTGTGGTAGAGGCCCAGGGCCACCCCCTCCAGCAACAGCACCAGCAGAATCAGATCGGCCACGCGACCGGAGGCGAAAAAATCCGCCATCACGCCCGGACCGTCCAACATATTCTCCGCCACTGCCCCAACACCCGGCTCTCTTATGACGGCCACGCCGCCCTTGCCACCCCTGTCAGGGTATTGCAGGAAGGTCAGGAATGCCCATTAAGGGAGGGTAAGTTAGATGCATGGAGGAATGGTTCGATGCGGGTTTGGATGATGGCGGCAGCAGCCCTGGCGCTTGCGCCGCTGAGTGGCGCAATGGCACAGGATGCTGATGCAGGGGCACGGGTATTCAACCAGTGCCGCGCCTGCCACACGATCAATCAGGGTGGCCGCAATGGCGTGGGCCCCAATCTGTACGGCCTGTGGGGCCGCCCGGCCGGCTCGATCGAGGCGTTCCGTTATTCGGCGCCGATGCGGGCCAAGGCCGGTGAGGGCCTGGTCTGGAACGTGGACAACCTGCGCGCCTATCTGACCGACCCCAAGGCCGTGGTGCCCGCAGGCTCCATGTCCTTCGCCGGCATTCGCAACGAGCAGCAGTTGAATGACCTGCTGGCCTATCTCGAGCGCGCCAGCACAGCCCAGTAAGCCGGGAAGCGGCCAAAGGGTCGGCCTTGACGCCGACCCTTTGGGCCCGTTGCTCAGTCCTGCGCTGGGCCGAATTCCGCGTCGCGATGCACCCAGGCACTGATCAGCAGGCCAAAACCTATCATCGTCGTCAACATGGCGCTGCCACCATGGCTGATCAGCGGCAGCGGCACACCGCCCACAGGAATGCTGCCCGTGACCATGGCGACATTGACGAAGATGTACAGAAAGTAATTGGTTCCCAGGCCGATCGCGAGCAGCCTGCCGAATTGATGCCGGCAGCGCAGGGCGACCAGGAAGCAGAACCCCACAACACTCATCAGAAGGGCCAGGGTGCCCATGGCGCCCACCAGGCCAAATTCCTCGGCAATCATCGTGAAGATGAAATCCGTCTGCTTCTCCGGCAGGAAGTTCAGATGGCCCTGGGTGCCCTGCAAAAACCCCTTGCCCCACAACCCGCCTGAGCCCAGCGCGATCTTGGACTGGATGATGTTGTAGCCGGCCCCCAGCGGGTCGGATTCGGGATCAAGGAAGGTGGTGATCCGGGCGCGCTGATAATCGCGCAAATTCTCATAGACGATGGGCGCCGCCGCCACCGCCGCGCCAATGATCGCGGCAAATTTCCACCAGCGCACGCCCGCCGCCCAGAACATGGCACCACCCAGCGCGGCCGTGATGAGCGCCGTGCCGAGATTGGGCTGCTTGAAGATGAGCGCCACCGGCACCAGCGTCAGCACCGCCGGGATCACCAGGAAAAACGGATTGCCCACCCTGTCCCAACTCGCCCGATGGAACCAGGCGGCCAAGGCCAGGACCAGCATGATCTTCATCAATTCCGAGGGCTGCAACTGCAGCGGCCCCAAATCGACCCAGCGCTGCGCCCCCTTCCCCACTTCGCCATGCAAGGCCACCAAGACCAGCAGCCCGACGCCCCCCAGATAGCCAAGCGGCGCAAGCTTCGCGATCACCCGGATATCCACGAAGCCGATGCACAGCATCAGCACGAGGCAGAAGCCAAACCGCAGCGCGTGCTTCGTGGCATAGAGATCAGGATTGCCGCTGCCGGCCGAATAGAGCGCGACATACCCCACCGCCGCCACGGAACAGAGCAGCAAGACGAAAAGCCAGGGAATCTGCCAGAGCTTCTGGAGAATGCCGGCGCCACGATCACCGGTGAGCAGGCGCTTCTCAAAGACGGTGGACATTATGCTGCCCTCGTTCGGTGCGCGGGCAGGTTGCAGGCTTGCGCCATGCCCTGGCCGACCATGCACGGGCGCAGCGCGCCGCGGCGCAACCCTGGAGCATCCGGCGCCGCCTTCATGTTCCGCGTCCCACATCCGCCACGCGTGGTCCGGGCGTCTGGCGGAAGCGGTTGAAGGTTTCAACCAGCGCATCCCGCGCCAATGGGGCGGCCGTGCCCGAGCCCGAGCTGCCATGCTCGACGATCACGCTCACCGCATAAAGCGGATTGTCATGCGGCGCATACCCAACAAACAGGGCATGTGGCCGCCATTCGCGCGGCACCTGGCTGACATGGAAGCCCCGCTCGCGCTGCTCACGCGTTACGCGGCGCACCTGGGTGGTGCCGGTCTTGCCCGCCATCATGCCGTAGCCGCCCGGCAGGCGGGAGGGCAGCGCCGTGCCGCCAGGCTCATTCACCACCGCCCACATGGCATCCCGCACGAGGCGCATGTCACGGTCGGGGATACCCATGCTGGGCCAGTCCTCCGGCCGGCTGCCGCGCACCGGGCGGCCGCCGATGCTGCGCGTCAGATGCGGCTGGATCGCGCGGCCCGTGGCCAGCCGCGCCGTCATTGTGCACAGGCTGAGCGGAGTGAGCTGGTAGAAGCCCTGCCCAATGCCATGCACCACCGTGTCGCCCAAGGCCCAGCCCCGCCCCTGCGCCTCACGCCATTCACGCGTCGGCACAAGGCCGCGGCGGGTGCCCGGCAACTCGATGTCGAGGTCCACCCCGAGGCCGAACCGCCGTGACATGGCGGCGATGCGGTTGATGCCCAGGCGCTTGGCCAGTTCGTAGAAATAAACGTCGCAGCTGACCTTGAGCGCGGTGCGCATTTCCACGCCGCCATGACCGCTGCGATTCCAGCAATGGAACCGGCTCTCGCCCAGGTCGAAATGGCCGGGGCAGGTGACGCGCTCGCCTGTGCTGATGACGCGCGCCTCAAGCCCGGCCAGCGCCACCACCATCTTGAAGGTCGAGCCCGGGGCGTAAAGGCCGTTGGTCGCCTTGTTGATCAGGGGTGTTGCGCGGTTGGCCGTCCATTGCCGCCATTGCGCGCCGCTGACGCCGGAATTGAACACATTCGGGTCGAAGCTGGGCTGGCTTGCCATGGCCAGCACTTCGCCATTGCGTGCATTCATGACGACGATGGAGGTGCCTTCCTCAATCTTTCCGCGCAGGGTCTTCTGTAATTCGGTATCGACGCTGATCTCGATATCCTGGCCGGGCATGCCCTCGCGCCGGTCCAGTTCGCGGATCACGCGGCCCACGGCATTCACTTCGAGTTGCACAGCGCCGGCGCGGCCTCGCAGCACCTGGTCGTGATGCCGCTCAATCCCGGAGCGCCCGACACGGATGCCGGGCAATTGCAGCAGTGGGTCGCCATCCATGTCGCGCTCGGCGGGTGGCGCCACATAGCCGACGATATGGGCCAGATGCTCGGCCTCGGGGTAGATCCGGGTGGTGCCGACATCGATCAGGATGCCGGGCAGGTCGGGCGCGTTGACTTCGATCCGCGCCATCTCCTCCCAGGTCAGGAATTCGCGCACGATCACGGGCACGAAGCGGCGGCGGCGGCGGACATCCCGCTCCACCCGGGCGCGTTCATGGTCGGCCAGCGGCACGATGCGGCTGAAGGTTTCCAGCGTGGCGCCGACATCGGCCGTGTGCTCGGCCACCAGCAGCGCGCGCCAGTTGAGGCGATTGCCAGCCACCACCCGCTCATTGCGGTCCAGCACGCGGCCGCGCGGTGGCGAGAGCAGCCGGGCGGAGAGGCGATTTTCCTCGGCCAGCGTGGCGTAGCGCTCACCCTGTTCCACCTGCAGCTTGTGCAAGCGGTATCCCAGGAAGCCAAAGGCCCCCAATTGCGTGCCGCCCATGAGCAAGGCGCGGCGGGTGAAGACGGAGCGCCGCTCCTCTTCCTCCCGCTTGACGCCGCGCATTGAGAAATTTTCAATCCCGCCTTTCGAGCGACGGAAGATGCGCGGCATCTTCATGACCGCACGCCCCCGGCGTGACGCATCGAAAAATTCTCAATCCCGCCTTTCGAGCGACGGAAGATGCGCGGCATCTTCATGACCGCACGCCCCCGGCGTGACGCATCGAAAAATTCTCAATCCCGCCTTTCGTGCGACGGAAGATGCGCGGCATCTTCACAGTGCCGTCTCCGCCCGGCGCATGGCCGTGTGCAGGCGCGCCAGCACCCAGGCCAAGGCCGGGTAGAGGCCGACCGCGATGCCGAACTGGTGCAATCCCGGCGCTGCCGGCGGCAACATCCAGCCAAGCACAGCCTGCAGCGCCCAGCCCAGCGCGCCAGCCCCGGCGGCGAAGGCGCTGAACACCACCCAGGCCGAGAGAAAGGATTGCCGCACGAGGAAATCGCGGAGGCGCAGCGTCACCCCATGCAGGATGAGCAGGGTCAGCACCCCCGTCCCGAGGGCGGCAAAGGAGAGGAGATCCTGCAAAAGACCAAGAAAGAACACCACGGGTGCGGGCATGGCAGCCGGACGGAAGATCGTCCAGAAGAAAATGCAGGGCAGCGCCACGGCGCCGATGATCCCGGGAAGGCCCACGGGGACCGCTGCCAAAATGATCAGGAAAGCGGTAAAGAGTCCCGGAAATCCCGCGCGCGCAGCTGCATCCAGGCGCTGGAGCAAGCCCATGGGCGGCTCCGGCCGGCCCTTGGAGACCATGCGGTCAGCGCCGCCCGCGCGGCTCGGGCCGGGCCACGGATTCCGGCGGCAAGATCCCGGAAAGCCCGAAATCAAACAGCCGCAGCACATCCAGCCGCTCCAGATGCGCGAAAAGCTCCACCTCAACGGCGCCGCTCTCTGTCCAGCGCACCACGCCGACCGGCAGCCCGGCCGGGAAGGCGCCCGCCTGAGCGCTGGTCACGACGCGATCGCCTTCGCGCGGCAAGGTGCCCTCAGGCCAATGCTGGAGCCTTGGCCGCGCCGCGTTGTTGCCCACCATGATGGCCCGTGCCCGGCTGGTTTCCAGCGTGACCGGCACGCGACTGTTGATGTCCGTCGCGAGCAGGACGCGGGCGGAGCGGCTGCCCACCTCCGTCACGCGGCCTGCGAAGCCGCGCTCATCCAGTGCGATCTGCCCTTTGCGCACATTGTGTTGCGGGCCCGTCGCCAGCAGGACAGCGCGGGCATAGGTGCCGCCCGCATCCGCCACCACGCGGGCCGTGCGGAATTGCGGGGCGGGGTCCGGCACCCAGGAGAGCTGGCGGCGCAGGAGCGCGTTCTCGGCCTCGAGGGCCAGGGCCGTCGCTTGCCAACGGCGCAGACGCTCATTTTCCTCGATCAGGCGGGCATTCTCGGCCCGCATGTTCCACAGCGCCTCACCCTCCTGCACCGCATCACGCACGGCGGAGACAGGTTCCTGCACGGCGCCCCAGATGGGTGCCAGAGCATCCGCCAAGGACATCCGCATGCGCTCGATCAGCAGCGCATCCGCCTTGCCCAGCAGCATGATGCCGAAGGCGGCCGCGATCAGCACCGGCAGGGAAAGCCGGGCTAAAGCCTGTCTCAGCGGGATACTCAGACGGATCACGGCATCTCCGCCCCATGGGGCCCATCGAGGGATTGAGACCATTTCCGCCACGGCATATCCAGCCGTATCGGAGAAAAATGCTCAGGACTACACAACAGGATCGAAGAGTGATTCGGTAGCTCTCAATACATCGAAGTCAGCACCTGGCGAAGCCGCTTCAGCTCCTCCAGGGCGCGGCCAGTGCCCATCGCCACGCAATTCAACGGCTCCTCTGCCACAACAACGGGCAGGCCTGTCGCATCGCGCAGCACTTCATCCAGCCGGTACAGCAGGGCCCCACCGCCGGTGAGGACAATTCCCTTGTCCACGATATCGGCCGCCAGTTCGGGCGGCGTATTCTCAAGGGCCACTTTCACCGCATCCACGATCGACGTGACTGGCTCCATCAGCGAATAGGCAATCTCCCGCTGGCTGACCAGCACCTCGCGCGGGACGCCGTTCATCAGGTCCCGGCCCTTGACCTCGGTGAGCGGGCCTTCCTCGCCATCCAGCGGAGGGGCCGCGGCGCCGATGGTCATCTTGATCCGTTCGGCCGAGCTTTCGCCGATCAGCAGGTTGTGGGTGCGGCGAATATACGAAATCACCGCCTCATCCATTTTGTCGCCACCCACGCGCACGCTGCGCGCATAGACAATGCCGCCCAGCGAAATCACGGCCACTTCCGTCGTGCCGCCGCCAATATCCACGACCATGGAGCCCGAAGGCTCGGTCACGGGCAGGCCGGCGCCGATCGCGGCCGCCATCGGTTCCTCGATCAGCAGGACCTTGCGGGCGCCAGCGCTTTCGGCGCTTTCCTGGATGGCGCGGCGCTCCACCGCGGTCGAGCCGGAAGGCACGCAGACGATAATGAGCGGCGAAGTGAAGCTGCGGCGGTTATGCACCTTGCGGATGAAATGCTTGATCATTTCCTCCGCCACTTCGAAATCGGCGATCACGCCGTCGCGCAGGGGGCGAATGGCGGCGATGTTGCCGGGCGTGCGGCCCAGCATCTGCTTCGCCTCCTCACCGACCGCGAGCACCTGCTTGCGGCCGCGATTGTCGGAAATCGCGACAACAGACGGCTCGTTCAGCACAATGCCCCGGCCCTTCACGTAAACGAGTGTGTTCGCGGTGCCGAGGTCAATGGCCATGTCGGCGGAGAGGAAGCCGAACAGGCGAGAGAACATGCGGGGAGCCTTCCAGAGGGTGGCCATGGGGTGGTCTGAGACAGGGACCCCTAGCCCCAAGTGTCCCCTGGGGCAACCCGTTGCGCGCGCGCCGCCTCGCCAGGGCCGCGCCGGCCGTGGCATGATTGGGGATAATCGCCGGCTGAACCGGCGCAAAGCCATCCTGGAGGATGCCCCGATGACCATGACCACCCGCCGCGCTGCGCTGCTCAGCGGACTCGCCCTCGGCACTCCCGCTTTGAGCGCTTTCGTTCCAGCCGCGCCAGCCCGCGCCCAGACCGCCTATCCGGCGCGGACAGTCACACTGGTCGTACCCTATGCCGCCGGTGGTGCCACCGACATTCTCGGCCGCATCCTGGCGCAGGGCCTGCAGGAGCGGCTGGGCGGCAGCTTCATCGTCGAGAACCGCCCCGGCGCGGCGACGGCCATCGGCGCGCGCGCCGTGGCCCGCGCGCGGCCTGCGGACGGGCACATCCTGCTGGTGGGCACCAATGTCAGCTTCACGGTCAACCCGTCCCTGTTGCCCGATCTCGGCTATGATCCCGTGGCGGATTTCGCCCATGTCAGCCTGCTGGCTGAAACACCCTATGTGCTGGTGGTCCATGCGGCGCGAGGCCCGGCCAGCCTGGCCGCCTTCCTGGAGCGGGCGCGCGCCCGGCCGGGGGCACTCAGCTACGGCTCCTTCGGCAATGGCAGCATGGCGCATCTGGCGGCCGAAATCTTCGCCGAGCGCGCGGGCGTGACCATGACGCATGTCCCCTATCGCGGCAGCGGCCAGGCCGTGCCCGACCTGCTGGCCGGCAATATCGACCTGATGTTCGACACGGTGGCCTCCGCCAAGCCGCATATCCAGTCAGGCCAGTTGCGGGCGCTGGGCGTGACCGCCACCGCCCGGCTGCCGGCCCTGCCCGAGGTGCCAAGCTTCGCCGAGCAGGGGCTGGCCGGCGTGGTGGTGACCGGGTGGTTCAGCGCCTCGGCCACCGCGGGCACCCCAGCCGCGGTGCTGGCGACCCTGGCGAGCACCACGGCGGAGGTCTTTGCCGCCCCCGCCGCGCGGCAGCGGCTGGATGCACTCTCCCTCTCGGCGCCCGAAATGGGGCCGGCCGCGATGCAGCGGCAGATCGCGACCGAGACCCCGCTCTACGCGGCACTCATTCGCCGGCTCAATATCCGGGTCGAGTGAGGCTTACTCGGCCGCGACCGGGGGCGGCTCGGTCCGCTCCCGCTTCACCAGCAGCTTGTTCAGCGCGTGCACATAGGCCCGCGCGGCGGCGACGATCGTATCCGTATCCGCCCCCTGCCCGTCCACGAGCTTGCCGTTTTCCTCCAGACGGATTGTCACGCGCGCCTGGGCGTCGGTGCCGCCTGTCACGCTCTGGACAGCGAACAGCTTGAGATTGACCTCATGCGGGAAGGCGGCGCGCAGCGCGTTGAAGGTGGCATCCACGCCACCATCCCCCATGGCCATGCCATCACGGCGTGCCCCGTCCACATCAAGCGCGATGGTCGCCATCGGCTTGGTGCCCATGCCGGTGGAGACATTCAGGCCGGTCAGCTTGATGCGGTCATTGCCGCGGCCGACCTCGTCATCCACGAGGGCGGCGATGTCCTCGTCGTAAACCACCTTCTTGCGGTCGGCCAAATCCTTGAAGCGCTTGAAGGCGTCATTCAGCTGGTTGTCGCCGACCTCATAGCCCAGGGTCTTCAACCGGTCGCGGAAGGCGGCGCGACCGGAATGCTTGCCCAGCACGATGGAATTCGTGGTCCAGCCCACGGATTCCGGCGTCATGATCTCATAGGTGCTGGCATCCTTCAGCACGCCATCCTGATGGATGCCGCTCTCATGCGCGAAGGCGTTGCGGCCGACGATGGCCTTGTTGGGCTGCACGTCGAAGCCGGTGATGGTCGCCAGCAGCTTGGAGGTGCGCAAAATGCGCTTGCTCTCGATGCCGGTCCGCAGGCCCAGCGCGTCATGCCGGGTGCGGAGCGCCATGGCGATCTCCTCCAGGCTCGCATTCCCGGCGCGCTCGCCGATGCCATTGATGGTGCATTCGATCTGCCGGGCGCCGGCCTGGATGGCGGCCAGGGTATTGGCCACGGCCAGCCCCAGGTCATTGTGATTATGCGCCGAGAAGATCACCTGATCCGCATTCGGCACCTTGTTCATCAGCGTCGAGAAAATCAGCCCCATATCGGCCGGCAGTGAGTACCCCACCGTGTCCGGGATATTGATGGTCGTGGCGCCCGCCTTGATCGCCGTCTCGACGCAACGGCAGAGGAATTCGAGATCAGAGCGCGAGCCATCTTCGGCCGACCATTCGACATCGGCCGCATGGTTGCGGGCCAGGCTCACGCTCTCGGTGATGCGCTCCAGCACCTCTTCCCGCGTCATGCGCAGCTTGACGCGCATGTGCAGATCGCTGGTGGCCAGCACGATATGGATGCGCGGGCGGGCGGCGGGCTTGGTCGCCTCGGCCGAGGCCAGGATATCCGCGGCATTCGCGCGGCTCAGGCTGGCGATGACGGGACCATCCTTGGCGAAGCGCCTGGCGATGGATTGCACGCTCTCGAAATCGCCGGGGCTGGCGATGGCGAAGCCCGCCTCCAGCACATCGGCGCCGAGTTCATGCAGCGCCTCGGCCATGCGCAGCTTCTCGTCCAGATTCATGGAGAAGCCCGGCGATTGCTCGCCGTCGCGCAAAGTCGTGTCGAAGATGATGATGCGGCCAGCGTCGAGCGTGCCGAAGGAGGGATGGTTGATGCTCATGGGTGATCTCGCAGAGTTCGAAGGCTTTCCGGTGAATACCCCTGGTGGACCAGGGTCCCCTGAGTTGTGCGGGCCGCGCGCGGCCTCAGCTCACACCCAGGGGCGGGAAAGTCGAAGCGGAAGAAGGCCGAGCGAGACCGACCGGGCCCGCTGCACAAAAGCGAACAACCCGGCGGACAGCATCAAGCATGCGGTCATCATCGCCATGCGCGCACCATAAGGCGGCAGCGAAAGGCGATCAAGCCAAGCATGGACGTGGCGCGCCGTCCCGGCCAAGCTGCCCGCAAAGCAATGACCGGAGGAAACACCATGCGCCGCCCCCTGATGGCCCTTTGCGCCCTGTTCCTGACCCTTCCCGCCGCGGCGCAGGCCCAGGGGCAGGCCCAAGGCCAGGAATGGCAGCCCGAGCGGCCGGTCCGCATCATCCTGCCCTTTCCGCCTGGTGGCGCCACGGATTTGATCGCCCGCATCCTGGCCGAGCGCGCCTCGCGCGATCTGCCGCATCGCTGGGTGGTGGAGAACCGCTCGGGCGCCAATGGCAATATCGGCATGGCGGCCGCCGCGCAGTCCGCACCCGATGGCTATACGCTGGGCGCCTGCACCATCGGCAATTGCGCGATCAACGCCGCCATCTATGCCCGTATGCCCTTCGACATCGAGCGCGACCTGGTGCCGGTCTTCTGGAGTGCCAGCGTGATGAACGCCCTGGCTGTCCGCCCCGACCATCCGGCGCGTGATTTCCAGCAATTCGTGGCCTGGGCGAAGCGCGAGGGCCCACGCGTGAATTTCTCCTCCTCGGGCTTTGGCGCCTCGAACCACCTGCTTGGCGAATTTCTCAATGGGCGGCTTGGCCTGCAGATGACGCATGTGCCCTTTCGCGGCGGTGCGCCGGGAATGCAGGCGGTGATCTCGGGGGACACGCAGCTCTTTTTCGAGAACACGCCGACGCTGATCGGCGCCATTCGCGGCGGGCAGCTGCGCGCGCTGGTCGTCAGCGGCCGCACGCGTGATGCAGCGCTGCCGGATGTGCCCACGCTGGAGGAGGCCGGCATGCCGGATGCCGTGATCGAGCCCTGGTTCGGCTACATGGCCCCGCGCGGCACGCCGCCCGCCGTGGTGGCACGACTGAACGCCCTGCTGAACATGGCGCTCACCGATGAACTGGTGCAGTCGCGGCTGCGTGACATGGGAGCCCGCCCGGAAGGCGGCCCGCCTGAGCGCTTCGTCGCCCATGTCAACAGCGAAGTCACGCGCTGGCGCGAAGTGGTCAGGGTCAATCGGATTGAAAGAATTACCGAGTAATCTTCTCGGTTTAGATATGCGGTTTTCGATCCCCTCTTCTCTCCCGAGGGGATTGGCGTGTAGCGTTGCATGGTCAGGGAATTAAATTTTTCGAGGAGGCGGGATATGCCGCAAAGGCTTGGTTTTGAATTTCTGGGTACATTCTGGCTTGTCCTCGGGGGCTGCGGCAGCGCCGTGCTCGCGGCGGCCTTCCCCGAGGTGGGGATCGGCCTGGTCGGCGTGTCCCTGGCCTTCGGCCTGACGGTCCTGACCATGGCCTACGCCATCGGCCACGTCTCGGGCTGCCATTTGAACCCGGCCGTGACGCTCGGCCTGGTCTGTGCCGGGCGTTTCGATGCGGATGAAGCCATCCCCTACATGATCGCGCAGGTCGGTGGCGCCATCGTCGCCGCCATGGTGCTCTATGCCATCGCTTCGGGCGCGCCGGGCTGGGATATCAGCAAGGGCCTCGCCGCCAATGGCTATGGCGACGCATCTCCCGGGAAATACAGCATGGCGGTGGGCTTCCTGACCGAGCTGGTCATGACCTTCATGTTCCTCATGATCATCCTGGGCTCCACCTCCAAGCGTGCGCCGGCAGGCTTCGCGCCCATCGCCATCGGCCTCGGGTTGACGCTGATCCATCTCATCAGCATCCCGGTGACCAACACCTCGGTGAACCCGGCGCGCAGCACCGGCCCCGCCCTCATCATGGGCGGCACGGCGCTGCACCAGCTCTGGCTCTTCTGGCTGGCGCCGATGCTCGGCGCGGTGTTTGCCGGCCTGGCGCATCGCTTCAGCGACGAAGACTGATCAAGCCCGGGCGATCCATCCTGCTCATTTTGCCGGATGGATCGCCTGCGGTGGGTGGGTCTCCCACCAATGGCGCGCGATATCCTCGCGCCGCGCGACCCAGACGTCGCCACACGCCACGACATGGTCGAGAAAACGGGCAAGCGCCGCGGCGCGGCCCGGCCGGCCCGCGAGGCGGCAATGCAGCCCCACACTCATCATCTTCGGTGAGCCATCGGCCCCCTCCGCACGCAGCATGTCGCAAGCATCCCGCAAATGCCGCTCGAATCCGTCAGGGTCGCCAAAACCGGGCGGCACGGCGAATTTCATGTCATTATTGTCGAGCGTATAGGGGATGACGAGCTGCGGCTTGCCCGACACCTCGATGTAGTGGGGCAGGTCGTCATCATAGGAATCGCTGTCGTAGAGAAAGCCGCCATGCTCCGCGACCAGGCGGCGCGTATTGGGGCTGATGCGCCCCGTGTACCAGCCAACCGGCCGCTTGCCGGTCAGCCGGGTGATGGTCTCCACGCAGCGCGCGATTTCGGCGCGTTCCGCGGCTTCGGGCATGGCGTGATAGTCGATCCAGCGCCAGCCATGGCTTGCCACCTCATGTCCCTGCTCGGCGAAGGCCCGCGCCACGTCAGGGTTGAGCTCCAGCGCACGGCCGACGCCATAGACCGTGAGCTTCAGCCCGCGCGCGGCAAAGAGGCGCAGGATGCGCCAGACGCCGGCTCGCGCCCCATAGTCGAATTGCGTCTCCACAGTTCGGTTGCGTTCCCCCACCAGGGGGCTGCCGCCGGGGACTTCGTGCAGATAGATTTCCGAGGCGGCATCGCCGTTGAGCACAGTGTTCTCGCCCCCCTCCTCATAGTTCAGCACGAAGGAGAGGGCGAGCTTCGCGCCATTAGGCCAGCGTGGGTCGGGCGTATGGGGGCCATAGCCCCGCAGATCGCGTGGGTAGGTGGTGCCAGGGGCCATGATATGGGTCATGTCCGGGAGGCTTGAACGCGCGGCCTTTCCGGTCAAGCGGTGACAGCGGCGGCCGACTGTTGCAAAAGACTGCAATCGCCGCCGATTCGTCGGTGAATTCAGGAGAAGACCCCATGCCCCGCAGCCTGACCCAAGCCGCTTTTGGCGCCGCCCTCTTGGCCCTCGCGGCTTGCGCGGAGACGCCCGCGCCGGTTGTCGCGGCTGCCCCTCCCCCGCCGCCGCCGGCCGCGGCACCCGCCGCCCCGGTGGACCCCAACCGCGCGCTGCCGATCTTCTTCGAGGCCTGGTCCGCCCTGCTGGAGGAGCCCGCCCAGGTGGCCCTGAATGAAGTGGCGACCCGCATCAAGGCCAATCCCCGCGTGCCGGTCCTGGTGGTGGGCTATTCCGACCCGCGCGGCTCGGCCGAGGCCAACATGACCCTCTCGCGGCTGCGGGCGCGCGTGGTGGCCGATGCGCTGATCGCCAATGGCGTGCCTGCCCGCCGGCTCCGTATCCTCTACCGTGGCGCCACGCCGGGCTTCGAGAGCCTGGAGAGCCGCCGCGTTGAGGTCCGGGTGGATCGCGGCCAGCGTTAATTCGCCGCGCGTGTAACCATCGCTTCCTTTGGGTGTTGGGGTCCTTGCGGGCCCCATGCCCGAAGGAACTCCTACATGTCGTTCAAGACCCTCTCCGGCGCCTTTGCCGCCGCCGCCCTGCTCGCCGCCTGCGCGCAGGAGCCGCCGCCCCCGCCGCCGCGCCCCCCGGCGCCTGCCCCAGTCGCAGCCCCGGCCCTGCCGACCGGCGATGGCCGCGTGGCCGCCATCCGCTTTGATGCCGGCACCTCGAACCTGACGCCGATGGCCCGCGCCAGCCTCGGCCCCGTGCTGGATCGGCTGATGGCCAATCCGCGCTCGCCCGTCACCATTACCAGCTATTCCGAGCGGATGGACCTCGCCATGTCCCGTGCGCGCACGGCAACCGTGCGCAGCGCGCTGGCGCAACACGGCGTGGCCGGCAGCCGCATCCGGGTGGTGAATGCCGGGATGATGGCCAATGCCGACCCGGACGTGGTCCAGGTGCAGGTGCGCTAAGCACCCCCGACACAACGAAAAAGGGCCGACGGATTGCTCCGCCGGCCCTTCTGCTTGCCTGCTGGCAAGATTAGTTCTTTGCCTTGTCCACCAGGGCGCCCTTGGTGATCCAGGGCATCATGGCGCGCAGCTTGGCACCCACTTCCTCGATCGGATGCTCGGCCAGGCGGCGGCGCGTGGCCTTGAAGCTGGCCTGGTTCACCTTGTTTTCCAGCATCCAGTCGCGGGCAAACTTGCCGGTCTGGATATCGGCCAGCACGCGCTTCATCTCCGCCTTGGTCTCATCCGTGATGATGCGTGGGCCGGTGACGTATTCGCCGTATTCGGCCGTGTTGCTGATCGAGTAGTTCATGTTGGCGATGCCGCCCTCATAGATCAGGTCAACGATGAGCTTCACCTCGTGCAGGCACTCGAAATAGGCCATCTCGGGGGCGTAGCCGGCTTCCACCAGCGTCTCGAAGCCAGCCTTGATGAGCTCCACCAGGCCGCCGCAGAGCACGACCTGTTCGCCGAAGAGGTCGGTCTCGCATTCTTCCTTGAAGGTCGTCTCGATCACGCCCGAACGCCCGCCGCCAATGGCCGAGGCGTAGGAGAGGGCGATTTCCAGCGCATTGCCCGAGGGGTTCTGGTTGACGGCCACAAGGCAGGGCACGCCGCCGCCCTTCTGGTATTCGCCGCGCACCGTATGGCCGGGGCCCTTCGGCGCGATCATGAACACGTCAATGTCCGAGCGCGGATCGAGCAGGTTGAAATGCACGTTCAGGCCATGGGCGAAGGCGAGCGCCGCGCCGGGCTTGAGGTTGGCGTGCAGGTGATCGCGATAGAGATCGCCCTGGAGTTCATCGGGCGTCAGCACCATGACGATATCGGCCCACTTGGCCGCATCGGCGGGCGACATCACCTGGAAGCCGGCAGCTTCGGCCTTCTTCCAGGAACCGCCGGGACGCAGGCCGATGACCACATCCTTCACGCCGCTGTCGCGCATGTTCATGGCATGGGCATGGCCCTGGGAGCCGAAGCCGATCACGGCGACCTTCTTCGCCTTGATCAGGTTCACATCGGCATCACGATCGTAATAGACGCGCATCTTGGGCGCTCCTCTTTGCTACTGGTCTTGGTCGAAAGGGAAAATCAGGCCGCCATGTGCGCCGTGCCGCGCGCGATGGCAACCGCCCCGGTGCGGCAAACTTCCTTGAGGCCCAGCGGGCGCATCAAGGCACAAAAGGCATCAATCTTCTCGGCATTGCCGGTCATCTCGAAGACGAAGCTCTCCGTCGTCGCGTCCACCACGCGGGCGCGGAAGGCATCGGCCAGGCGCAGCGCCTCGACGCGGCTCTCGCCCTTACCCACCACCTTGATGAGCGCCAATTCGCGCACGAGGTGCGGTCCTTCCAGCGCGAGGTCATTCACCCGGTGCACTGGCACCAGCCGGTCCAGCTGCGCCTTGATCTGCTCGATCACCATGTCGGTCCCGGTGGTGACGACGGTGATGCGCGAGAGCCGCTTCTCATCATCCACGGGCGCCACCGTCAGGCTTTCGATGTTGTACCCCCGCCCCGAGAAGAGGCCGACCACCCGGGCCAGGATTCCCGACTCGTTTTCCACCAGCACCGCGATGGTCGCGGTTCGCGAATTCATGTCTGCCATGGGTTTAGACCAGCACCATTCCGTCGTCGGTGACCGCGCGCGCGTTCTTCTCCTGGTCCGGGCCCAGGATCATGTCGTTATGCGCCGCCCCCGAGGGGATCATCGGGAAGCAGTTCTCATCCTTCGCCACGCAGATATCCGCGATGACGGGGCCGGGATGGGCGATCATCTCGCGGATCACGTCATCCAGCTGGTCGCTCGTCTCGGCGCGCAAGCCGCGGGCGTGAAAAGCTTCGGCGAGCTTCACGAAATCGGGCAGCGCCTCGGAATAGCTCTCGGAGTAGCGGCTGCCGTGCAGCAGCTCCTGCCACTGGCGCACCATGCCCATATATTCGTTGTTGAGGATGAAGACCTTCACCGGCAGGCGATACTGCGCGAGCGTGCCCATCTCCTGGATGTTCATCAGGATGGACGCCTCGCCGGCGATATCAATGCAGAGCGCATCCGGATGCGCGATCTGCACGCCCATCGCGGCCGGCAAGCCATAGCCCATGGTGCCGAGCCCGCCCGAGGTCATCCAGCGGTTCGGCTTGTCGAAGCCGAAATACTGCGCCGCCCACATCTGGTGCTGGCCCACCTCGGTGGAGATGAAGGTCTCGCGCCCCAGTTCCTGCGTGATCTCGAACAGGCGCTTCACCGCGTGCTGCGGCTTGATGATCGGCCCCGCCTGGACATAGGCAAGGCAGTTACGCGCGCGCCACTGGTCGATCTGCCGCCACCAGGCGGCCTGCGCTTCCTTCGCCACCGGCGTCGGGTCGCTCTTCCAGCACTCGATCATGGCGGCGAGCACCTGACCGGCATCGCCGACGATCGGCACATCCACCTTCACATTCTTATTGATGGAGGAGGGGTCAATATCGGCATGGATCTTCTTCGAGCCGGGGCTGAAGGCATCAAGGCGCCCGGTGATGCGGTCATCGAAGCGGGCGCCGATGTTGAACATCACGTCGCAGCCATGCATCGTGAGGTTGGCTTCGTAGGTGCCGTGCATCCCCAGCATGCCGATGAACAGCGGGTCCGAGGCCGGGAAGGCGCCCAGCCCCATCAGCGTGTTGGTGCATGGCATGCCCGTGATCCGCACGAACTCGCCGAGCAGGCGCGAGGCCTCGGGGCCGGAATTGATCACGCCGCCACCGGCATAGATCACGGGGCGCTCGCTGCGCTTCAGCGCCTGTACGGCTTCCAGGATGCGCTTCGGATCAGGCGACGTGACGGGCCGATAGCTGCGATGCGGCGTGGTCACGGCGGGCGCGTCCACATAGGGCGCCGGCCTGATCAGGATGTCCTTGGGCAGATCCACCACCACCGGGCCGGGGCGGCCGCTGCGCGCCACATAGAAGGCGTCATGCATGACGCGCGCGAGGTCCTCGCTGCGCTTCACCAGGTAGTTATGCTTGGTGGCGGGGCGGGTAATGCCGGTCGTATCGGCCTCCTGGAAGGCGTCATTGCCGATCAGATGCGTCGCCACCTGGCCGGTGAGGCAGACCACGGGGATGCTGTCCATCAGCGCATCCACCAGGCCCGTCACCGCATTGGTGGCACCGGGGCCGGAGGTGACGAGCACCACGCCCACCTTGCCGGTGGAGCGCGCATAGCCCTCGGCCGCGTGCACCGCCGCCTGTTCGTGGCGCACCAGGATGTGGCGGATGAAATTCTGCTGGAACAGCGCGTCATAGATCGGCAGGACGGCGCCGCCGGGATAGCCGAAGATGACATCCACGCCCTGATCCTTCAGCGCGCGGAGAACGACTTCCGCACCGGTCATCACGGTGGCGTCGGCGGCGGGGGCTGTGGTGGCGGACATGGTGATCTCTCGTGTTCTGGCAGGCGAGGCTTAGGGGCCGTGCTGCGGCGCGTCAACCGGCCCGCTGAAGAAATGCGAAGATTTCAGGTGCATTTCTTTCTGAAAATTGCGCAAGACCCGCGATTCGCGCATTGATCCTATGCGTTGCCGCGGGGGCGACCAGTTCCTGATGCCGAAACCACGTCGCCTGGCGCCGCGTGTAGGTCCAGGTCCCAGCGATGGCGCGGGCATCCGCCTCGGCGGGAGACGCCTCACCTCGCCATTCGGCGGCAAGTTCGGGAACCCCATGCGCGCGCATCGCCGGCAGGCCTGGGTCCAGCCCCTGCTCCAGCAATGCGCCCACCTCCTCCAGCGCGCCCTCGGCCCGCATGATGGCCCAGCGGGCGATGATCGCCGGATGGAGCTGCTCGCGCGGCGGGGTCAGCAGGATTGCCCTGAAGTCGTAATCGGCGGGCGGCAGCCGGGGCGCTGTGCGGTGCCACGCCGCGAGACTTTGCCCGGTGGCCAGCCAGACCTCCAGCGCGCGCGCAATGCGCTGGCTGTCAGAGGGGCGGAGCCGCGCGGCATCCTCCGGGGGCAATTGGGCATGCAGACGCTCGGCTCCCAGTGCCGCGAGGCGCGCGCGCGCCTCCTCCCGGGCAGGTGGTGGAATCTCGGGCAGGACGGAGAGCCCCTGGGTGAGGGCGCGCAGATACATCCCTGTCCCGCCGCACAGGATCGGCAGCCGGGCACGGGCCATCTCGGCCAGCGCCGCTTCGCGCCACCAGGCGACGGAGCCAGCCTCGGCCGCAGGCAGCACCCCATACAGCGCGTGCGGGGCGCGGGCTTCGTCCTCCGGTGGGGGGCGGGCCGTGACCACCCGAAGCTCGCGATAGCATTGCATCGCATCGGCATTGATCACGGTGCCGCCGAAGCGTTCCGCCAGTTCCAAGGCCAGTGCGGATTTTCCGGACGCCGTGGGGCCGGCGATGATGAGTGCCCGCGGTTGCGTCATGCGCCGCACCCCGGCATGGTCCGCCCGCCATGCCCCATATCCTGACCCTGATCGCCCAGCCTGGCGCGCTTGCGCCCGCCCATCTGAATGCCGCGCGCGCGGCCTTGAGCGCGCTCGGCGCCGATTGTGACGCAGTGGACTGGCTGGCGGAGGGCGAAGCGGCGGATCTGCCCTTCACGGCCCTCGCGGCCGAGCAGGCCATCGCCGCCGTGCGAGGGACGCTGGGTGACGCCGCACTGGACCTGATCGCCCAGCCCGCCCAGGGCCGCCGTAAAAAGCTTCTGCTGGCGGACATGGACAGCACCATCATCACCACCGAGACGCTGGACGAGATCGCCGCCTTTGCCGGCCTCAAGGATCAAATCGCCGAGATCACGGCGCGCTCCATGAATGGCGAGCTGGATTTCAGGCAGGCCCTGACCGAGCGGGTCGGCATGCTCAAGGGCCTCGACGCCGCCGCCCTGGAGGAGACGTGGAAAGCGACGGAACTGATGCCGGGTGCGGAGACGCTGGTGCGCACCATGCGCAAGCATGGCGCACGCACCGCACTGGTCTCGGGCGGGTTCCGCTATTTCACGGGGCGGGTGGCGAAGCGCGTGGGCTTTCATGAGCACCACGCCAATACGCTTCTGCTGCGCGGCGGCAAGCTCACCGGCAAGGTTGGCCAGCCCATCCTGGACCGCGATGCGAAGTTGGCGACACTCAAGCGCCTCGCCGCCGCGCATGGGCTGGCGCTGAGCGAGGCCGCCACCATCGGCGATGGCGCGAATGACCTGGCGATGATCCAGGCCGCCGGGCTGGGCGTCGCCTATCGGGCCAAGCCCAGTGTGGCAGCGGCGGCACGTCATCGGATCGAGCATGGGGATTTGCGCGGCCTGCTGTTTGCGCAGGGCTATCGGGCGGCGGATTTCGTGGTGGCCTGACCCGCCGGGGATCAGCCCCCTTCCGAGAGACTATGCTGTTCGCGCAACGCGTGGAATTGCAGCATCTTCCACTCCTCCTCCGCGCGCTTGCGGCGCCAATCCGAGGTGAACAGCGCCACCAGCTCCCCATCGTGATCCTCAGCCAATTCGCTGCGGTTGAACTGGCTGAATCGCACCACGGCGTCACGATCCTCCGAGGTCACCCAGCGCAGATATTCCCATTGCGTGTGCTCGAAGCTGGCTGGAACGCCGTATTCGACCTTCAGCCGGCTTTGCAGCACGTCAATCTGCAGCAGGCCCACCACCCCGATCACGGGGGGCGAGCCATCCAGCGGGCGGAAGATCTGCACCACGCCTTCATCCGCGAGTTGTTCAAGCGCCTTGTTCAGCTTCTTGGCCAGCATCGGGTCATCCAGCCGCACGCGGCGCAGATGCTCGGGCGCGAAGGAGGGGACGCCGCGGAAATTGATGGCCTCGCCCTCGGTCAGCGTATCGCCGATGCGCAAGGTTCCGTGATTGGCGATGCCCACCACGTCGCCGGGCCAGGCTTCTTCCGCCACCTGCCGATCTTTTGCGAAGAAAAACAGCGGTGCGTTCACCGGCACCTGCTTGCCGGTGCGGACCTGAAGCAGGCGGGCGCCCTTTTGCAGGCGGCCCGAACAGATGCGCAGAAAGGCCACGCGGTCACGATGCTGCGGGTCCATGTTCGCCTGCACCTTGAAGACGAAGCCGGTCAGCTTCGGCTCACCCGGGGCGACCATCCGCGCATCCGAGGCACGTGGGCGGGGCGGCGGGGCCAGGCGCGCCAGGCCATCCAGCAAATGCCCCACGCCGAAATCACGCAGCGCGCTGCCGAAAAACACCGGCGTCATGCTGCCCTGCAGGAATGCGTCCTTGTCGAATTCGGGATACCCCCCGGTCACGAGGCCGGCCTGGTCTCGCAATTCCGCGAGCAGCGCGGCCGGAACCAGCTTCTCCAGCGCCGGATCATCGAGCCCGGAGAGCGGGATATGACTGCCATCCGCCGTATCCAGCATGCGCAAGGCAGGGTCCAGCAGGTCATAGACGCCGAGCAGGTCCCGCCCCTGCCCCACCGGCCAGGCGGCGGGTGAGACGTCCAGCGCCAGGGTCTTTTCGATCTCGTCCAGCAATTCCAGCGGGTCCCGGCCGTCCCGGTCCATCTTGTTGATGAAGGTGATGATCGGGATATCCCGCAGGCGGCAGACCTCGAACAGCTTGAGAGTCTGCGCCTCAATGCCCTTGGCCGCGTCCAGCACCATCACCGCGGCGTCCACGGCGGTCAGGGTGCGGTAGGTATCCTCCGAGAAATCCTCGTGGCCCGGCGTGTCCAGCAGGTTGAAGATCAGGTCATCCCGCTCGAAGGTCATGACCGAGGTGGCGACGGAAATGCCGCGATCCTGCTCGATGCTCATCCAGTCCGAGCGTGTGGCGCGGCGATTGCCCTTGGCGCGGACCTGGCCGGCAAGCTGGATCGCGCCGCCCTTCAGCAGAAGCTTCTCGGTCAGCGTGGTCTTGCCCGCATCGGGGTGGGCGATGATCGCGAAGCTGCGCCGGCGCGCGGCCTCATGGGCCGCATCCGTCGGGCGTGCTTCGGGGGTGACCTGGTCCAAGGGAAACATCTCCGCGACGCGATACGCTGAAGGGGGCGTCGGAATGGTCGGAGCGGCGGGATTCGAACCCACGACCCCCAGTCCCCCAGACTGGTGCGCTACCAGACTGCGCTACGCTCCGACGCGGGAGGCCTTACCACCCGTTGCGCGCTTGTCCAAGGGGGGTCAGGGCGGGGGGCTTGTTGGCTTTCGTCACATTCCGGCCGTTCGCTCCATGGCGCGACTGGACTATACCGGCAGCATGACCTTCCAAAGATTGCATCCAAGCGTCTGGAGCCTCGCCCTGGCAGCCGGCCTGCTGGCCGCGCCCATGGTGCGGGCGCAGCCCCAGGCTCCGGCCACCAACGTGACATCGGCCAATTTCGGCGATTGGCTGTTGCGCTGTGAGACACGGGGCACAGCACCGCGTGGCTGCGAAATCCTGCAATCCCTGCAGGATCAGCGCCGCCAACCCGTGGCGCAATTTGCCTTCGGCCGGGCGCAGCGCAGCGACCCCATGCGCCTTCTGGTGCTGATTCCCGCCAATATCACCGTTGCAACCCCGATGCTGATCCAATTGCCGGATCGCGGGCCGCCCATCACGGTCTCCCTGCGGGCCTGTGGTCCCCGCGGCTGCGTGGCGGAGGCCGATGTCAGCGCCGCCCAATTGACCCGCATCCGCGCGCGCGACGCACAGGGGCGGCTGGAATATCGGGATGCGCTGAATGCCGAAGTGGCGCTGCCCTTCTCGACTCGCGGCTTCGGGGCGGCCCTGGACGCCCTGGCGCGAGAGGGATTTTGAGCAGCAACTGGCAGGCTGAGCCTTTTTTGTAACAGCGTCACGCAAATAGTTGCTTTGGCTTTCTTTCGTTGTCGAATCACCCAAGCCCAGATAGGTTTGGGGATCAGAGACAAATCTAAATTCTAGGGCATTTTATTTTGCTGCACGAAGAATCGGCGGCGAACCCTTCCGGAGTCGGTGATCATGCGACGTGCCGCCATCCACCCAGGCTCACGGCAGGCTCGCTGAGCGCGGAACGGCCATGCCGCGGCTGATCCTGCCTTGACGCGATCCCTCCGCCGCACCGTCCTGGTCGCTGCCGTTGCCATCCTGCTCGTGCAGGCGCTGGCGACGGGGCTGATGCTTGAACGCGGGCGGCAGGAGGCCATTGCCCAGGCAAACCAGACGGTGGACCGCATCGCGCGCGCCGTGGAAGCCAACATCAACCGCCACTTCACCCAGGTCGAATCGCTGCTCTTTGGCCTGCCCGTCATCCTCGGCCCCGCGCGGGATGGCCGCTTCGATCCGGCCCGCGCCAGCGAAGTCCTGCAAGAACTGAACAACCAGAACCTCATCTACCGGGACCTGCTGCTGCTGGATTCCAGCGGGCAGGCGGTGGCAACGGCGCTCAGTGTCTATCGCCGCCGGCGCCTGCCGGTACCGACCGGACCCAGCTTCAATGAGTCAGGCCTGCATGATGGTGGCCTGCGCATCGGCGGGCCCATCCGCAACCCCGCCTCGCGCGAGTGGGGCTTGTTCTTCGCCAATCCGGTGAGTGTGGCGGGCCTGCCCAATGCCACCGCCATGGCCGAAATTCCGCTGGCGCATCTCAGCACGCTGCTGGCGTCAGGGGGGGAGGCGCCTGGGCTTCGCATCACGCTGATGCGCAATGACGGCATGCTGCTCGCTGCCCTGCCGCATGAGGAAGCGCAGATCGCGACCAAACCCGATGCTACGACCGGACCGCCCGTCCTGGCACTGACCCGCCCCACGCTCTACGGCAACCTGACCATCCGCGTGACCATGACGCGGGACGCCGCGCTGGCGGCGTGGTCCGCGGATCGTTGGCCGGCCATCCTGTTCTCGGCGGCGTTCGGCATGCTCATCGTGACGCTGGCAGGGCTGCTTTCCATCATGCTCCGCCAGCGGGAGCGCGCCGAGAGCGACCGCGATCGCTGGCGCAGCACCCTCGCCAGCGCGCTGGACAGCATGACGGATGGCTTCGTCCTCTTCGGCCCCGATGACCGCCTGGTGATCTGCAACCAGCGCTTCCGTGAGATGTATGCGCTGAGCGCGCCCTTCATCCGCGAAGGCGCCTATTTCCGGGACATCATGCGCGAAGGGGCGCTGCGCGGCCAATTTCCGCAACTGACCGGCGACATCGAGGCGGCGATCGACGAGATGGTGCGCTGGCGCCGCTCCAAGGGGCCGCCGCTCGAATCCCTGCTCCCCGATGGGCGCTGGATCCTGATCACCGAGCGCATGACGCCCGATGGTGGCACCATCGGCATCCGCACCGACATCACCGAGCTCAAGCGCGCCAATGAGGAGTTGGCCCGCGCGCGGGACGCCGCCCATGCCGAGGATGAGGCGAAGGGCATGTTCCTCGCCCGCATGTCGCATGAATTGCGCACGCCGCTGAACTCCATGCTCGGCTTCGCCCAGGCGCTGATGCAGGACAACAACCTGGGCCACACCCAGCGCGACCAGCTTCGCCTGCTGCATGATGCAGGCGGGCATCTGCGCGAATTGGTGAATCGCCTGCTGGACCTGACGAAGATCGAGGCTGGGCAGCTCGACCTCGATGCGCGGCCGGTAACACTCCGCCCGCTGTTCGAGGCCTGTGTGGGCCTCATGGCGCCTGATGTGGACCGCAAGCGCCTGCGCCTCACGCTCGATATCTCGCCCGCCATGCCGGAAGTGGTCGAGGCCGATGCCATGCGGCTGAGGCAGATGCTGCTGAACCTGCTCTCCAACGCCGTGAAGTTCACGCCCACTGGCGGGCGGGTGGATCTGCGCGTGCGCACCCTTGGCCGCAACCAGGTGGGGCTGCGCATCGAGGTGCAGGATAGCGGCCCCGGCGTGCCGCCCGACAAGCGCCATCTGCTGTTCCGCGACTTCACGCAGATCTCCCCGCATGCGGAATCGGAAGGGCTGGGCACGGGCCTCGGCCTCGCCATCACCGCGCGCCTGGCCGGGGCGATGGGGGGCAGCATCGGCTGCGACAGCGAGCCGGGTGCCGGTGCGCTGTTCTGGCTGGAATTGCCTCTGCGAACGCTTTCCGCCCGGCCTGAGCCGGTGGCGCCGATCGTGCCCTCCGTGCCGCTGCCGGCCGGGTTGCGGGTTCTCGTGGCCGATGATCTGGCGCCCAACCGCCTCGTGATCCAGGCACTGCTGGCCCCGGCCGGGCATCATGTGGATTTCGTCAACAGCGGCAGCGGCGCCGTCAGCACGGTCGAGCGCGAGAGCTATGACATCGTGCTGATGGATGTGCATATGCCAGGCATGGACGGGCTGGAGGCCACGCGCCGCATTCGCGCGCTGCCGGCCCCCAAGGGCGCGACCCCCATCCTCGGCGTCACCGCCTCGACCCTGCCGGAGGAGGTCTCGGCCTGCTACGAGGCGGGCATGGATGGGCATCTCGCCAAGCCGATTGACCGCGACGCTCTG